>CACZBP010000062.1 GCA_902779495.1 uncultured Bacteroidia bacterium
CGAGCATGGCGCCGCCACCGGTGGAGACGTAGCTCACCTTGTCGGCATAGCCCATCTGGGTGACTGCTGCGACGGAGTCGCCGCCGCCAACGAGGGTGTAGGCTCCAGCCTTAGTGGCCTCGGCGAGGTCTTCAGCGATCTGAAGGGTGCCCTTGGCGAAGTTGGGGAGTTCGAACACGCCCACGGGACCGTTCCAGAGGATAGTCTTGGAGGAAAGGATTATCTTCTTCCAGTTCTCGAGGGACTCGGGAGCGGCATCCATACCTTCCCACTCATCGGGGATAGCGTCGATGGGGAATATCTTGCGGGGAGTGTCGTTGTCAAAGGCCTGTCCGCAGACGGTAGCAACTGACAGACAGAGGTTTACGCCTTTCTCCTTGGCCTGCTGCATAATCTCGAGTGCATCGGGGATGAGCTCGTCCTCGTGGAGGGAGTTGCCGATCTTGCCACCCTTGGCCTTGATGAAGGTGTAGCCCATACCGCCGCCGATGATGAGGTTGTCGACCTTGCCGACGAGGTTCTTCAGGACTGCGAGCTTGGAAGAGACCTTGGAGCCGCCGATGATGGCAGTCAGGGGACGCTGGGCGTTCTTGAGGACATTGTCGATAGCCTTGATCTCACCTTCCATCAGGTAGCCGAACATCTTGTCGTTGGGGAAATATTCCGCAATGAGGGCGGTGGAACCGTGGGCGCGGTGGGCGGTGCCGAAGGCGTCGTTGATGTAGCAGTCGGCATAGCTGGCGAGCTTCTTGACGAACTCCTTCTGGGAGGCCTTCACGGCAGCCTTTGCAGCCTTCTTCTCTTCGTCGGTGGCATCCTCTGCGAGTCCGCGGGGCTTGCCTTCCTCTTCGGCATAGTAGCGCAGGTTCTCAAGGAGGAGAGCCTCGCCAGGTTTGAGGGCTGCTGCCTGGGCGTCGGCCTTCTGGCAGTCGTCGGCGAACTGGACGGGAACACCGAGGCATTCGCTCACGCGGCCTACGATATGCTTGAGGGAGAATTTGGGATCAACCTTCTTGGGACGGCCCAGATGGGACATAATGATGAGGGAACCGCCGGAAGCGAGCACCTTCTTGAGCGTGGGCATTGCCCTGCGGATACGGGTGTCGTCGGTGATGTTGAAGTTCTCGTCGAGGGGGACGTTGAAGTCTACGCGGACGATGGCCTTCTTGCCAGTGAAGTCGTAAGAGTCAATGTGCTGTTGCATAATTGTATTAATAGTTTTGCATATTTACTTTCGTGCAGTCTGCAAATATAGCAATTTTATTGCTAATTGTTAGCCTCTTTGAAGGCAGACCAGTAGTCATAGCGGCGGATATGGCAGAAATCGAAGATAAAAAGGCCGTCGGCGCAGGATTTCATAGTCGAAACTATATCCGGAATGACATCCTGCCTGCCGCCATCCCCGAAGCCCTTGCCATTGCCGATATCGGGCCCTGCAGCGAAGGGGACCTTGCCGCAAAGACGCTGGCGGCCCAGCTTGGCAAAGCCTTCCATCGTCCATTCCTTGTCGCCGTGGATGTCGTCGGCGGCGGTATATGCCCCAAGGAATATGAAATCCAGCAGGTCGGCAAAACCGGCGGCCTGATAGTCGGGGCCGGCCCAGGAATATGTGGACTCGCAGGCGGCGAGGTCATATTCCGCACTGGTCCAGTTCACGCCGCTGCGGTAATATTCTGAGAACCAGGCACCTACATAGACTCCGAAGCGCACCTTCGGACAGACCGAGTGCACGGCCCCGGCGGCCTTGGCCACGAAGTCGTGGATGACCCGGCAGCGGAACGTCAGCCACTGCGCCTGGAGCGGCGTGGGGTCCCCTTCCAGGAACACCTGGCCCCTCTTTTCGAATACGGGCCAGACCTCGGGTTCGTGGCCGATATATTCCGCAAAACCCCTGCGGGCACACTCCGTATATCCCGCATCCAGCGCATAATCGTCATAGCGGCAGCGGTCAAGGACTATTCCGTCGAGGCCCTTGTATGAGGCCAGGTCCTCCAGCATCGTCAGCAGGAAGGCCTGGACATCAGGGTTCGCAGGGTCAAGGAAACGGGCGCCGACAGAGAGGGTGTCGTCATATTCATTAATCAACCCGTCCGGGGTATTATCCACTGAGCACCAGTCTTTTAGCTCAGGGTGCTCATACACCATACCCATCTCGAAGTCCTTTATCTTCCAGCCTCCGACCATCACGTTGACGCCGGCATTGACCCGCAGGCCCGCCTTGTGGCCTTCCTCAATGAAGGCCTGCAGATAGTCAAAGGATGCGGTGCGTTCGACCAGGCGGACCTTGCCCCTTCGCCAGGAAGGCATTGCCTTCAGCGCCGGAGCGACGCGGGAGGAAAACAGCACGTCCCCGCAGGTTGGGCGCACATCGACGATGATATCGGTAAAACCCATATCCGCAATCCTGCGGCAATCCGCCGCAATACTGTCGCGGCTGTTCCCCAACGAGGCGAAACTCGCCTGTGCATCCACCCACAGATACGATGGAACGACTTTTTTGGCACACCCGGCCAGAATCGCCAAGGTGCAAAACACAATTAATTTGCAGGCTTTCATATTTCCATATTCTTGCCTGCAAATATAACTATCATTTGAGTGATTTACAACTGAGCGACAGGCGAAAGGATGACTCTTACCGGATGCGTATAGTAACTGTCTGTCTGATAGTCGTACCACTTGAAATCATTGACAATGAGAACGATATCGTCCTTCATGGTATCGATGTCTATCTTCACGCAGCTTCGTCCTGAAAGGGGATAAAGCAGGCTATCATACGTCGGCCCGCCCCAAGTCTCTCCCCGCAGATAACCGTCTCTATCCAATGTGCAGCCTTTTCCCACCTGAAGGATGCCGTGAAGTTGGACAAAGAATTGCGTTAATCCCACTACTTTCTCTTTACCGTCATCTGACAAGACAGTCTCCTGGCTTGGTAATGCAATATCCAAACAGACAGACCATTCCCCTTTTGTGCCGGTTTCTCTCGTAGTACACCTGCATTTCTTTAACGATTCCCTCAGGCCCATATCTTCAAACTCCTCCATCATACTTGAACACACTCCGTCCCCGTTCAGGTCAATCAAATTGAAATTCACTTGCCTTTCATATTCTTCCGGAGTCTGGCCCAACACATCCATCCAAAAGACTTCAAATCTGGAGTTCCCGTAATTATTCACAAAATTACCTTCGTAGGTATATGGAGTCAAGTCGAAATCTTCCCTGCCTTGACAAGAAACGAGTGTCAGCAAGAAAATAATCCATATTATAGTCTTCTTCATCATAATTTTATAAATTTCTTGCAAAGATGCGGTGGGTTTCATATTTTTGCAAAAGAATGAAGCTGAACGTGTAGAATCCGCTGCCCAAGCTTACATTTCAGGCATTGAACCACCTTTAATTTGCTGTTGGACTGAAGTATTACCGCTGATGCTGTTTGATTGTTTCGAGACCCGTTCTCCCTCAAACGGGATGTGATACAGCAACATCTCGTTGCTTTAGGCATATCCGTCCTGGTCAACTGGATTATCTGGCTGGCTATGGGAATAGGCTACTATTCTTGCCTGGAATCCGGCCTGCTTGCAAGGGCCATAGCGGTAGATTTGGTCGAAGTCGCGATAGAAACAGCCGTCGTTATCGAACTGGCGATTATGCTCTGCAAAGCCGTGTCCAGGATATATTCCCGAAGACAGCCCCGATTCCGGATTATCCTCGAACAGGTCCTTATATCATATGCCCTCATATCCATCGTCTGCGTCTGCATAGGTATTATGTATAAAGAACTGGAGCCGGAATATCCCGACGTTTTCTGGCGGACTTTTATATCAGACAGCCTTGTAGTCTCGATGTTTGTGCTGGTATTCTTCACGTCATCCCTGACCAACAAATACCGGGACCGCCAGGAAGAAGTGTTGCGGCTGAAACTGGATGTGCTGAGCATACAATCCGACAACCACTTCATTTTCAACAGCCTTGGAGCACTCTACGGACTGATCGGCAATGATGACGCTGCCGCAGCCTCTTTCCTTGACAAGCTGACTGGCATATTCAGGTATATCTCTTCCGTTGCCGGGAAGCATTATGTACCCTTGAAAGACGAAATACGGTTTACGGAAGACTACATAAACCTTATAGCCGTCCGGTATGAAGGCATATCATTCAATATCAGCGACTCCGTCCGGGACACCGATGCCTATGTCTGCCCTGTCGCGATTCAATCTCTGGTTGAAAATGCAATCAGGCACAACAAGCACGGGAAAAACGCGCCGCTGGAGATTTGCCTATATTGCGAGAACGATTATATGGTTGTTGACAACACATATGCTCCAATCGATACCCCTTCCCTTAAGACGGGCAACCAGAATCTTTCCAGACGGTACAAGATCCTCGCAGGCAAAGAAATACAAGCTTTGCAGGAGAATGGAATTTACAGGGTAAAAATACCTCTTCTGACATATAAAGATATCAAAAATGAGGATTCTGATAATTGAGGATGAAGCATTGCTTGCCGAAGTCCTGAAAAAAGAGTTGCTTTCTTTGTTGCCTGACGCTGAGATTGTCGCAGTGACAGCATCTGTTGAAGAAAGTGTCCGTTTCCTTTCAAGTCACCCGGATCCGGATATCATCTTCTCCGACATAAGGCTTGAAGACGGCCTGTGTTTCAGCATATTCGACAAGGTCAAAACAAGCAGCAGGATAATATTCACTACAGCTTATGACGAATATGCCATCAAGGCATTCGACTACAATTGCATCGACTACCTTCTGAAGCCCTTGACTACCAGCGGATTGCAACGCGCGTTAAAGAAAACAGGAATGCCTTCGCCTGCGACTCTGGACGAATTGTCAAAAGACTTCCATTCAGGGAATATCTACCGAAGGCGACTTCTCCTCAAGCACGGCGACAATGATATAATAGTCAAGGCTGAAGACATTGTCATAATCCAGACTGACCTGGGCGACACACGTGCATATACCGAATCAGGCCTGTGGGGAACAGTGAATCTTTCACTTATAGAACTGGGCAAAAGCCTGGATCCAACGGTTTTCATCCAGGCCAATCGTCAAACTATAGTCAATCTTGATGACGTCAAATCTATATCCCATTCCATCATGCGGCACCCTACGCTGCATATCGAAGTCGATAAAAGAAGTTATGATGTAGCCATTACTCCGGCCAAAGAGAAAGAGATTCTCAGCTTGTTGGGGCTATGATTATCTCCTTAGTCTGACGAAAATGCTCAAGGGGAGGGACTTGCCGAAGGAGTCCTTCAGGGCGAGTTCGCCGCTTTCGACCCGGAGGTCGCCGGCGAAGGCCTGGCGGACAAGGGTTTCGCCAAGGGCGGCGGAGTAGCCGTTGGAATAGAGGTTCAGCACCAGGAAGGCGTCCTTGGGGGCGAGGATCCTGTCGACCGTCTTCAGAAGGTCGAAGAGCAGCTCGTCCAGCTTCCATTTTTCGCCGTCGGGACCGTGGCCATATGCCGGAGGGTCCAATATTATACCCTGGTAGACATTGCCCCTGCGGGCTTCGCGCCGGGCGAACTTCAGGGCGTCCTCCACGACCCAGCGGATGCCGTCAAGGCCGCTGTTCTCCATATTCTCGCGGGCCCAGGTGACTACCTGGCGGACCGAATCGAGGTGGGTGACATCGGCGCCGGCAGCCCTTGCGGCCAGCGAGGCCGCGCCGGTATATGCGAAAAGGTTTAGGACCTTTGGGGCCTGCAACTCCTTGACGCTGCGGAATATATATTCCCAATTAGGCGCCTGCTCGGGGAAGACGCCAACGTGCTTGAAGGAGGTAAGGCCAAGGCGGAGTGTCAGTTTAGGGTCGCCGGGATATCGTATCAGCCACTGGTCGGGCATCTTCCGAAGGCGCTCCCAGGTGCCGCTGTCCTCCTTGCCGGCCTTACCGAAACCGGCGCCGGGGCGGAAACGGGTGTGAATCAGACTGTCCCACTTCTGCGGAGGCAAACTCTTGTCCCACAAGGCTTTGGGCTCTGGGCGGGCCATAAGGATGGAGCCATATCGCTCAAGCTTCTCGCCGCCGCCACAGTCGACCAGCTCGTAGTCTTTCCACTGGGATGAGGGGTATTCTATCATAGCACTTTCTTGACAGCTGCTTCAATGCCTTCGCCACGCATTCCCTGCTGGACGATGTCGCCCTCGGGGGAGAAGAGGATAAGGTGGGGGATGCCGCGCACGCCGAACTCCTTGGCCTTTTCGGCTTTGGGGTCGACAGCCTGTATGTAGGTGATACCCAGCTCTTTCATTGCAGCTTTGGTGTCTTCGAGCTTATCGTTCACCGGCACGCCGAGCACTATCAGGCCCTGGTCCTTGTATTTCTTATAGACAGCCACCACGTTGGGGGTCTCCGCGCGGCAGGGGCCGCACCAGGATGCCCAGAAGTCCACCAGGACATAGTTGCCGTGGCCGACTATGTCGCCGAAGCCGCCGGACTGCTCGGTGATGGTACCGTCCTCGGCGGTGACAAGGAGGATATCCTTGGAGGCGGTGTTGACCGAGTCATAATATTCCTTGATATATCTGGCCTCCTTCACGGCTTGGCCGCCCTTGGCATAAAGCTCGTTGAACTGGTCCTTCTTCAGGTCCTGCATAATGATGGAGAGGGCCTGGACGCCGACGGCATCGTCAAGGTGCTTTTCATACACTTCCAGGCACTTGTCCTTCAGGACGTCATACATCTCGTCCATCAGGGCTGAGGCGCCGTCGCCGTCACCGCTTTCGAGCAGGCCCATAGCGCGGGCGTTGTAGTCGTTGAAGGTGTCCATTATCATAGTCTGGGTGGCCTGGATGTCGGTCGACAGGGGGCTACCTTCGACCGCGGGCTCGACTCCGGCCTTCACGGAAATCTTCTTCACGTCGGGGACCAGGACCACGGGAGGCATATCCTCATCTATCTTGACGGCATAGCTCTTGCCCGGGTCTATGGGGCATTTCAGGGTGAAGGAGCCGTCCTTAATGGTGCACTCGTCCAGCGCCTCGGCGGAATCGGCGTCTTCCAGCAGCATTGCCACGGCATTTTCAAGGGAAGGGTCATCCACCGTTCCGGTGATGGTGCAAGTCTTTGCCTTACAGGAACTTAACGCGGCCAGGACGGCTACCGCTGCGAGAATCTTTTTCATATCTTTGAGTATTTATGCAAATATAGCACTTTTTCCGGAAAAGGCCAGCTCAGAAGAGCTCCCGCAGTACGGCAAGGGAGCGGACTCGGATGGCGGAGTCGGTGTGGTGCTCCAGGTAACGGATTATGTCTTCGCAGATTTCGGTGCGGGCGGCGCCGGTCAGGGGCAGCAGCAGCGCTTCGGAAAAAGGGAGGGATATAAACTTCTGTATATCAGGGAAATGCTCTCCGCAGAAGGGGGCTATATCTTCGCCTGTGGGACGGAAGCCCAGGGCGGCGGCGAACTCCAGCAGGAAGCATATGTGGAAGTTGCTGTAGTCGGACTCCAGCGCATCGAGGGTCAGGATCTGCGAGCAGCACCAGTCGAAGAGGCCTTCTTCGGCGGCGCCGTCCTTGACCACCCTGTAGAGAACCTCGCTGACGAACATCGTGATGGCGTTTTTCGCCACGCTGCCGCGGATGCCAGCCAGGGGGTAGCAGGAGGAGAAGCCGTGGGCCGTCCAGAGGTCCGACTTCGGGTTGGAGACCACCGTGGCTTCCACTATATTCAGGGGAAGGAACAGGGACATACCGGTCTTCTTCCCGATGCGCACCAGAAAACTGCGCCGCCCATACTCCCTGCTGAGGGTGTGGACGACTATGGAATTCTCACCGAAACGGGTGTGATTCAGGATAATAAGCCGGACTACAGACTTCATCACAGCTTCACCAGGGGCTTCTGGAGGGCCTCCTTGAGCTGGCTGTCATACCGCAGGCGGACCTGGATGCCGGCTTCCTGGAAGTAATACCTGACGGCTATCTCTTCCTCGATCCAGGGGACGATCTCGTCCTTTTTCAGGCGGAGGAACCTTTCCTTATCCATATTGATGGCCTTGTCAAGGGCGTCGAGCTGCTCGGTCATATCGGAAGCAACGCCGTCTTTCTCGAGCTCGGATTTCATCTGGTCGAAGAGGGTCTTGGCGGAGGAACGGTAGTCGAATTCCTTGCCCAGGGCAAAGGAGACAAAGTCGTCATAATCAGTGAAATGGAAATCTTCGAGGGCCGGGATGGACTCGTGCTCGGAGATATATTTCAGGGTGTATTCCTTGATGATTCCGTTCACCACGAGGGAATAGATCAGGCGGCTGTAGGTCGTCTGGGCGAGTTCCACGTCCGGGGTGATGCCGCCGCCGTCGCGCACTATGCGGCCGTGCGCCGTGCGGAACTCCCTTGTCAGCGAGTCGGGAATGTGCTCCACGCTGCCGTCTTCGGCACGCTTGGCGTAGTCGATGGCCTGGACGCAGCGGCCGGAAGGGGTGTAATATTTCGCGGTCGTCACCTTGAGCTGGCCGTTATACGGCAGGGGTCGGATGCTCTGCACGAGGCCTTTGCCATATGTCCTGCGGCCCATAATCGTGGCGCGGTCCATATCCTGCAGGGCTCCGGAGACTATTTCGGAGGCGGAAGCCGAGCCGCCGTCCACCAGCACGACGATGGGAATCTGAGTGTCCACCGGGTCGAGGGTGGTCCGCATCTCCTGCACGGGGGTCGATGAGCCTTTGGAGGAGACGACCAGGGAGCCTTTCGGGACGAATATGGACACTATGCCGACAGCTTCCTGAAGGACGCCGCCGCCGTTGCCTCGAAGGTCGTAGACGAGCTTGCGCATCCCTTTGGCTTTCAGCATATTGAAGGCGGAACGGATCTCCGAGGAGACGTTGCCGGTGAAGCCGCTCTGGAGGATATATCCGGTCGTGTCGTCGAGCATTCCGGCATATTCCACGTCGGGGAGGTGGATGCGTTCGCGGGTGACGGATATCTCCTTTTCCTCGCCCGTGCGGACCTTAAGGACCTTGAATTTGACCTTGGTGCCGGGCTTGCCCTTCATCCTGTCGCTGCATTCCTTGGTGTCGAGGCCCTTGGTGGAGACGCCGTCGATTTCGACGATGCGGTCGCCGGCCTGGAGTCCAGCGCGGACGCCGGGAGAGTCCTTATATGGCTCATCTATAGTGACATAGCCATCCTTGGAGGGCTTGTAGATGATTGCTCCGATGCCGCCATATGTCTTGGCGATCATCATCTGGAGGTCGTCGTTTTCCTCTTCGGGGATATAGACCGTGTAGGGGTCGAGCTCGGAGAGCATGGCGTCTATGCCCGCAAGCTGCATACGCTTCAGGGGGAGGGTGTCCACATAGGAGCGGCTGAGCTCCCGCAGGAGGGCATTGTTGATTTCGACCCACTGGCCCATCTTGAAGTCCTTCGACTGGGCCTGCGCCCCGACGGCAAACAGTGCCGCCAACAGGGTGATAAGTATTCTTTTGTTCATATCGATGGCAAAGTTACAAAAATAGTGCGTAACTATTCTTATGGATTTTCCAAATGATTCGGAAAGAAGTTGGGATATGAGTCATCACTTCGATTCAACGGTGTAGTTTGTGGATATTTATTGCGCTCATAGGGGCGTCCCGCCCCTGGCCGCGCGGCCACCCCTGGAGCGCGTCTAAC
>CACZBP010000063.1 GCA_902779495.1 uncultured Bacteroidia bacterium
AGCATCCACCACGAATAGGGTCTCGGTCGGGGCTACGGCCTTGTGAAGGGCGGAAATCTCATCCATAAGCTGCTGATCCACAGCGAGTCGGCCGGCGGTATCGACGATAACCACGGAGACACCCTCGGCCCTGGCCTTGGCTATGGCATTCTTTGCTATGCGGATGGGGTCTTTCTCGCCTTCCTCGGTGTAGACCGGCACCTGGATCTGCTCGCCCAGGACCTTCAGCTGCTCTATGGCAGCAGGGCGGAAGGTGTCGCAGGCGGCCAGCAGGACCTTCATTCCACGCTTGCTCTTGATATGGAGGGCGAGCTTGCCGGAGAAGGTCGTCTTACCGGAACCGTTGAGACCGGCCACCAGCACCACAGCGGGATTGCCTTTGATGTTGATTTCCTGCGAATCGCTGCCCATAAACTCGGCCAGCGCGTCGTGGACTATCTTGACCATCATCTGCTGGGGCTTCACGGCAGTGAGCACGTTCTGTCCCATCGCCTTTTCCTTCACGCCGTCGCAGAATTCCTTCGCCACTTTGTAGCTCACGTCGGCATCCAGCAGGGCCCTGCGGATGTCCTTGACGGTCTCGGCTACGTTGATTTCTGTTATCTTTCCTTCGCCCTTGAGTATCTTGAACGATCTCTCGAGTCTCTCAGATAGGTTCTCAAACATAAATTCTCTGTATTACCCTGCAAATTTACGCAAAAAATTCCGTATTTTTGCTCTGTTATAGGATATAACGGATATGGATACTACTACTATACAGAACAACCTGAAGAATCTGATCTTCCGGGGGAAACTGACTCCACAGAAAGCGCTCCTGCTGTTCGGCAGGCCGGAAGGATTATTCCTGGAGGAAGAATCGGACAGCAAAAGGCGCAGGGGCCCTTCCCGCCGCAATGAGGAGAAGGATATCAACACCCTCATCGGGGAATTCACCGCCAACGTCGAGAATCTTTTCGGAGACTTCACCTGCTACGAAATGGCCCGCAAGCTGGGTGTAACCAACCGCGCCCTCCAGAAGTACTTCCAGAACGAACTGGCCCTTGACTTCCGTTCCTGGAAATCAAGGGTCAAGATAGATGCTGCCAAAGAGTTGCTGCTTGAGGATAAGTCCGCCACGGTCAGCGACATAGCTAAGCTGTTCGGGTTCTCCGACCGCTCCAACTTCCACCACCGCTTCAAGATCGTGACGGGCTACACCCCCACCCAGTGGCGCGAACTAGAGAGAAATTGAGCCGGAGCCGATTACGCTTTTCGACACTTCCTCGCACCTGAGCCTGTCGGCATCGATGTCTCCGCTTCCGGTCACGTTAAAGACAGCCTTCTGCGCCACTCCTTCCACCTCGACGTCGCCGCTGCCGACGACCGAAGCTACCAACTCCGTGCAGCTCAGCATCTTAACCGAGATATCGCCCGAGCCGTTTACCGCTGCGACCAGCTTGTCACACTTCAACCCTTTGAGATACACATCGCCGCTTCCGTTGACCGTTGCCTCGAAGGAGCCGGCAGAGAAGCCGGACGCGTCGATGTCTCCGCTGCCGGAGACGGTAACCCTTTCAAGCTCCGGCATAGTGACTGTGATGCTGACATTCCTGCAGTGTTTCGTGCCAGGCTTGGTGGTCAATATGAGCGTCCCTTCCCCATCAGTGAGCACATTGACCTTGTCAACTTCCTTCTCGGGAGCGGAAATCTCGTAGGAAAGGCTGTCGCCCGGGACTATGGTCACGTCGAACGAAGCGGCGAGGGAGACTGCATTTACCGTCTGGCCTTCCAGGTCTGAGCTCTTGGTGATGACTTCGCCCTGAGGTTCAAGCAGTTCGGCGGGTACGTTGACCCTTATGAAACAGGACTGGGCCAGGATAAGGGCCGAAGCGAGTATGAATAATGACTTTTTCATATGATTTCTTTTATTGTTCAAAATTAATATCCGAGGGTGAGATTCCCAGAAGGCGCATCCTGCGCAGGAACGCCGGTAACTCGTTTTCCATAAAGGACTTGCGCTGTGCCTTGGCAATGGTCTCCTTAGCATCGTCCGCCGCGAAATAGCCTATTCCCCTGCGGTTGAAGATTATGCCGTCGGCCGTGAGCTTTTCGTAGGTGCGCATCACCGTGTTCGGGTTAACCCCGATGTCTGCGCCGTACTCCCTCACGGAAGGGATCCTTCCGCCCTGCGCCAGATCCCCTGAGAGGATGCGGTCGCAAATGGAGTCATATATCTGAAGCCATATAGGCCTGTTGTTTTCAAATTCCATAGTACTAGTGCTTTAAGGTCTTGATTCTGAACCAGGAAGCCAGGGTTGAACCGCCTGCATAGATAGCGAAGGCAATCCACATGCAAAGGTTCACGCGGAATTCCAAATCCTCAAGATGGCCGTTATTCTGCTCCACGATCTGTTCTACATCCATTCCGCTTATCCCCGCTATACCAACCCAGGACAGGACTGTACCGAAGATAAGAAGCACCAGGATGGTCTTGCCGACCTTTCCCTTGCGGAAGCACAGGGCGCCGAGCAGGAATACCGAAATCATCTGTACGGCGGCGGCCCAGATAAGCCACAGGCCGTTAGCCGGGAAGTAGACGAAACCATCAGCCTCATTAGCTATAAACTGATTGATATTCAGAGTGATAAGGGCTTGGCCGCAGTTGGGGTCTGCAAGGCAGATCAGCCAGTCGGTAAGCATATATATGCCAAGGAACGCGAAGGGCATCACCACGAAAGAGATAAGGAGCATCGAGACGAATTTCTCCAGGCGTGACGCAGGCAGGAGCAGCCACTGGGAGCCTGCCGAGCGTTTGGTCAGGAAGCCATAGGTCTTGGCCCCGAAGATAAGGCATATAGCGACGAAGGGGATCCAGAAAATGCCGATTCTGGCGGGGAGCTCAGGGGCCACCCAGCCCTGCATTGCCAGGCTAGAGAATATGCCGACAGTCAGATAAAGGATCAGGGGAACCAGGCCCATTATGATTATAGAGAGCCCGAAACGGTTCCAGAGATTGCGGAGGTCGTAGAGGAAATATTTTCCGAACCTGTTAATATTGAATACGTTATCCATGGCTAATCTATTTTTTGAAAAGTTGTTTGACAAGGTCCTTGTTGCCGTGGACCGCGTTGAAGAGGGCCTCTATGTTGACCTTGCTGTCCTCGCCGGTAGTGTTGGGAACCACCTGGATGAAACCTCCGGGGAGACGCTCCGCATAGAGGGACTCGGGACGGATCTCGGTGCCATAGTCGAAGAACAGCTTGGAGGAAATCTCCTCGAGGCTGGCGTTCAGCAGGACATCCTGCCTGTCGAGAATGACGATAGGGTCGATGATGTTCTCAAGGTCGCGCACCTGATGGGTGGAAATCACCAGAGTGCTCTCCTCCGAGGTGTACTTCGTCACGGCCTTGCGGAACTGGGTCTTAGAAGGGATATCCAGGCCGTTTGTGGGCTCGTCGAGGAACATATACTTCACGTTGAGCGCAAGGGCGATGCTGATATATGTCTTCTTGAGCTGTCCGGCGGACATCGCGTGCATCTTGTGCAGGGGCGACACCTCGAACTCATCCATAATGGCGCTGAACTTATCGCTGTCGAACCCGGGCCAGAAAGAGCCGTACATATTTGCGTAATCCTTCGCCACCATAGGGATGGGAGCGACCACGTCGGGAAGATAGTACTGGTTCTGCAGGAAGGACGGAGTGCGGTCATATGGAGCCTCTCCGTCAGTGAGGATAGTGCCTGCATTGGGCTTCTTGAGGCCTGCAAGCAGCGTCAGCAGGGTGGTCTTCCCCACTCCGTTCTCTCCGAGGAGGCCGTAGATGCGTCCCTCTTCGAGATTCATTGTGATATTCTTCAGCACAGGGACCGAAGAATATGCAAAAGCCAAATCGTTTACCTTTATCATATCTAGTGTATTAGTTTATTAGTACACTGCAAAGGTAGTAACAATTTTTTATTCTGCAAATTTTTTCGAATATTTTTTGCAGAATTTTTCAGAAAAGCACCGGAAAAGTACCTATACCCCCTAAAACCTGTGCCACCCTCGGCACATTAGAGGTAGGGGCCCGAAAATTTGAGCATCAAATTTTTGGGAGGGACGGAGCGAAGCGGAGGGTTTTAGGGGGTATAGGTACTTTTCTTTACGTCCTCCAATATATTTTAATATAGGAGAAGAACATCGTCGTAAGGACGACGAGGGCGGTGAGGCCGAGGCCCTGGAGGAAGAAGCCGAGCCAGGGAGAGGTGCCGCAGAAAGCCAGGAAGGGGTCGCGGGCGCCGACAAGGGCAAGGACCGGAAGTACGAACAGCTGGCCGGCGGAATATGCTATCATCGGATTCTGGCCGCTAAGGCGCAGGAAAGCCGTGGCTTTCAGCCACTTATAGTGATCGCAGATCACGTGGAATGCTGTCAGTGCAAACGAAGCCAGGCCGGATGTCACGAAGAAATAGCTGAAGGTCGCCGGATCCTTCTTGATGCCTCCCTGCAGGGGCTCGAGGGCAAGCCCCAATGCCAGCAATATGGTGCCCAGCCAGAAAAGACGCCTCCACAGCAGCTCCTCGTTGCTGAGGCCGCCGCGCATCACCAAAAGACCGGCAAGGCAAAGAACCAGCGAAACTATCGCATTAACTATCAGGTACCTGCCGAAAAGGCAGACGAGATTGACAAGCACAAGCGCGATGGGCAGGATGACCATAATGACTGCCCTCCAGCCCGTCGCCCGGGAAAGCGTGACGCTGTCATCCATCCACAGGCGCACACACTCGCCGGCGATGGTGCCGGGAACGATGATGAAGAGATACTTCAGGAAGTTGAACTGGTAGAGCCACGGCAGGGGGCTCCAGTCCAGGGCACGCCGCAGCCACGTATCGTCGAACACCATCCCGCTCACGGCAAGCGCCGCCAGCAGCGCAAGGAGGATTATCCGCAGCGGAAGCCTGTCCCTTGTGAATATATACAGCACCTCGCCGAAGAAAGCCAGGTTGGCCAGCACCAATATGATAATATTACTGAAGGACAGGAAAGAGACCGGATCTTCCAGCAGGGAGGGCTGCCCCACGAAATGCACGGCACAGCACATAAAGAGAGCAAGCGCATATCCCACCGCCTTGACGGCATATCCCAGCCACACCGGCGCCTTCCCCGGCAAACGCATATACATCAGGAACATAACGCCCCAAGCAGCAAGGCAGAGAAGCCAGTTGCCGCATATGGAATGGTAGAAATGCTGGATGAATATGGCGAACACTGCCAGGCGAATATAGCGCAGCAGCGCTCCGAGCACAAGCCTCCCCTTCCCCTTTCCTTCATCCAGGCGGCGGCCCACCGCGAAGGGGAAAGCCGCTCCCATTGCGAATATGAAGAAAGGAAACACCAGGTCCACCCAGGAGATGCCCGGGAGACCGGGGTTGAACCCGTGGTCCGGCGGCGGGACCTGGGCGTGGTACATCCACGCGGGCAATATCCCGAAGGCCTGCATCGATGAGAGGACCATCAGGATTATGGCCAGGCCCCGCAGCGCGTCCAGTGATTCTGCCCTGCGCATCATTGATGGGCGGGTCTGAGAAGGTCGAGGAGGACTTTGACGGGGTTGAACGTGCCGAGAGGGACTTCCACGAACAGGGTGTTCCAGTCGGACATCGCGCCATTCCACAGGCCGGGCAGCTCGAGGGCCTTGAGTTCACGGCCCTGATAGCTCTTGGAGCTTATAAATCCGGCGTCCTCATCCACATATTGGAGAAGGTCGAATTTCTCGCCGCGATAGTTCCGCAGGCAGCACACGAGGTCCACCGGGTTGAAGTGGGTGGCCCTGGAGAGCATCTCTGCGCAGTGAGGCTCGTCCTGGTTAATCTGCACGCTCTCGAGGATCTGCAGGTTGGAGCTGCCATCCTTGCCGGCCACGATGAAGGGACCGCCGCCGGGCTCGCCCTCGTTCTTTACCATACCGCAGACGCGGATGGGCCTGTTCAGCTTCTGGTGGAGCATAAGGAAACGCTCCTTCTGGTCGGGGGTGAGGGGCAGCTGGATGCAGAGCTCCTTGTCGAAGAAGGCCTCGATCTTGTCGCACAGATGCCTGCACTCGGCGCTCGCAGGATCCTTCTGCGCATCGAGCTGGTCCAGATAGGAGAATATCTTGTCCCTGAGTTCCAGGCACTTACCCATCAAGACCTTCTTGTAGCGGGCGGTCAGGGGAAGGAGCCTTTCATTGGCTACGTTGTCGATATTCTTGATGGAGACTATCTCCTGCTCGACCTTGCCCAGGTTATATATCAGCGCGCCGTGGCCGGCGGGACGGAAGAGCAGCTTGCCTTCGTCCGTGCGGAAAGGCTTGTTCTTCTCATCGACGGCTACGGTGTCGGTGGCTTTGTCCTGATAGGTGAACTCCACCGTGTATTTTATGCCATAGCGTTTCTCATATTCATCCTTGACGGCGGCAAGGGCGGCCTCGAACAGGGGCCTGTGCTCGGGAGATATCGTCACCACGAGGTTGGTGGTGCCGTCGGCGTTACGCATATACTCCTGCGCCTCGACAAGATGCTCGGCGAAGGCTGTGCGCACCTCGTCCTCATATCTGTGGAAGAGGATGACGCCCTTGGGCTTGGAGCCATATGCCAATCCCTTGTCAGTCAGGACTTTCTGGGCGACGTCGCGACGATATTCAAGGGTGTCCTGGGGTTCTCCGAAGAGTTCCGGAGTGTAGAATGCGAAGTCCTTGATGTGCTGGGCGAGCTTCTCCACGGAAGGGTTGCCCTCCTCCCCTGCCTCCATCTTGGCAAGGCCGGCGAATATGTCCTTGAACATCCTGGAAGCGGCTCCCGAGGCCGGGACGAACTTGCATTTTCCGGCGACCTTAGCCTTGTCGCAATATGCCACGGCTGCATCCTCCTGCTCCTTGGTCAGCACGGCGATACCGTGGCCCGGCGTGGCCGGACCGACTATCTTCATCCAGGGAAAACCCTTCTTGAAACGCTCCACCTGAGCTTGTACGGTTTTAGGGGAAGAGCCTCTTGACTCTATCTGCCTGATATCTTCGTTTGAAAACATATGATTATGTGGTTAGTCAAAATATATTTCCCTGCGGTAGCGATATTCCGCCCGGAGCTTCTCAAAGGAATCCGGCGACAGGCGGAACATAAAATCATCCGTGAATATGGGGTAATTATACTGGAACAGGGAGGTTATCTCGCCCTGCTTCTTGCCACGCACTTCAAGCTTAACCGCCTCATCTTCAGGATGTTCCGTGGGAGGAAAGAACTCCTTGAGAGGGTCTATGCCGAAATAATGGGCTATCGCACGGACCGCCGCTGCGGTGCCGTTCTGCTTGCCCTGGTAGGAATATCCTGCTATGTGGGGGGTCGCTATCGCTACCATATCCATCAGTTCCCTGTCGATTTGGGGCTCGTGCTCCCAGGTGTCGAGAATGACGGGGCCAAGGCGCGGGATGGCTTCCTTAAGTGCCTGCTCATCAACTACTTCGCCGCGGGCTGCATTGATGAAGAAGGCGCCTTTTTTCATCTTCTTGAAGAACTCCCTGTCGGCCATATGCCTTGTGGTCTCGTTCAGGGGGACGTGCATCGTGACCACATCCGATTTCTTCAGCAGCTCGTCCAGCGGGGTAAACTCGAACGGGCCTTCGACCTCTTCGCGGGGCGGGTCGTTCTTCAGGACCTTGAAACCCAGCGATGTGGCCATCGTCTGGACCCTTCTGCCCACATTGCCCACGCCCACGATGCCGATGGTGAAGCCATCGAGGCTGATGGCGTTGCGCGAGGCCGCTCCATAGAGGCCGGAGAAGACATATTGCGCCACTCCCCCTGCATTGCAGCCGGCAGCATTACGCACCAGGATGCCGTGCTCGTCGCACCAGGGAAGGTCTACGTGGTCGGTGCCTATGGTCGCCGTGGCAACTATCTTCACGGAGGAGCCTTCAAGCAGGGCTGCGTCTATCTTCGTGCGGGTGCGCACAATCAGCGCATCTGCATCCCGGACGGTTTCAGGACCGATGAGGTCCGCCTGTTCATACACCACATCCGCGTAGGGCTCGAAGACCCCGCGGATGAAAGGTATTGCATTGTCTACCACTATTTTCATAGCAACACGATGGATTTGACAAAGCCTTCAGAGGAGTCATACATCGAGTCTGTCTGAAGCCTTGCGTTAAGCATTTGAAGGATAAAGTCTTTCTGCAGGTTCACCTTGCTGCGGGCCACCGATGAGGACAGCCGGCAGTAGAGGACTCCGTCCTTGACGAATTTGTCGAGGGTATATTGCGACGCTCCGGAGACCTGGTTCCAGGCGTCGAAGATGCGCTGGCGGTTAAGCCCGGCTGTGAGGCGCATATTCTTTATGAACATCGCCACCAGCTCATCCATTCCGACGGCATCCTTGCGCGAGAGTCTGAATCTGTTGTCAAAGTCCGTCATAGTCTTGAGAATGAGCCGTTTACCGTTTCAAAATAGGCGCTGTCCCTGGTGATGGCGTCCACTATGGAGGCCATCCGGACCTTGTTACTGTCGGTGATGAAGATCTGGCCGAATGCCGAGCCGGCGACCATAGCCAGAAGGTTGGAGATGCGGTTCATATCCAGCTTGTCGAACACATCGTCCAGCAACAGCATCGGGGCGAAGCCATACGAAGCCTTCATCAGCTCATACTGGGCGAACTTCAGCGACACCAGGAAGGATTTCTGCTGGCCCTGGGAGCCGCAGCGGCGTATGGGGTGGCCGTCGAGGGTGAATTCGAGGTCGTCCCTCTGGACGCCAGAGCCGGTGAACCTCAGAAGGAGATCCCTCTCCCGGCCTCTTTCCAGAAGTTCCGCCAGGCTGCCCTTATCCAGGTCGGATGTATAACCCACCGAGACCTCTTCCTTGCCGCCGTAAAGCGTCTTGTAATACTGCGACACCACCGGGGAAAGTTTCTCGACAAAAGCCTTGCGCTTTGCATATATCCTTTCGGCATATGCAGCCATCCTGAGGTCGAATACCGTCAGCAGCTGGAGGTCCGGAGCTGGCTCCTTGAGCATCTTGTTACGCTGGGCAAGGAGCCGGTTATATTGCTGGACATCAGACAGATACTCCGCGTCCATCTGGCTCAGCACCGCGTTCAGGAAACGCCTTCTCTCCTCGCCCGACTCGCTCACCATCGAGATGTCGGAGGGTGAGACCATCACTATCGGCAGTTCGCCGATATGGTCCGAAATCTTCGAGTAGGGCTTGTCGTCTTTCCTCAGGCGCTTGCCGTCCTCGCTCACGCTGATGGCAAAACGGGCTTTCAGCCCGCCGGGCATCAGGTAATCCCCAGCGATGGCGAAAGCCTTAGTCCCATAACGGTAGTTGAACCTGTCGGAGGCAGAGAATGCGCTCTTGGTCATCGACAGGTAGTAGACGGCGTCCATAAGGTTGGTCTTCCCTTCGCCGTTATTGCCTGAAATACAGTTTATATTGGGCGAGAACTCCAGTTCCGCCAAAGAAATATTGCGCCAATCCTGAACGACTATTTTCTCCAGTACCGCCATACCTTACAAATATAGCATTTTTTTCGTATAGATATACAAAAAGCCCCCGACCATTTCTGGTCAGGGGCTTCGAAAAGCGGCAGCTACCTACTCTCCCACCTGGTGGGGCAGTAC
>CACZBP010000064.1 GCA_902779495.1 uncultured Bacteroidia bacterium
ACCACGTGCTGGTTTACAAGGATGGCAAGTATTTCAATGGTGACGAAAGTTCTGCAGCCACGTGGTTCGGTCCCAGGATCGAGCATCCCTGCAACGACGGTTGCTGGGGCCAGCAGCTCTCTTTCTTTACCGGCAATCCTGATGACGGCTTCGTAGTGTGGGATTCCCTCGCCGCAGCCGAACTCGGCCAGACTGGCAACGCTTCCGCAGCATTCTATGTATATGGCGGATTCACGGAGTATTTCCCCGAAGGAGCCAATATGACCGACATCCCCGCCATCGAGGAGACTGCCCTGAAGGGTCAGGTCACCTGGGCCAGGTGGGATTCCGAAGGCCAGGCCTACAGCTATGGAAACTACTCCACCGGCCACGTCCGTGCATTCCTCTACAACGGTTTCAAGTACATCATCGCAGCTTCCTCTTCCTGGCCTTGCACCTGGATAACCATCCAGAAGGCCGAAGATATCGTCCTTGATGACGAGGAGACTGATGAGGTCGATGAGTCCGAGGTCAACTACCTGCTTCCTACCACCAAGGTTGAGGAGGCTGCCCAGTGCATTCCTTGCAGCGCGTTCGTCTATGATCCCGCTACAGGCACCGGACACGTGGTCTATGCTGCCCAGAGCAACGTAATACTTGCCTACGACATCATTACCGACAGACTGTAGTCCTATGCTGAAGAAGTTTTTCACCATAGTCCTGGCGCTGGTGTTTTTCGCCTGCAAGGGACCGGTTCCCGAGCCTCAGCCCCAGGGTCCCAGCCAGGACCCTTCCGGGGAGGTCTCGCCCGATCCCTCCGGCCTTGAAGGGTCGGAAGACCCGCAGAGCGAGGACCCTTCAGCAGAGCCCGAATCCGTCGACCCCGATTACATAGCTCCTACGGATACGGTGCGTGAAAAACCTATGGTGATGTGGATTGACGCGAGCGCCAATTTCAGGCGCTTCGAGAAGCAGTCCGACATAAAGGCAACTCTGAAGAAGGCCCGCAAGGCCGGATTCAACGGAATAGTCGTCGGCGTCAAGCCGGGTATGGGAACCGCCCTTTACGAGAGCGAATTCCTCAAGCCTTGCACCACACTCGCAGGCTACACCATCAACCGCGACTGGGACTACCTGGAATTCATCCTTCGCGAAGCCAAGGCCCTCGGAATGAGGGTCGAGGCTTCCGCGTCGGTGATGGTTATGGGAGAGGAGGAAGGTCACACCGGGGCCATTTTCGAGGACCCGTATTTCGCTGAGCTCGAGTGCGTCGAGTGGCTTCCGAGCGGTCTTCACAAGATCTCGGAGAACCCTGACAACTTCGCAGCCATCAACCCCTGCCATCCCAACACCATCGCCTATCTCAAGAGGATGATAACCGAGATGTTCTCCAATCCCAAGTATGCCGCCCTCGACGGCTTCTGCCTGGACTACTGCCGCTATATGAACGCCAACAGCGACTTCTCCGACTATTCCCGCAAATGCTTCGAGCAGTATATCGGACAGGAAGTCGAGAACTGGCCGTCGGACATCTATTATTACACGTCCCCCGACAAGGCTGCAGGCGACTACACTCCCGGCAAGCTCTACAACCAGTGGATGGAATGGCGCGCTTCGGTCATCAAGCACTGCGTCCAGGAAGCACGCGAGGCCCTCAAGGCCGTGCGTCCTGATGCCGACCTGTCTGTCTGGGCCGCCGCCTGGTACCCGCTTCCGGCAACCGGCCAGAACTGGGGCAGCACCAAGTACACCTCGGTCGACAATATGTGGTGGGCCACCAAGAACTACCACAACACCGGCTATGCGGCCGACCTGGACTATTTCCAGCTGGGCGCCTACTACAACAAGGTCTCCGGTTTCGGCAGCGCCGACACCATCGAATATGCCATCAGCAACAGCCGTAACATCCTCAAGGGAGACTGTCCTCTGTGGGGAACGTTCTCCGTTGCCAACAGCAGTTTCAAGGTCACCACGGCGACAAAGCTGTGCCTCACCAAGACCGAAGGATGTATGGTCTTCGACCTGGTCCATATAGGCATCTATCAGTACTGGGACAAGATCAAGGCCGGAGTTGATGAGGCCTGGGCTGAACTTGGAGTGAATTCCCCCTTGAAGGTCAAACAGTTCCCCAAGGAGGAATCCAATCCTTAAAAACCTGCTACAGAGCAGCTTTCCCAAAAGAGCGGAAGGGCGTCCGAGTCTGTGCGGTTCACCGCCAGCAGACAGAAGGGCAGCCCTTCCGATCCTTTTGTGGCGCCATCGTCATAGAAGAAAGTGCAACTGCCATAGTTGCTGTAGGCCAGCACCGCGGCGATAGCATCCTTTTCCACCTTGATTGCAGGGACATTCTCATAAAGGAAACAGGCACCGTAGTCGGGGAAAGCCGTGGGGTTCGAAGCTCTGAGACCATCCCACCGGGAAAGGATATTCCTTCCGGGAAGATAGGTCCAGACCGCATACTGGGGCGAACGGGGGTCGGGGAAATCCACGGGAGGGCCGAAAGTCTTAAGGCCGTGGATCAGCGTGCAGTCAAAGAATGTCTCTCCCCAGTTGAGCCCGTCCATTATTCCGCTGCAGGGTGTGCCGTCGGCGTGGTGCAGAAGGTCACGGTTCATATAGAAGGGGATATAGGTCGCGGCATACGGCGGCTTCCTAAGGTAGTCTGCCAGGTAGGAGACATACTCCACGTTGTAGTTTGTCATTCTCTGGGGCAGGCTGCTCATCCTGAGGAAGTACTGGTTTGCCAGCACATCGTGCAGGGCCTTCATCCCGTCTGACTGGGTCCCGGCTGCGTTGCGATAGACAACATCTGAGAGCACCGCTATTGACTGCCTGCGGAAGACCGTCTCATAGACTTCGGTATCATACATCATCGTATCGTCCATCGGGGCCACCGCGCGGGCTCCAAGGCAGGAGACCAGGTAGACTTCCACATATCCAAGGTCCTGGGTAAGGGTCTGGCCGCTCACAGAATTAGTGAACCTTGCCTGGAGGGGGATGACGCCGCTCGCCGGAGTCCCGCTGCCGAGCAAGGTGGTTTTGATTCTGCCGGGGCTCTCCAGAGTGAATCCGAGGTCTCCAGAGGGCACAATAATCTCGACGCTGGAGGGATCAAGGTTGCTTCCTCCCTCTACGCTGAAAGATTCTCCTGTCGCTATGGAGCCATCTGAGACGGTGTAGGCATATCTTCCCTGATCCAGGG
Organism: uncultured Bacteroidia bacterium; assembly: GCA_902779495.1. Lineage (GTDB taxonomy): Bacteria > Bacteroidota > Bacteroidia > Bacteroidales > UBA932 > Cryptobacteroides. Next base: position 3,182 of record CACZBP010000064.1, read on the forward strand.
AATGGTGGGTTATTACCTTGAGGAGCCTTGACGGAGTCGCACCAGGAAAGGGAACGGCAATGGTGACTCCGACGCTGGAGGATGCAATGTCGGCACAGTTCCTGGCCGAAACGCTGACGGCAGTCGGATATGACGTCCCAGCGTATTCGGTTACATTGTGAGAGGAATATGTCAACCTTCTCACTGACAAGGATTTGGTGCCCGAGGTGGCGCCGTCCGTGCAGGTCAGGTAATTGCGAAGGACGCCCTGCAGGGATACGACCGGCTTGAGGTAGGTCTCGTACAAGGTGCTGTCGAAATCGACAGGCTCGCCGCTCCAGTTCCTGTACTCGGCCGTGAAACTGACGGGGGTGCCGTCTGCCTGGAGCTGGACTGCGGTGGGCGAGACGATAAGCCTTGGCGCGGAAATATTGACCGTGGCCTTGTAGGCCTTGCCCGTCAGGGGGTCCGTGGAAATCCAGGTGCTCCCGTTCCACAGGGAAATGTTTATCGTGGCCGTTCCTGAACCCAGGAGGCTGACTTCGCACTCGGTGTCGCTGAGGGTCCTGATGCTGACAAGGCCTGAAGTGCAGCTGAACTTTGCCTTTGAGTACCCCGTAGGGAAGGCAGTTACCCGGAGGTTGCCTTTCTGGCCGATGTATCTGGCGTTTTCCAGGCCGGAGAACTGGAGCTTGCCGCCGCTCCCGGTCTGAAGCGTTACCGTCGCTTTCTTCAGGCCGTCGAAGGTTTCGACGGTGACCGGGATGGACTGTCCGTCCGGGGTTCCGGCAGGGGAAGTGAATTCGAATACCGCCTCCCAGGAGAGGTTGTGGATATCGCTTCCGATGTGCAGGGGGCGCTGCACCGCATATTCTTCTTCGGTCCAGAACAGCAGCCCCTGCGTGTTGTCGGCGAAGCCCTTCCTTCGGGCAATCGTCCAGGATATTCCTGCATCTTCCAGGGCAACCGCGCTCTCGGCCGAAACCCTCCAACCGGTCCCTGCGTCCAGGGAGGTAACGGTGAATTCAGGGCCGTCCTGGGTGCCGTCGGAGTATCTTGCATAGGCATAGCATCTTCCGCCGGCTTCAAGCGGCACTGGCGTGCCCGTTATGGCGTAGGGTCCGTCCATATCCGTCCCTTTCCCCTTTATTCCGGTCAGGGTGAGCGTCCTGGCGTCAGTTACGTAGAAACTGCTCTTCCAGATGTCCATCTGGAGCCCTTCCTCGGTGGGATCGAGGACGATGTCATAGGCGGTGTTGCGGACAAGCGAGAAATCAGAGGTGTTGTTGCCTCCGAGGCAGAGCCTGTATTTGCCCACGGCGCTGACCCCGAAAGAGGAGGAGACCGAACAATCCAGTTCAATGGTGTTCACGAGGTTCTCCTTGCCTGGGAACGCGGCCTGCACGGCATCCGTTGATTTAGTGTAGGGGTCGGCGTTACCCGGCAGGAGAGTGCCCTGCCTGTTCTCAGGAAAGTACAGGACTATAGGCTCGGCGCCGCTTTTTTGGGCGGCGGACAGGCTCCCGCAGCCCGGGGATGCGGCCATCTGTGAGGCCGAGGCGGCAGCATATCCCTGCGGGTCGAAAGGCTTGAACACCTTGCAGCCCTTGCCTGCGGCCACGGAATTGATGGTCACCGTGTAATTGGCCATGGCTGAGGTGTTTACGCTGAGGGTCACCTTGCACCATAGCCTTTCCAGCGGGATGTGTATGTAACCGTCGGAAGTCCCGTCCAGTGCATCCGCATCTTCCGGCGTAAGGGAAATGAGCATCCCGGAAAGGTCGAGCCCCCAGGATGCCAGGCTCGATGCCAGGCTGCCGGGACATTCGTACAGGATGTCCTTGACGGCGGAGTCCGAGGTGGGGAAGGATATGGAACTCCCGCAGCCGCGATTTGCCGCGATGCCGCCCGAGAGCATATACCAGTTATAGCGCCGCCCGCTGTGAAGGGTCTCCGACGCGGGGTAGAACTCCCCGCCGGAGTTGCTCTGGTCAGTGTAGACGAGGTCGCCGGTGACGCTGTCGTAGATTGCCACCTGGTAGCCAGCCCTGACGCTTTCAGGACCGGCCTTGGTCCCCGGGCAGGGGGCCGGTGTCACGGTCCAGCGCCGGGGTTCCGTATCCATCTGCTGCACTTCCTGGGGAATGCCGTTGCAGGCAACCGCCAGGAGTAAAGGTAAGAATTTGATTTTCATATGGTTTCATTAATATAGCCCCCGTCCCAGCTCACTATTTCCCCATCCACTAGGATGTCGGCGAAACTCACCGGACTGTCAGGCGAATCTGACCCGTAATGCTTGATGACGATTTCCCTTATCCTGTAGCGCGAGTTCGTCCGCAGTGCGGGAAGGCTGACCGGATAGTAACAGGTGTAGCCTCCCAGCGAGCACTCCAGCACCAGCTTGCTTCTTCGCACGCTCCAGGATGTGGCTCCCATAAGGTCCGAAAGGCTGGTGGACAGCATACTGCCGATCCTGTTCTGACCCGTGTACAGGGTGACGTCCGTGCTGATGCTGCCGCCAAGGGGAACAGTCCTGTCCACGGATGCGAAAGCGCAGCCGGGAGCTTCCATCTGCCCGAAATCGGGGAAGGGCCCGACGGCGGGGGAGTACATACAGGAGCACGAGAAGAAATCTCCGACCGTGGGCGTGAAGGCCGAATCGTCCGGACGAATGGGGATTCGGCCCACGCCGTTGATGACATATACGCTGCGAAGAGTCAGTGGCTTGGACGCCCAGGCCGTCTCTTCTATGCGGTTGGTCACCTTCTCGACCGTTATCTTCGAAACCCTACGGGAAACTATCACCATAGCCTCCCCAAGGTCGTCCACGTCGGTAAGCTCGCTCAGTCCGCTCATCACCAGCGCGTCGGTCATCACATCAAGCGTCAGGGCCGTGTTCCTTATGTCGAAAGACAGGTTGGCCGCCGACATCGGATTATCCACGTCGATGAGATATTCCGGCAGATTGGCTACCACCACCGCTACGTTCTGTTCGCTGTCATATTCGGCCGTGAGCGAGGTTCCGGATGAATAGCAGAACCACTTGGCAGCCATCCCGTTACGATACGCATTCAGATTGTCGAACAGCCACACTGCGACGGACTGCACCGCGTTTTCGTCCAGGGCCCTGGTGCCTTCGGCGGCAACGGCGTGGATAGTCACCTTCCTGCCGCAGTGCTCCTGGCCCGGAATCTCCTGACGGGCGCACATCGTGGCGCCAAGGAGAGCAAGAACTATGTAACAAATGCGTTTCATATCGTTATGTTGTTAGTTGTGCCGCCGTCGTCCCATTCGCTCACCGTCACATACACGTCCGCACGGGCGTAGTCTATGGTTATCACCGCGTCGGCAAGGTTCTGCCTTTTCCAGTCATATCCCCTGTTCTCCATAAGGCGTCCCAGGGGATATTCATACTTGAGCTCCGCCGGCAGCCCGTAGGCGTCGGTATCGTAGACCTGGAGGGAGAGGGATGCGTCCCCCTGTCGGGGGAGACGCACCTCGAAAGAGTTGGGCCCCGTCTTGCGGGGGACGCAGAAAAGGGCCCCTTCGGTCGGCCGCAAGTTCCTGAGGCTGAATCCGTTCCAGTTGCCGTGTATTTCAAAGAAATATGGCTTCCAGGCCTCGCTCCCTTCCAGCCGCAGCTGCAGCGTGCACCACTGCTTGTACAGGTGCACCGTGTCGCTGGCGGTTTCTTTCCTGCAGTCCACCCCGGCGCAGTGGGCGAATATGCTGTCGGCTTCGAAGCCGGACCCGAGGACCAGCCGGTCGCCGCTGTCCAGGACGTCGTAGTGGCGGTTTCCGAAAACCACGGCCACATCCAGTTCCTTCTTCGGCACGGAGCAGACATAGCGCCTTCCTTCCCGGTACATATCGGGATGGATTGTCGTGTGCGCCACTTTCCCTCCCTGCTTCTCCAGAAGGCTTATCCACGCATCTTCCCGCTCGGCGGCCGGCCCTGTCTCACCAAAGTCCTCAGTGAGAAAACAGGGACACATTATCCTGTCCTCCTTCACGGTGCAGGACAAGGCTCCAAGAAGGATAACGAGAGGCACAAGCCTATGCAACCCTGTTTTTCCCATAGCTGTCAGATTTCGAAATCGTCGGTGCCGGTCTCGTTGTTGTAGGCTCCCGTTATGTCGCCTTCTTCCCATCCGCGCACGGTGATGCTGAAGCTGCATTCGGCCGTCGAGACCGGGGTGAAGGGATCGGTCGAGCCGAGCCTCTTGATCTTCACGTCTCCGATGGTGTAGGCATAGTTGGGCTGCACGTAGGGGATGCTCAGGGGGTAGTAGTAGGTGACGGTGTTCGAGCCGCTCTTGAGCTCGGTCTCTATGACCACTTTCGTGGTGTTGTCCACCGCCTCGGGACTTGCCGCGGGGGCGGAAGAGTTGGGGTAGGAGTAGAAATAGAGGTTGGCGCTAAGTTTATGTCCATCAAGGGCGGAAGAGCCGGCCGCGGGAGCTACATAGAGCTGGTTGGCGGAGGTGTACTCCTTGAATGTCAGGGATTTGACGTTGTCGGGATTGCCTGCGAGCAAGGCGTCCAGAGCAGAGGCGGACCACCCTTCCTTGGCCATATAGCTGTACATTCCGTTCTCGGAGGATGCGCTTGCGGCAGGCTCGAGGAAGGAATAGTATTTCAGCGCTCCGGAAGCCACGAATCCTGCAGGATACAGCGCATCCGTGCTTGCAAGGGCATTGGCTCCGGCCACTCCGAACACATCCACGGCGTCACCGTTGACATATTTGGCCTGCTTGGGGACGTTCATCAGGTAGATTCTCTTGACCTTGAAATCGCAGCTCTGCAGGGCAGGGGAGGTGAAGGCGCCGGTGACCGAGCCGACCTTGATCCTCGCCACGAGCCTCTTGATCTCAATGCTTACGTTATTCGCAGGTGCTTTCCCGGCCGCGAGGGTGGGGGAGGCGGCACCCGCCATTATGAAGTTTCGTGCGGCGTTGTCGCTGAACTCGGAGATGGCAGCCTTCAGCTCGGTTTCAGTAGTGATGCTGGAGGCGAGAGCGGGAGCTCCCGTTGTAGCCGAATTCTTGCCGGCGTTGGCAATCACGTAAATGTGCTTGGGCCCGGTGGAAGTATTGAATTTGATGGTCGCCGTGTTCTTGTCCTCGCCGAGGATTTCGGCGGCTTCGGCGCTCTTGTAGGCTTCGAGCATCCCCAGACCCGCCGAGCCGGCCTTTGCGTCGAACACGAAGATTTCCACGCTGGAGAGCATATCCTCCTTGTTCTGCGTGCCATAGTCACGGGTGGCCTTGGTTGCGAACTCGCCCTGGATCTTTACGGTCAGAAGCGCCATTTCGCGGCTTTCCTGCTGTTTTTCCGCCTCGGATGCGGCATAGTCTTTCTTGCAGGAGACTGCTCCTGCGGCTGCGGCCAGTACGAGGGCCGCTACGATGATCTTTTTCATATTGTTGTTGGTTTAGATGTTTATGGTTCCAAGATCGGTGGTTCCCCAGCTGCTCACGGTGATGTCGAGTCCGAACTGTCCGATGTTCACCGGGTAATCGGGGCTGGAGGAGCCGGTGCGGGTGATTTTCAGTTCACGTATGGTGTAGGCCGTGTTGCGGCTTATGCCGTTGATTGTCACCGGGTAATAGAAAGTGTTGGAAGAACCCAGCTGGACCTCCACCACCAGCCTTGTCTGGCGGGGTGACCAGGTGCCGCCGTTGGCATCGCCGGTGGCGTTGTTGGGGAAGCAGTAGAAGGTGTGAGCAGTGTTATGACTGCTGCCGTTGGTAAGGGCCGCGGACATCGACTCATACAGCCAGGAATTCGCGGCTCCCGAGACATACTGCATCTTGTTGTACCATTCGGTGGGGGAGTAGGTGCTCCCGAACAGAGGCGCTGGGCCTCCGACGGCGTTGATAAGATATATCCCTTTGATAGTCATAGACATAGTGTTCCACGGCGAGGAGGCTATCGCATTGGTTATCTTTTCTATCGACACCTTGGCTGCGAAACGGGTGACATCCACCTCGACGGGCGTGCCGGCCGTGGCCGTCACTTCCACGCCCGCCTGGAATCCCGCCATCACGAAATGGGAAGCGGTGCAGTCTGTCAGCGAAGTGGTTACGGCGGCGAGCTGGGCTTCCGTCGAGATGGTGCCGGAGATGGTCTTGTTGGCTCCGTCGGAGTTGAAGACATACACCGAGGCGGAGCTGATTGCCGCTTCCGACCAGTCGGCGGTGCTCTTTACCTGGTGGTCGCAGCGGATGGCCACGGTAAGGGTCGCGTCCTTGGGTTTCCCGGGTGCTTTCTGCTCCGGGACCGCTTCGGCCCCGCAGGACGCAATCAGCAGGGCGAGTGGGAGTAATTGGATGATTTTCATATCAGTAATCTTTGTTTAAACCATATTTCTTGATGAGGGTGGATATCTCGGGGTCGAGGTTGCCCCTGTTTATCATCGCAGGGTTCTTTGCGCAGGAATTCAGATAGCACTGCACGGCGGCCTGGTCGTCTCCCTGGCGGCTGTAGATTATAGCCATAAGGTATTCCACGCGATAGTCCCTTTCCAGGCGCGAGAGGATGGCCATCGCGCTGGCGTTGTAATCCATTGCGCAGTAGGCGACTGCGGCATTGTAGTCTGCGTAGGGGCGAAGGAGCGACACGGCCCGTTTGTAGTCCCTGTCCTTCATCGCCTGGATGCCATCCATATAGGTGCTGTCGAGAACCGTGGTGTGGACGGTGTCCTTGAGCATTCCCTTGCGGTGAAGGTGGAAGTTGAACCGGACGGTGCGAAGGCGGGGGTAGAGCTTTTCCCGAAGGTGCATATACCAGCTCTCGGTGCTCATCGCCCTTTCGCGAACGTCGGGGTCCTTTGTCGCCATATGCCTTCGGAATCCTTCCTTCTGGGCCGCTGTCAGCGTGGAATCCTTTTCCACGAGCCGCTCCAGCATATCCCAGTTCTCGGGGTCGCTGCGGGATATGAAATGTATCCTGCTGCGCTGCTCCCCGACACCGGCCAGGTCCAGCACCGTGCCCCGCTCCCTGTCCAGCGAGTCGAGATAGGCTTCCATATAAGCGCCGAAATATTTCGACACGGATTCCGACCGCCTGCGGGAGAGGTTCCGGTTGAAGGAGAACGACCCTTCGGGCGAACAGCTGGCGACGACGATTATCGAGTCCAGCGAATACTTCTTGTTCTCCATCAGCGAGGCGAGGTTGTCCTTGATCCGGGATATCTCTTCCCTGTTGGTGGCAAGGGCGTCGTCGACGACGTCGCTGCCCTGGCGGAAGTCGATGTAGCAGGCCGTGTTGGCCTCGACCTTTCGCTCGATTATCCTCGTCAGGTAACGCTCCTTCTCGTCTGCGAGCGTGCTCAGCGAGCTGATATAGAAGGTCAGGGGGTCGCTCTGCGGAATACGGTAGATCCGCCTGTCCTGCTGCCAGATGTCGCCGAGCAGGCTCACTTCCACCTTCCTCAGGCCCGGCCGTGTGGCAAGGGTCTGGACATAGCGGTAGACTATGTCGTTGTCGGTGCCGGTGATAACCGTGTCCAGCCTCAGGCCTTCCGTCCTGATGGGCACCTTTACGTAGCGGCGGAACATCTTGTCCTTGGCAGCGATGCGCCTTTTGTTGCGCCGCACCTTGTACTGCCAGGTGTAGTGCTCCACGGCCTCGCGCTCGGTCACCCCGTAGTAGGAAGCGAACTCCTCGTCGGAGACGTAGGAGGTGTCGTTCCTGAAACGGTAGACCTGCGGCAGGTTGCGGCGCAGGAACACCTCCAGCTGCCAGGAATTGATGAACAGGGTCGTGTCGGTCACGATGGAGTCGAGGAACCTGCGGTACTGCTCATAGCCGCGCAGCTGAGCCTTCCGGTAGTCGCTGCCGGTTATGACTATCCTGTCCAGCGCGAGGGTATCGGACATTACATACATAAAAGGGTCGAACCGCAGCTGCCACCTGCTGTCCTGCATCTGTCGGGGCACCGTGACGTCGAAGGCGATGTCCACTTTTCCACCCCTTTCCAGCCTGTATGACATCAGTTGCGACCATCTCTCCGTTCTCGTCCTTTATAGCCCTCATTATCAGCACTTCACGTCCATCTTCCCCGGTCACTTTCAGGGTGTCCCGGTGCGCTTTCTCCACGTGCAGCTGCGGCGGTTCCTGATTGTCGGCGAGGCTGAGCACGGCGGTGGCCTGCCTCTCCCGCAGGAGGGTCGCCTTGCGCTGTGCCCCGCACGCGCCCACTGTCAGGACGACGGCCGTTACAAGCAATATCCTTTTCATTCCCCTTTAAGTGAGGGCTGCCTGGAAGGCATCCGTATCCTTGACTATTTCGATTGTGCTTGCGACCACTTCGGTGACCTTCTTGAGGGTGTCGTCCGTTCCGGTATAGGTACGCTCGCGCATACGGCCGAGCACCCGCACGAGGCTTCCCCGGGCGAGGGCGTTCAGGGCCTCCGTGGAGATGGCCTTCCCTTCCCAGCCGGTTATGTTGAACCACATCTCCTCCACCACCGGTGCGTCGCGTCCCTTATAGATATAGTTGGTTATTACGGACAGGTTGACACTGTGCCTGTCCTCGAACGTGGAGACCCTGATGTTCCCCACGTGACCCAGGATTTCTATCCTGTTCAGAGTCATGATCGATTCCATTTTGCGTTTCCTAGTTTTGGTTGACAATGGTTTGGCGCCCACCCTGTGCGCACAGCGGGCAACGGCAAAGTAAGCTGAAAAATTCCCCCGGAAGGAAGGAGATAAAAAAGAAAGCGCAAAAAGGTACGAATCTTATCCCGGGGCGTCCCGCAGATAAGAATTATCGCGCCCAGAACACGTTTTTTAACCGGGATAAAATAAATATTAACCGGGATAAGATTTTTCTTATCCGGCCCCTCCGAGATAAGA
>CACZBP010000065.1 GCA_902779495.1 uncultured Bacteroidia bacterium
GTCGTTGGAACCGATCTGCATGATGATGTCCATCTTGCCTGTGTTGTAGAACAGGATGAGGGAGTCGGGGTCGGCAGTGTAGTGCTCTGTCACACTCTTATAGGCCACTTCCAGGGTGCGGATGTCCTTAAGCCTCTGGACTGCCACGGCGGTGCGGGCATCTTTCTGCTTGTTGAAGTTGACGGGCTGCATGATGCTGTCAACAATCAGGTAGACCAGACCCGCGATGAGGGCCAGAAGAACCACGTGAAGGAGAATTTTTAATGCTTTGTTCATTATCTGTGTGTTTTATTTTTTATCAAACTTCCGACAAAGTTATGAAAATGATTTATGAAATACAAGATTTTGATTAAATTTGCATCTATAAAAAAATGATGGAAAAGTTGGACGGCATAATGACCTGCCGGCTGCACCGTTTGCTGACGGAGAGCAGCCGGGTGACAGTTGTCTCCCACACGCACCCTGACGGGGATGCCGTGGGCTCTTCCACCGCGATGTGCGCCTTCCTGAAGGCCCTGGGCAAAGACGCCCGGGTCATCCTCCCCACCCCGGTGGGAGAGCACATATCCTTCATCAGCGGCGACATCCTCCCCGGCATTTTCAGCGTCGACCCCAATGGTTGCTCGGAGCGCATCGCCGCCTCCGACCTCCTCATCTGCCTTGACTTCAACGCCCTGTCCAGGACGGACGATATGGCCCAGCCCCTGAGGGCTTCCAAAGCCCCGAAGGTGCTCATCGACCATCACCTTGCCCCGGCAGTGGAGGAGTTCGACCTGTGCTTCAGCCGCACCGAGGTCTCCTCGGCCAGCGAGCTGCTCTATCAGATCCTTCTGGAAATGCCTGAAATCCAGGGAGATCCTTCCCGCCTTCCGGCCCTTTCCAGGGATGCCCTGATGGCGGGAATGACGACAGACACGAATAATTTTGCCAACTCGGTCTTTCCCTCGACTCTCGTGATGGCTTCCGGCCTTCTGGCAGCCGGAGTCGACAGGGATGCCATTTTGTCCGCCTTGTACAACTCCTTCAGCGAAGGCCGTGTCAGGCTCTTCGGCCATATGCTGAAAGAGGCTATGCAGATAACTCCTTCGGGAGTAGCCGTGATGTTCCTGACCCAGGAGGTCCTGAACCGCTACGGCGTCGATGAAAGCGACACGGAAGGTCTTGTGAACCAGCCTCTTGCGATAGACCGTGTGAAGATGAGCATCCTCGTCAAGGAACAGCCGGACGGCACCGTAAGGGTGTCTGTCCGCTCCAAGAGGGGAGTCTCCGCCAATATGTGCGCCCGTACTTTTTTCCACGGCGGAGGCCACGAGCAGGCAGCCGGCGGCAAGATTCTTGTACCGGAGGATGTGCCCTCGGCCGCGGATGCCGGCGAATATGCAGCCCGCTCGGCTGAAAAATTTATAGGTGGCGATGAACAGTAAGTTTTTGACATATGCGGTCCTCCTGATGGCGCTGCTTTCCTCCTGCACGAAGGAAAGCATAAAGACACTGTATTCCAGCCAGGAGACCAAGATAGAGACCCTCGTGGAGGCCCAGCTCAAGTCCAACGAGACCTACACCTCCGTCACCAACGAAGGCAGCACCCGCCTTACCATAGTCCAGGGCGAAGGCGAGCCCCTGACCGATGACAAACTGGTCTCCTTCTACTATGCGGGATATGTCCTTAGCGGCTCCTCCCTCCCCACGGCGTCCACTCTGTTCGCGACCAACAGGGAAGAGGTGGCAACGGCCGCCAGGTGGGATCTGACAAAGGCCGACCCTGCAGATCCGGAGGCCGAGGAAGACGGCGATGAACAGGACTCCCGCTATGAGATAATGACGGTCAAGCTCGGCGAGGCCGATTTCGTCGAGGGACTCCATAACGGAATGGTCGGTGTCAAAGGCGGAGAGGAGTGCTGGATATTCTTCTCCGGCAAGCACGGCTTCGGCAGCGAGCGGGTCGGAGTGATCCCGGCCAATTCGGCCATTGCCTACCACATCTGGGTGCACAGCGTCCAGAGCGATGAAATCTGACAGAATGAAAAAGACAGCTATCATATTACTCGGATTGGCGCTGGCAGCAGGCTGCGCCAAGTCCCCCCAGGAGAATCTTAACCTGGTGAACAAACAGGTCCTCGAAGCCTGGCTATCGAAGAATTATCCCGGAGCGAAGGCTTCCGGAAACGGAATATATATCCTTGAGGACGAGCAGCCCGCAGGCGAAGCGGCCGCAGTCGGCACCGAAGGCTGGGTCTATCTGGACTACACCACGACCTCCCTTGACGAAAAGGTGACCCAGACGACCTTCGAGGACGTCGCCAGAAGGGTTAAGCTCTACTCCGCCTCCAAGTACTTCGGCCCCGTGGTCCAGTCCCTTGACAAGTCCGTCCTTCCCGCCGGAATGGAATCCCTGTTTGACGGAATGAAGGTCGGAGGCCGCAGGAAGGCCCTTGTCCCCGGCTGGCTCCTTTCCACGGAACGCCATTCCACCCCTGAGGAATATCTCGAGCAGAGCACCGATAACTCCTCCCTTGTCTACGAAGTGAGGGTGGTGGATTATTTCACGGACGTCGCCGCCTGGCAGAAAGAGAAGATAGCGGCACGTTTCGCCGAGCTGTATGGTGCGGCCGATCCCGCCCAGGAAGGCTTCTGGTATCACAGGACCGGAGCCCCCGACAATGAAGACGCCCTCACCGCAGAGGATGAGATATACATCAACTACGTCGGCCGCTTCCTGGACGGCAAGGTGTTCGACACCAACGTCCTGAAAGTCGCCCGTGATGCGGGCATAGAGAAGTCCTCGACCACCTACCGCCCTGCCAAGATCACCTGGGCCTCGCAGTATTCCGACCTCAAGATGACCACGGCAGGCAGCACCTCCGCAACCAGCGTGGTCTCAGGCTTTGCCCTCACCCTGTGGCAGATGCACGCACACGAAAAGGGAGTCGGAATGTTCTGGTCCGACCTCGGATATGGTTCCGCCGGCCAGAGTCCGGTCCCGGCATATTGTCCCCTGATGTTTGAAATAGAGTTAGTTGACGAGCAGTAGGATGGCCTCAGGAGTAGTCCCTTCGGAATTAGGAACAGAGAAAATAAGCACTTTGCTTAGGAAGTATGCAGTCCCCGGCATCATAGCCATGACTGCATCTTCTCTGTATAATATGGTCGACAGCATATACATCGGCCATATCCCCGACGTGGGTTCCCTGTCCATTGCCGGCCTTGCCGTCTGCTTCCCGCTGATGAACCTTTCCACGGCCCTGGGCACCCTGGTTGGCGTGGGAGCGGCCACGATGATTTCCGTGCTGCTCGGCAGGAAGGACTATGACAAGGCCAACACCGTCCTTGCAAACGAAGTGACCCTGAACATCATAATCGGGGCTCTCTTCGCCGTCGTCGCCCTGGTGTTCCTGGAGCCCATCCTGACCTTCTTCGGGGCCAGCCCGAATATCCTTCCGTATGCCTGTTCATATATGAGGGTAATCCTCTATGGCAACGTCATAACCCACCTGTACTTCGGTCTCAACAGCATAATCCGCTCCTCCGGCAACCCCAAGCTGGCGATGGGCCTTACGATATTCACGGTCACCTCCAACGCCATCCTCGACCCCGTTTTCATATATGTCCTCGGAATGGGCATAGAAGGCGCGGCCTGGGCCACCGTCCTGTGCCAGAGCATGGCCCTGGCATATACCCTGTGGTATTTCCTCGACAAGAAGCGTTTCCTCCATCTTCCCAAGCACGTCCTTTCGCTGGACCTCAAGATAGCAGGGGAGTCCCTGGAGATAGGTATGGGGCCCTTCCTTATGAACGCCGCCGCCTGCATAGTTGCCATATTCATAAACCAGCAGCTCCAGAAATATGGCGGCGACTTAGCAATAGGCGCATATGGCATAATCAACCGCCTGAGCTTCCTGTTCATTATGATCAATATGGGCATCAACCAGGGAATGCAGCCTATCGCGGGATATAACTTCGGAGCGAAGAAATATTCAAGGGTGAAGGACGTCTATTTCCTTTCCGCCAAATGGGCGACCCTTGTGGTGACCCTGGGCTTTGTCGTGTCGGAGTTCCTTCCAGGCCTTGCCGTCTCCGCCTTCACTTCGGATCCGGAGCTGGAGGCAGTGGCTTCAAGGGGCCTGCGGCTTATGAACGTGGCCTTCCCCATAATAGGTTTCCAGATGATAGCGACCAACCTCTTCCAGTGCCTCGGTATGGTGAGCAAGTCCATCATCCTGTCCCTTTCCAGGCAGCTGCTGTTCCTGGTTCCCTGTGTCTATATGCTTCCCATATGGCTCGGCGTCGACGGCGTGTGGCTCAGTTTTCCGGCTTCTGACGTTCTGGCCACCGGGCTCACCGTGATATTCCTGGTAGGACTTGTCAGGAAACTCAATATCCTCAAGGACGGGGACGACCCCGCCATACTCGGCTCGAAGATATGACACCGCGGCGCATTGGCATAGCGGCCGTGCTTGCGGCCATAGTGACGACGGTGTGCATCGTCGCCGGCAAGTCGTGCAGGACCGAGGCCCCGGAGCCGGTCGAAGGAGTGAATGGTTGGATAACCAACGCCCTGTCCGACACATCCGACCTTGCCGGCCTCGACAGGAAGGTCCGCACCTATATGCAGGAGTGGCAGCTTAAAGGCCTGTCACTGAGCATAATGAGGGGTGATTCCCTGCTATATGCCAAGGGCTATGGCTGGGCGGACGAGGAAGCCCAGGAGAAGATGGAACCCTATCACCTGCTGCGCATAGCCTCCATTTCCAAGCTCATAACCGCCACCGGCATAATGGTCCTGCAGGACAGAGGGGTCATATCGCTGAGGGACACGGTTTTCGGCCCGAGCGGCATATTGACCCAGTACAACGGCGTCATCCGAGACAGGAACTACTATAAGATTACGGTCGAGGACCTGCTGCGCCACAAAGCCGGTTTCACGGTGCGAGGCGGCGACCCTATGTTCTCCACCCGCACGATAATGAGGGTGAACCACCTGGACACCCCGCCGGACAACGAGCAGCTTGCAAAGATAGTCCTTGCACGCAGGCTCAGTTATGTCCCCGGCACCTCTCAGGCCTATTCGAACTTCGGCTATGTGCTTCTGAGCCAGGTGATTGAGAAAGTCTCAGGGCAGTCCTATGAGGACTTTATCCAGGAGAACGTCCTGCGTCCGGCCGGCTGTATGGATTTCCATATCGCCGGAAACTACCTTTCCGACAGGCGTGAGCGGGAGGTGCATTACTATGTGCCCGTCAACGAGCCTCCCGTGCCCGAATTCAACTGCAGCGCCGATTCCGTCGTCCGCTGCTACGGAGGCAACAACATAACCGCCCTCTCCGGGGCGGGAGCCTGGATGGCCTCGGCCCCAGAGGTGTCCCGTTTCGTGGCCGCCATCGACGGCAAGGGCGTCATCGGCGATGTCATATCCTCTTCCGCCGTGGACGAGATGGTGGAATACTTCGACAAGGAGACATATTCCCTTGGATGGAACGACACCGAACCTTCCTCCGGCTGGATGCGCTCCGGCACGTTCTCCGGGACCAGCGCCCTTGTAAAGTACTACCCCGACGGAGAATGCTGGGTGCTGATAACCAACACCAGCACGTGGAAGGGCCCCGGCCTGTCGCGTTACACTGCAGGTCTTTTCAGGAGCCTGCGGGAATCTTACTCGGATAAGCTTCCTGCCCGCAATCTTTTTGAAAAACAGTAACTTATGGATATAAAAGTATCAGACGAACTTAACGGCATCATAGGATATGCCCGCGAAGAGGCCCTCCGCACCGGCAGCTATGGAATAGGTCCCGACCACCTGTTCCTCGGCATCATCCGCCAGGGCGAAAACAAGGCCCTCGCCACCCTCACCGGCCTGGACGTGGATACCGCCCAGCTGAAGAAGTTCATAGACTCGAGGATATTCACCTCCGAGCAGATTCCCTATTCGGAGCTGGACCACATCACCTTCTCGCGCGGGGCGCAGAACGTGCTGAGCCTTACCGTGCTGGAGGCCACCAGGCTGCACAGTGCAGTGGCCGGTTCGGAGCACCTGCTCCTTGCCCTTTGCCGCACCACCGGCAGCTATGGTCAGGCCTATCTGCGGGGCGTCGGCGCCGACTATGCCCACGTCCTCGCCTATATGGAGAAGAACGGCTTCATCGGCAGGGAATCCCGTCCCGCGTCCCAGGAGAACAAAGCCGATGACGGTGATGAAATCAACTACGGTACCGATGAGCCGCAGCCCCGAAAGGAAGGCGAAGATCCGCTTGCCGAGTTTGCATATGACCTGACCAAGGCCGCCTCTGAAGGCAAGCTGGACCCGGTCGTCGGCCGCGACACCGAGATAAGCCGCGTCATCGAGATCCTTGGCCGCCGCAAGAAGAACAACCCTATGCTCATAGGCGAGCCCGGAGTGGGCAAGTCCGCGATAGTCGAGGGAATAGCCCTCAGGATAGCCTCCGGCAACATATCCCCGGTCCTTGCAAAGAAGAGGATAGTCTCGCTGGATATAGCCTCCGTGGTGGCCGGCACCAAGTACCGCGGCGACTTCGAGAAGCGTCTCAAGACCATCATCTCCACCGTGAGTTCCGACCCTGACATAATACTCTTTATCGACGAGTTCCACACCATAGTGGGAGCCGGCGGCGCAGGTGGAAGCCTCGATGCGGCCAATATGCTCAAGCCGGCCCTTGCCCGCGGAGAAATCCAGTGCATAGGCGCCACGACTATGGATGAGTTCAAGAAGATAGTGGAGAAGGACGGCGCCCTGGACAGGCGTTTCCAGAAGATAATAGTCGAGGCCACCGACGTGGACCAGTCCATCACCATCCTCCGCCGCCTGCGCGAGAACTACGAGCAGTTCCACAACGTGACATATACGGATGATGCCATTGAGGCCTGCGTGCGCCTGACCGACAGGTATTTCACCGAGCGTTCCCTGCCGGACAAGGCCATCGACGCGATGGATGAGGCCGGCTCGATGGTCCGCATCAAGTCCGGCGGAGCCAAACGCACTGTGGATGAGGAAGATGTGGCCACGGTGGTGTCCAAGATGACTGGCATCCCGGTGAACAAGGTCGCCGAGTCCGAGGGCAACAGGATAATGAAGATGCGTGACCGCCTCAGCGGCAGGATAATAGGCCAGGACGAGGCCATAGACACCGTGGTCGGCGCAATCCAGCGCAACCGTGCCGGCCTGAAGGACCCTTCACGTCCCATCGGCTCCTTCCTGTTCTTCGGCCCCACCGGCGTGGGAAAGACCCAGCTGGCCAAGTGCCTGGCAGAGTATCTCTTTGATTCAGAGGATAATATGGTCCGCATCGATATGAGCGAGTATATGGAGAAATTCTCCGTCTCCCGACTTATCGGAGCGCCTCCGGGATATGTGGGCTACGAAGAGGGCGGCCAGCTCAGCGAACGCGTCCGCCGCAAGCCCTACTGCGTGGTTCTCCTCGATGAAATCGAGAAGGCCCATCCGGACATATTCAACCTCCTCCTCCAGGTCCTCGACGACGGCCGCCTGACCGACAGTGAAGGCAGGACGGTGAGCTTCCGCAACACCATAGTCATAATGACCTCCAACGTGGGCAGCCGCGATATGGAGGAATATGGCAACGGCGTCGGTTTTTCCACAGCATCGCGTAACGTGGCCCTCAATCGCCAGGCGGTGCTTGAAAAGGCCGTCAAGAAGGTCTTTCCTCCCGAGTTCATAAACAGGGTGGACGAGCAGGTGTTCTTCAACTCCCTCACCAGGGATGACATCGAGAAGATCATCGACATCGAGCTGCGCGACCTTCGCCGCCGCGCCGAGGAGGCTGGCTATAAGCTCACCGTAACCCCCACGGCCAAGAAGTTCATCGCCGACGCGGGCTTCGACCCTGCCTTCGGCGCACGCCCCCTCAAGCGTGCCCTGATGCGCAATGTCGAGGATCCCGTGTCCGAGTTCATCATCGCCGACAGGGTGCTTCACAAAGGAAAGACCGAGGGACTGCGCACCCTGCGCGTCGTCCTCGGCCCTGACAAGGAAAGCACTGCGGTCGAGCTCAAGGAGCCGGAACCTGCAGCGATCCAGCAATGAAAAACGGGGCCTCGGGCCCCGTTTTACGTCGTTACATCTTATGTACTTTCTCCAGGAAGTCAGCTACGTGCTGTTTGTATTCCTGGGGATATTTTGCGAATGCGTTTGCGTGTACCGCACCGGGGGCAACCCACATCTCCTTGTAGCCGTTCACCTTGGCGTCGTAGTTCTTCTGCAGGTGGGAGAAGGGAACGAAGTCATCGGCGTCGCCGTGGATGAAGAGCATAGGCCTGTCGCACTTGGCGAGCTGGTTCACCGAGGAGGCTTCCTTGAATGACCATCCGTAGCGGTTCTTGCACACGATGTTGGCGCTGGTCAGCACGGGGAACGGAGGGAGGTGGAAGGAGTCCTTGAGGTTGGATTTGAGCTGGTCCCAGACGGAGGAGTAGCCGCAGTCTTCGACGAAGGCCTTGACGTAGTCGGGCTGGGGATCGCCGCTCATCATCATAGTGGTGGCTGCACCCATCGACACGCCGTGGATCACCATAAAGTCATCCTTGAAGATGTTGTGTGCTACTTCAGCCCACTTTTCTACGTCGAAGCGGTCGAACCATCCCATCTGGATGGCGTCGCCTTCGGAGTAGCCGTGATACTGAAGGTCGGGGAAGAGTACGTTGTAGTTGAGGTCGTCCCTGTACATACGCACCAGGTAGAGGAATACGAAGTGGTTGTCACCATATCCGTGGACGACAATGGCGGTGCCATTGGCTTTGGCGGGGTTTGCTGCGGGGGCGTAGCAGGCGTGGACGCGCTTGTCCTGGAAGCCGAGGATGGTGGTGTCTTTCAGGATGCCGGCTGCCTTGAGTCCGTCATACCACGCGGTGCTTCCGGGGAGCAGCGAGTCCGCTTTGTGGCGGGTGCGCTCGATGTCGTCGACTCCGTGGGGGTTGGGGACGAGTGCATAGTTGCACATATATTTGCCGATCATGCAGCTGTTGAGGGAGAATACCGTCAGGATGACGGCGAGAATGGTTGAAAATCTTTTCATTATAGTTACTTATGTGGTTTCGTCCCGCAAATTTAGCAAACCCTCCCCGCTTTTCCAAATAATTCGACACCGCCGGGAACTGTGGCTGCTGTGAGGATGAGGACGGAAGGCCAGCTTCCGGGAATGGGCCCACCTCGGGCACTTGACCTCAAAACTCGACGGGCTGCGCCCGTAAACTCGAGTCCGGCTGTCGGTCATCCTGCTGACGCATCCGGCTGTCGGTCATCCTGCTGACGCAGGACCGTGCCCTGCACAAGGCTCACGCACTCCCACGCACAAGGCCAACTCCATTCCCGTCAATGTCCTTCCGTCCTCATCCTCGACGCAGCCACCTCAGGTGCCCAAAAATGGCTGATTCTGCGCAGTCGAGCCGAAAAAATCACCTTCGCTGCCCAGAACGTGGCATTTCTGCGCAGTCGCATCGCGCCTTTCAGGACATATGATACCATTCACCCACGATTCCTTCGCCCCGAAAAGTCACCTCCGGGAGCACAACTTTGGCAAATTATTCGTATCTTGCAGACGGAACGAGGACAAGTGCGGTTGGCAGTGACGGGAGCGGCCTCGTCCGGAGAGGTTC
>CACZBP010000066.1 GCA_902779495.1 uncultured Bacteroidia bacterium
CGTCAGCATTCCTCAGCACAATCACCGGGCGGATGGATGCAGGCATGCTGACGTGCTCACCAAATGCCCATATAGCTCCATCCGTATGAACAAGAACTGCATCTCTGCCTTCCACTCCTGGTGTCCGGAGCCACCATATGCATGAGCTATGGCGAAGACCGTGCGAACCTCACCTACCAGGGTGCAATGGACGTGATGGGCTTCGACGACATCGATCCGAAGGTCTTCGAGGAGGCCAGGCACATCCACCTGTCCTCGCTCTTTATGCAGTCAGCCCTGCTCCGTGATGTGGACAAAGTCCTCCAAGCAGCTGAGGCCCACGGAGTTACGGTGTCCCTCGACACCCAGTGGGACCCCGTGGAAAAATGGGCGCTGGACTACAAGAGCGTCCTTCCCAAGGTCACAGGACCGAGCTCCAGGCCCTCACCGGCACCTCTTCGCTGAGTGAGGCGATTGAGGCGGTGATGCCCTATATCGGCGGCGCGATGCTCGTCAAGTGCGGTTCCAAGGGCTCGATGCTGGTGCGCA
Organism: uncultured Bacteroidia bacterium; assembly: GCA_902779495.1. Lineage (GTDB taxonomy): Bacteria > Bacteroidota > Bacteroidia > Bacteroidales > UBA932 > Cryptobacteroides. The sequence goes on from CACZBP010000066.1 coordinate 529, forward strand.
GGGACGGCTCCTGCAAGATTCTCCCCGCCTTCCTCAACAAGGAAGTCGTGGATGCCATCGGCGCCGGTGACAGCTTCAATTCGGGCTTCATAAGCGCTTTCGTAAAGGGACTCTCCCTGGAGGACTGCCAGCAGACCGGCAACCTCACCGGCGCGGTCAACACCACCGCCGCAGGCGGCACGGGCGCTTTCACCAGCCTCGAGGCCGTGCGCAAGGTGTGCAAGGAACGTTTCGGACACGAACTCAAGATATGAAGAAATTTATGATTGTGGCGGCCCTGGCCGTCGTCGCCTGCTCTCAGCCGCAGGACCGCCTCCTTTCGGGAGGAAAACCCGTCAAGGACCTGAAAGTCATTGTGAATGAGCAGCCTGCGGGGGATATGCTGCTTCGCACCATATCCTTCGTCAACACCGGCTTCGACGCCGTGCAGGTCGATGCGATGGAGACCTCCTGGGTCAGCGTCAAGGGCGGGGAGACCTGGACTTTCCAGCCCTCCTCCAGCTCCGAGCGCCTCGACTGGGCCTTCCCGGTGGAGGATGGTTTCTACCAGGATAACTTCCTCGGAGTCAAGGAAGACTATGGCGGAGGCATCCCTATGGTCACCCTCTGGACCGCCGAGGACAACATATCCACCGGCATCGCCGAGCCCGTCCTGAAACTCGTCTCGATGCCCGTCAGCCGGAAAGGCAAGGTGACCCGCGCCTGCATCAGGGAGGATTACGACACCCCCGTGGTGCTTCAGCCTGGCGACACGCTGACTTCCTGCAAGCAGTTCATCCTCAAGGGGAAAGGCGATTTCTTCGGTCCGCTCCGCACCTTCTCCGAGTATATGAAGGAGGCCTATGGATATGAGGCCCCCGTCTCCCCCGCCGATGCCTATGAGCCGGTGTGGTGCGCCTGGGGCTATGAGAGGCAGTTCACCGTGGATGAAGTGATCGGCACCCTTCCCAAGGTGGTCGAGCTGGGCTTCAAGTGGGTGGATGTGGATGACGGCTTCCAGATATGCGAAGGCGACTGGAACGCCAACGACCGCATAGGCCCGGGCGGAATGCGCCGTATGACCGATGCCATCCACGCCGCCGGCCTGAAGGCCAAGCTGTGGTGGTGCCCCCTCGCTGCAGACCCTGAGAGTTCCCTTGCAAAAGAGCATCCCGAGATGCTCCTCATCCGCAAGGACGGCACCCACGCCGACATCTCCTGGTGGGACAGCTGGTACCTCTCGCCCATCAATCCATATACCCGCGAATATACCCTCGGCCTTGTGGATATGTTCCTGAAAGACTGGGGTTTCGATGGTTTCAAGCTGGACGGCCAGCACCTCAACCTCACCGCTCCGGACTACAATCCTGCCAGCGGTCTCGCCCGCCCCGAGGAGGCCTGTGAGCGCCTGCCGGAGTTCTACCGTGACCTCTATGCACGTGCACAGGAAGACCGTCCCGGCGCAGTGGTGCAACTCTGCCCCTGCGGCGATGCCTTCAACTTCTTCCTCACCCCGTACATCAACCAGGCGGTGGCTTCCGACCCCACTTCCAGCGCGCAGATCCGCAGCAAGCGCCGCGCTTTCGCCGCTATGTGCCCCGGCCTTGCCTATTATGCCGACCACGTGGAGCTTAGCGACGGCGGCCTAGACTTTCCCTCCCAGGTGGGAGTCGGCGGCGTCATCGGCACCAAGTTCACCTGGCCCAAGCCCAACCCCTACGCCGAGCAGAACGGCGGCAGCATCCTGACCCCCGAGAAGGAGGCCCTGCTGCGCAAATGGGTCCCCATATATTCCGGGAAAATGCTTTCCAAGGGAGAATATCTCCCGCTGTATACCTTTGGCATCGAAAAGCCTGAGGCTCACGTGATTGCAAAGGACGGAGCAATGTACTACTCCTTCTTCGCCCCGTCCTGGAACGAAGAGCCCATAGAGCTTCGCGGTCTTGAGGCCGGCCGTGCCTACACCGTGACGGAATATGCTGCCGACGAGCCCCGCTCCTACACCATCACAGGAGCCGACCCTGTCATCCGGCCCACTTTCGAAGGAAACTACCTCGTAGAAGTTAAATAATTATAAACCATAACGTTATGATCAAAAGAATCCTTACCTTAATGCTGGCCGTTTCTGTGCTGGCCTACTGCAAACCCGCTGCCGAGCAGCAGGGCGATCCCAGTGCAAATCCTTCCGAGGAGCCTTCAAAGGAGCCCGCAAGCGCCGACCCTTCCCAGGACGTCGATGACGCTATCTACGCCAAGGCTGCCCCCGAGGTAAAGAATGGCGACAAGGTGCTCGCGACCAATCCCAATATGCAGAAGTTCCTCGACGAGGTGACCTACGAGGACAAGGACTGCACCGATCCCAATTCCACCAAGATTTACGATTACTATGGCGGCTACAACGGCAAGACCTACGATGAGAACGGCAACGAAGATCCCAACGGTGAAAAGGTGAAGAACCCCAACTCCGACAAGCCGTGCTCCTACAGTATCCGCTGGAAACCCAACGCAGACGCAGGTGCCATCACCACCCATCTGGAGGATGCAACCGGCTGGAAAGCAGATTATTCCTCAAAGGCAGGAACCGCTTTTGTCGATATCACCAATCTGGTCCCCAACGTGAAATATACCTACAAGTCCACCGCTGCTGACGGCACCGTTATGGCCGAAGGCTCATTCGAGACCTATGGTGGCGTCCACCAGGCCTTCTTCGCCAATGCCTGCCGCAACGGACGTGACCTCGGCGGCTGGAAGACAGCCGACGGCAAGGCCATCAGGTACCGCCTCCTCTACCGCGGCGGCCGTATGAACTACGGTGAGACCGTCAGCAAGGCCGGAAGGGAAGAAATCGTCCGCCAGAATGTCCTCGCCCAGCTCGACCTTCGCGGAAAGAGCGACGTCAACAACGCTCCCGCAGTGCCCGGCAATGATTTCTGCGCACCTGTCATCGAGCAGGGCGGAAAGGCTATGCTTACCGATGTCTATGCCGACGGCGACAAGAAGGGCCTCAACAAGACCAAGGAGTGCTTCATGTTCTGCTACAACAGCGTCAAGGCAGGCAAGGGCGTGTGGTTCCACTGCTCGCTCGGCCGCGACCGCACCGGCACGCTCAGCATCCTGCTGATGGGTCTTCTCGGCGTTCCCGAGCACGATATCGCAAAGGAATATGAGCTGACCTACTTCGCTCCGGTTGGCTACAGCGTCTCCAGTTCCGAATATTCAGATCCCGACGACTACTATTTCCGCAACACCCACTGCGCCTGGGTCTACAGCGAAATAGTTCCCTACTTCTGGAGCCTCGCAGGCAGCGGCTCTTTCGCCGACGGTGTTGAGAAATATCTCATCGACGTGGCAAAGGTCGACAAGGCAGTTATTGATGATTTCCGCAGCATAATGCTTCAGTAATATGAAAAAGATTTTTGCAGCACTCTTTATCGCAGTCCTGGTCGCCTCCTGCTGTGGCCAGGGCAGCAACGACATCGGTTATGTCATCAAGGACAACCAGATAGTGTATAACACCCCGCCCCGCCCGGCCGGCCAGCAGTCCATGCTGAAGTTCGCCGCCGAGCCCATCGAGCACGTGCGCATCGGCCTCGTCGGCCTTGGCGACCGCGGCTCAGGCGCAGTGCACCGTTTCCCCTATCTGGAGGATGCCTCCCTGGTGGCCCTGTGCGACCTTTTCCCGGACAGGGTTGAAAAGGCACAGAAGATACTCGAGGAGCACGGAGCTCCCCGCGCCAAGTATGAGTTCTCCGGCGAGGAGGGCTACAAGCAGCTCTGCGAACTCGAGGACATAGACCTTGTCTATCTCGCCGTTCCCTGGCAGCTCCACACCAAGATCGCAGTCTATGCGATGGAGCACGGCAAGCACGTCGCCATCGAGGTGCCCGCCGCCACTTCAATCGAGGAGTGCTGGCAGCTGGTTAACACCTCTGAGCGCACCCGCAAGCACTGTATGATGCTTGAGAACTGCTGCTACGACTTCTTCGAGCTGACCTGCCTGAATATGATCCAGCAGGGCCTCTTCGGCGACGTCGTCCACGTGGAAGGCTCCTACTGCCACAACCTCGACCCATACTGGGACAACTACCAGGGCGACTGGAGGATGAAATACAACAAGGACCATCACGGTGACGTATATCCTACACACGGCATAGGCCCTGTATGCCAGGACCTTGACATCCACCGCGGCGACAAGATGGACCTCCTGGTGGCAATGGACACCGACGCGTTCCAGGGCCAGGTCAGGGCTGAGTCCCGCTATGGCGCAGGCTTCGGCAAGTATGCCAACGGAGACAACACCTGCACCATCATCCGCACCCGCAAGGGCAAGACCATCCTGATTGAGCACGACGTGGTGACCCCCCGTCCCTACAGCCGTATGTATCAGGTGATGGGCACCAAGGGCTTCGCCAACAAGTACCCCAACGAGGGCCTCGCCCTTGGCAGCGACGAAGTTAAGGACGTCGCCTATGACGACCTCGATGCCGAGGAGTATATGTCTGACGCCCAGAGGGATGCGCTGATGGAGCAGTACAAGCACCCCATCGCAAAGGACGTCGAGGAGCTCGCCCGCAAGGTCGGCGGCCACGGCGGAATGGACTTCATTATGGACTACCGCCTCATCTACTGCCTCCACCACGGACTTCCCCTCGACCAGGACGTCTATGACGCCGCCGAGTGGAGCTCCCTCGTAGAGCTCACCGAGGTCTCCATCAACCACGGCTCGATGCCGGTGGTGATGCCCGACTTCACCCGCGGCGAGTGGGACAAGCTCGAAGGCCTGACCTTCGCGATGGCTGAGTAAGCCGCCCCCGAGCGTCACAGGTCGATTTTCAAGGCTTTGACCTGTTACAGTGAAAATACCTCCCAGACTGCTGGGAGGCATTTTTAGTGTCACAGGTGGTCGGGCTGAAATTCGACCTGTTACAGCGGCGTGGCTTCGGCGAGGTGTTCGCGGACGGCGGCAAGGTCGGGAAAGTGGATGCGCAGGGCGGAGGAGGATGGCCAGCCGTTGAAGAAGGGGTCGGAGGTGAGCCAATACTGCGTGTCTTTGACGGACGGGGCGCGGCGGATACCCCTCCGGAAGGCCGTGAGGCTGCGCTGGGTCGCCGGGATGACCTTGATGCCGGTGCGGCCGTCCCGCAGGGTGACAAGGGCAATCACATGCGGCTTGGGGCGCTTGTCGCGGGCGTCCTCACGCTGCTCTGCGGTGGGACGGTGGGATATGGTCACGTGGCGGCCGAACCTTTCGTTGATGGTGGCCATAATGCTGCGGAAGATGCGGCCGTGGGCGGATGTGTCGCGGGCGCCGGTGTAGAATATATAGTAGTGGATCATCTCGTGGATGATGGTGTCCTGCACCTCTTCCTCGGGCAGGTCCATACGGGTGCTGATGCGCAGCTTGAAGTCATATTTCTCCCCGGTGAGGCGCCTGCGCTTGTAGGTGCACGCCCCAAGGAACGACTTGGACCTGCTCAGCACGACCGGAATTTCCGGAAGCATATCATTGAAATACAACGAATTATACTCCCTGAACCTCTGCTCTATATATTCCACCGTCGGTCTCATCAGGCTTTTCGGGTATGCAAATATAAGCAATAATTGCTAACTTTGCGGTTATGAAATACTTCAGGATATTCGTTATCGCAATGATATTACTGGCGGCGTGCGGGAAGCCGGCGCCAGTTCCGGCCGGGGAGAAGCCCGTTTCGGCCGACCCGTCATTCAGTCCCTCTGCGGACCCTTCCGAAGACAACTCGGCAGAGCCGTCGCAGACCGGGTCGGAAGACCCTTCGGCAGAGCCGAGTCAGGACCCTTCGGAGGAGCCTTCAGTCGATTTCTCAATCGACCCTGACCCCAATCCGCACAAACTCGCAGGAAACATCATAGGTTCCCTTAAATCAGTCGATTACGACACCGGTGAGGCCTCCGTCACCAAGAACACCAAGGATATGGTTTTCGACGGGAAATATGACACCTTCTTCGCATCATATGACCGTTCGCGCACCTGGGTTGGCCTCGACCTCGGCGCCAAGCATATAATCACCCGTGTGGGATATTCCCCCCGCATCAGCCAGGAGGGACGCGTGGAGCTGGCCTTGCTCGAAGGCGCCAACAGCCCCGATTTCAGCGACGCCCTTCCGCTGATGATGATTAAAGAAAAAGGCAGGTCCAGCGTGATGCAATATCTGCCTGTGGATTGCTCGCGCGGCTTCCGCTACGTGCGCTATGTCGGCCCCAACAACGCCCGCTGCAACCTGGCCGAGCTGGAATTTTACGGCTATGTGGGCGAAGGCGACGATTCCAAGTTATACCAGCTGACCAACCTGCCGACCGTTGTCATCAACACTGACGGAGGGGCTGCCATCACCTCCAAGACCACCGAGATCCCTTCCACGGTGTATATCATATCCGACGGCGGCACCAAGCTGCTTGCCACGACTCAGACCGGAGTCCGCGGTCGCGGCAACGCCAGCTGGGATTTCCCCAAGAAGCCCTACCGGATCAAATTTGCCCAGAAGCAGCAGCCGCTGGACGCTCCGGCTAAAGCCAAGAAGTGGACGCTGATCAATAATTACGGCGATAAAACCCTGATGCGCAATATATTAGCCTTCGAGGTAAGCCGCCGCGTGGGAATGGCATATACCCCCTTCTGCACTCCCGTGGACGTAATCCTCAACGGTGAATACCAGGGTTGCTACCAGCTGTGTGACCAGGTGGAAGTGGGCACTGGCCGCGTCTCCGCCAAGGACGGCTATCTCATTGAGATAGACGCATATGCCTCCGGCGAAGACGTCTGGTTTACCTCCGGAAAGGGGATGCCGGTGACGATCAAATATCCCAAGGACGACGAAATAACCACCGAACAGCGGGGCTTCATCAAGACTTTCTTCAATTCAATGGAGAACGCCGTCTTCGCCGCTCACTTCAAGGACGCCTCCATCGGCTATCGCAAATATCTCGACGTGGACAGCTTCCTGCGCAACTTCCTCGTGGGAGAATTCGCCGGAAACACAGACACTTACTGGAGTGTCAATATGTACAAGGACGGCGACCAGGGCGTGTTCTACACCGGCCCCGCCTGGGACTATGACCTTTCCTTCGAGAACGACGCCCGCACCTACCCCGTCAACAACCTGGACGACTACATCTACGCCGGAGCCGGCTCAGTGGCCTCCGGGGCCACCCGCCAGATGGTTAACCGCATAGTGAAGGACGACCAGGCCGCCAAGGCCCGCCTTGTCGAACTCTGGGACGAGGCCAAACCCTCGCTGTCCACCCTGAATGACTACGTCGACGAGACCGCCGCCCTTCTGGACGAATCCCAGCGCCTCAACTTCAAGCGCTGGCCCATCCTCGGCGAATACGTCCACCAAAACCCCAGGGTAGCGGGCAATTACGAGGGCGAAGTCGCCTACGTCAAAGCCTACATCACCGCCCGCCTCACCCGCCTCGACGAGCTTATCAAGCGCTAGGCCCGGCCCCGTTACCCGGCCGGCAGGGACGATGCTACACTCCTAAGACTATGGATGGCGGGATATTGAATTCAGTGGAGATCTTCCTCGCTTGTTTAAGCGTCGGCTCAGACTTGCCGGAAAGGATTTCGCTGACCTTGGAACTGTTCATTCCGAGCATTGCCGCCATCGCGTTCTGAGTCAGGCCAAGTTCATACATCCTTAGCTTCAGGACCTCTATCAGGGACGGTTTGTCTATAGGATAATGGACATCTTCATACTCTGCAACAAGATTGGAAAGGAGGGCAAGCTCAATGCTGTTCTTATCTTCCTTAGGCGTCTCATTATCAACAATTTCCAGAAGTTCTTCTATCCTGGCCATTATTGCTTGGTATTGCATTTCGTTCTCTATTGATGTCATATTCTATATATTAACTATTTGTTCTTTTGACAACCGGCTGTATTCAGAGTGGGTCCCTATGAACCTGACATATATCATTCCTATTCTATATAGGACAATCGCGACAAGGCGATAATCATTGCCCTTTATATTGAAGACAATCCTTTTACCCCCAACATTATCTGCCGAGCCGAAGGTCCTTCTCAAGTCCGCAAAGTTCCCCCATTTTGCATTGGCCGCTTTCTCATACCAATCCTCCAACGCGACTTTTGCATCAGGATGCTTGGCAAAGTACTCAACAACTGTCTTTTTTTTCACCACTCTCATATCGTTATGCAAAGATAATTAATAATTCTAAAATATCAAACAATTTTCTAAATAATAGAATAGCCTCTCAAAAAAAGTTTTGTCAAAACCCAAACTATTCATATATTTGCAGTGCAGTCCCGGTCGTTCCTCTCCCAGACTTAAGTGCTGGTGATGAATCCGGGTTTTTTCTTTTTCAATCGTACCTCAAAGATAATGATAACAAACTGGAGCGGCAACCGCTTCAGGCCACTTAGGGACGACAGGGACGAAAAAGATACGAATCTTATCTCCGGAATACAAATCTTATCCAGGTGATAAGATTCGTGAAAATCTTAACATCTTTGGAGAGTACGAACCACACTTGCTTCTTTTTCGGGATTTTTTAATATAGTTTTGTGTCCAATTAATTTTACGACGATATGGACACACAAACACAATTAACGTCCTCCGGACAGGAAGTCCGGCCGTTTGCAAACCTTATGATGGATGTCGCTTTCAAGATTGCCTTTGGCAAGGAGCTCGGAAAGCAGAATATGATTGACCTTCTGGAATGCTTGTTGCCGGGAAAGCACATCACCCAGCTGGAATATGTCGATAAAGAGCACCCGGGCTTTTTTGTTTCCGAAAAAAGGAGTATCTTT
>CACZBP010000067.1 GCA_902779495.1 uncultured Bacteroidia bacterium
CATCGGCACCGTGGTCGGCGTCTCCGTCAAGTCCGGTATGGTCGACAAGGACGGCAAGATTGAAGGCATAGGCAGGATGCTGCTCGCAGACTCGCTCGCCACGACCGCCGGCGCTATGTTCGGTACTTCCACCACGACGACCTACATCGAGAGCGCAGCAGGCGTTTCCGAAGGCGGCCGCACCGGTCTGACTTCCTTCGTCATCGCGATTCTCTTCGCGCTGGCGCTGTTCTTCTCGCCTCTGTTCCTCGCCATCCCGGCCGCCGCGACAGGTCCTGTGCTGGTGATAGTCGGCGTGATGATGATGTCGCCTGTTAAGAACATCGAGTGGGAGGATTACTCCGAGGCCATCCCGGCCCTCATTACGATGCTCCTTATGCCCCTGGCCTACAGCATCTCCGAAGGTATCCTCCTGGGTATCATCTCCTATGTGCTGATCCAGCTCTGCACAGGCAAGATCAAGAAGCTCAATCCTACGATCTGCGTCCTGGCAGTCCTGTTCCTGTGCAAATACATCTTTATGAGCTGAGTGTTAGAAAGATACTCTAGTTTTGTCAGCTTCTGGAGGAACCTCTATGGTGAGAGGCTCCAGAAGCTTGTTATAGACGCGGGGTTCACGTGCCCGAACAGGGACGGGACCCTCGGCCGTGGCGGCTGCACCTACTGCGACAACGCCGCTTTCCATCCGGGCTACAGCACCGCGGGCAAGTCCATCGCACAGCAGATAGACGAAGGGATAGGCTTCCACAAGGTGCGCTACCGCGCAGCGAAGAACTATCTGGCTTATTTCCAGGCGTTTTCTTCCACCTATGCACCGCTGGGACGGCTGAAGGACCTGTACTCCCAGGCCCTCAGCCACCCCTCTGTCGCTGGCATAGTGATAGGCACCCGTCCGGACTGCGTGGACGAGGAGAAACTCGACTGGCTGCGGGACCTTAAGGACGGCAAGGTGCTGAAGGGATGGCGGCGGGACGTAACGGACAAGCCCATTGTGGTGGTGGAATATGGCATCGAATCCTGCTATGACCAGACCCTTTTGCGCATCAACCGCGGCCACGATTTCGCCTGTGCCGAGAGGGCGGTGCGCCTGACGGCGGAAAGGGGCCTGGATGTGGGAGCGCATTTCATCCTGGGCCTTCCCGGGGAGACGCGAGGGATGCTGCTGGACCAGTGCGCGGTGATAAACCGCCTGCCGCTTCGCAGCGTGAAGTTCCATCAGCTGCAGTTCGTAAAAGGGACCGTGATGGAAGCCGAGCACGACGCCCATCCGGAGGAATTCCTCTCCTGGGAACTGTCCCAATATATTGATTTTGTGATAGATCTGCTGGAAAGGCTGAGGCCGGACCTCTACATAGAAAGGGTAGCCGGGGAGGTCCCGCCGCGCTTTGTTCGTGAGACCCGCTGGGGCCTTGTAAGGAATTTTGAAATATTGCATATGCTGGAGGCCCGCCTCGAGGAGAGGGACACCTGGCAAGGAAGACTGCTATGAAAAGGATATTGTACATACTGATGCTGCTGCCGGCCATCGCTTCGGCGCAGACCAAGGCGCAACGCTACATCGACAGCCTTATGACCACCGAACCGTTCCGCACGGCCCGCCTCGGCGTGCTTGCCGTGACCGCCTCCGGGCAGACGGTCGCCGAATATGGCAGCATCTACAAGATGGTTCCCGCCTCCAACACCAAGCTGATAACCACCGGCTTAGCCCTCACCGAGCTCGGCAAGGACTACCGCTTCAAGACCTCGATAGGCTACAGCGGAGAGATAGTCGACGGCACGCTCACGGGGGATGTCTATATCATCGGCGGCGGAGACCCGACCCTGGCTTCGCGCGACAGCATCGCCCACGGCATCGAGAGCATATTCTGCCTGTGGAAATCTATGCTCACCACGGCCGGAATCCGCCGCATTAACGGCCGCATAATCGGTGACGGCCGCTGGGCCGACGGAGATGACGAGCTCTCCTCCTGGCTCTATGAGGATATAGGAACCTACTATGGCACAGGCACTTCCGGCCTAAATTTCTACCGCAACAAGAAGGACTTCAGGGTCAGCGCGGGAGCCAATCCCGGTGATGCCCTGAGCATAGAGCAGGGCTACCCCGACACCCCCTGGATGTCATATGACTACCGCTGCAGCACCGGCAAGGCCGGCACGGGAGACCTGCTGTTCCTCTACACCAACGACATAATGCCATATGGCGAAATCCGCGGCACGTTCGCTTCCGACCGCAAGCCCAAGACCGTGGAATGCAGCAACAAGTTCCCGGAGATGACCTGCGCCCGCGAATTCTATAAATACCTGAAATCCAGCGGAATGCCCTGCTCGGGATATGGCGACGTGACCGAGGCCGGCCTTCTGCGCACAGACTTCTCCAAAAAGCCCGTAGAAACCGCTGCCGATGCTCCCCGCATCATAGGGCAGACGACTTCCCCTGCAGTCTCCAGGATAGCCTATATTGTCAACCAGCGAAGCGACAATATGTACGCAGAGGCCCTGCTGCGGGCAATTTCCAAGAAGAGCACCGGCTCCGCCTGCTACGACTCCTGCGCCGTGGCGGAATATGCAGCCCTATCCAGGCTTGGCCTTGACACCTCCTCCGGAGTGGACATAGTCGACGGCAGCGGCCTGTCGAGACGCAACTGCATATCCCCGGAATTCTTCTGCAAGTTCCTCCGGACTATGCTCTATTCGCCTTCCTGCGAGGCCTTCGTCTCCACGCTGACCACACCCGGCAAGGGCTCCCAGGTGGGCCGCCTCCGCCAGGAACCGGCGGAAATCCGCGACAGGGTCTTCTACAAGAGCGGTTCGATGGGAGGCGTCCGCTGCTTCAGCGGATATGTCGTCCCCACCGACGGCGGCAAGGAAGACACCATCATATTCTCCGTAATGCTTAACAATTTCTCCGGCCAGTCGTGGATTGCGATGTCCAGGATTGACAGGATAATAGCCCTGATAGCAAATGAAAACTAGACTCCTTTTTCTCGCGGCCCTTCTTGCCTGGGCGTGTTCCCGGCCTGCCGCTTTCACCCCCCGTGAACTGGCGGTAATCGACAAAAGCGACTCCGTGATGTATGTCCTCACGGTAGCCGACAGGGCGGATTCGGCGGTGCTCCGGACCGTCTCCACCGATCTTAAGCCCGAAGCCCTGCGCTCTGAGCAGTTCAGGACACTCTCCGCCAAGATGCTGGCAACCGTGCAGTCTCCCGAGCAGGGAGGAGTGGGCCTGGCCGCCCCGCAGGTGGGCATAAACCGCAGGGTGATAGCCGTTTGCAGGCTCGACAAGGAGGGGGAGCCGTATGAGATATATGCCAACGTCCACATAGATTCCCTCTTCGGCGAGACCGTCACCGGTCCCGAGGGCTGCCTGTCCGTGCCTCCGCTCAGGGGCGATGTCGCCAGGGCCTCTTCCGTGATATTCTCCTACACCGACCTCCAGACGCTGAAGATACGCCGCGACACCGTCCACGGCTACACGGCCTGCATCTTCCAGCACGAAACCGACCATCTGGACGGGGTGCTCTACATCGACAAGGCTGATTCCGTCCGGGTGGACGAGTCCTGGGCCGAGGAGAGGGCGGCTTTTGACTACAGCAAGCCACGGTGGATGTCTGCTATGAATAACCCGCTGCCGGTCCGCCCCGACACTCTTCGCATCCTTGCGGTTGGCAACAGCTTCTCCGACGACGGGACGGAATATCTCCCCGACCTCCTGGAAGGTGCCGGCGTGCACAACGTGCGTCTTGCGAGACTCTATATCGGCGGGTGCTCCCTTGAGCGCCACGTGGGCGGCTACAACCGCGACAGCCGCTACTATCGCTACGACAAATCAGCTGACAATAAATGGGTTACGCTCGATCCCCGCAAAGGCCTTAGGGATGCTCTTTCGGAAGAGCCCTGGGACATAGTGACCGTCCAGCAGGCTTCCGGCGTGTCGGGCCTGTATGACAGCTACAAGCCCTGGCTGGATGAACTGATCGCCATAGTGCGCCGCCATTGTCCCAACCCCGATGCCTCCATCGTGTGGCATCAGACCTGGTCCTATTCGCGTGATTCCGACCACGGGGAATTCCCCAACTACGGCAGGGACCAGGCGGCGATGGACGCAGCTATTGCGGCCTGCGTCGATTCGCTGAAGGCTGACAGCGGAATATCCGTCGTGATTCCCTCTGGGCCCGCCATCACGGCCGCCAGGCGCCTGTTCCCGGACGTTCCGCGTGACTTAACCCGTGACGGCTTCCACCTGAGCTTCGCGCAGGGGCGCTACACCGCTGCCTGCACCTGGTTCGAGGCTCTCATAAAGCCCACCCTTGGCGTCTCGGTGAAAGGCAATCCGGCCCTGCCCGAGGCTGCCGTCCACACGCCTGACGGCACGCCTGGCCTGACCGCAGAAGCGGCCGCCCTGTGCCAGAAAGCAGCCATTGAAGCCTGCCTTTAAGGGATGATCCTGCGGGCGTAGAGCAGGCGCCAGGAGTTTTCGTAGTAGTCCGGAGCACCCTCGAGGAGGGAGTTGTGGCGGACGACCATCGATGAGTGGACCATATGACCGTCTCCCGTGTAGATGCCCACGTGGGAAACGCGGCCGGTCTCGCGGTTGCCGAAGAAGAGCAGGTCGCCTGGCCTGAGGTGGTCCCAGCGGCCTTCAAGGACGCCTTCCACCGGAAGGACTGTCCCGCAGTGCAGCTGCTCGGAAGCGTTGCGCGGCAGCAGGATGCCCTGCATCAGGTAGCACTGGCGCACCAGGCCGCTGCAGTCGAATCCCTTGACGGATGTGCCGCCCCAAAGATATGGAGTTCCAAGATATGACAGGGCCTCTGAAGCCACGGCCGCTGCGGAAGGCTCCGCGGGGATGGCGGAGGATATCGGCCTGACATCCCTGGCGCAGACCCACCCCGGCTTGCCGGATGGCAGCACCACGGAGCGGAATCCTTTCTTTCTGAGCTCTTTACCGTTTAGCTTAAGCCCCATTTCCATCTTGTCGCCGCGAACAAGGTCGCATATGACGGCAGAGCTGGCAGACGGCTCGGCATAGACGGTGGAATACTTTGCCACGCACACCATATCGGGGGCATATTCCGGCGAGGAGCAGCGGGTGACCTGAAGACGGTTCACCCAGGCTACGTATTCCGGCTCCAGGAGGTGGACCTTGAGCCAGTAGCCGCTGCTGTCAAGGACTTCCATCGCGGAACCCATAAGCGCCTGAGTCTCAAGGGGAGACTCATAGTCCGGAGAAAGGCGGAGGTTGGCGGCGGAAACGTGCACGAGGGCATAGCGCCCCTGGGCGGGGCAGAGGGCGGTGAAAAGCACCGCGGCAAGCAGGGTCAAAAAAGTCTTTTTCATAGGTGCAATATTACGAAAAATTTGCGTAACTTGCCGCTATTATGGCGAAAGAAAAGACAATATGGTTCTGCACCAGCTGCGGAAACGAAAGTCCCAAGTGGCTGGGACGCTGCCCCGCCTGCGGGGAGTGGAACACTATGGTGGAGCAGACGGTAGCCACCGGAAAGCCCGCCAAGACCCCCGCACCGGCAGGCCATAAGCCCCAGCAGCTCAGGGATATAGGCTCCGCCCAGGAGCATCGCATCTCCCTTAATAACGGCGAAGTTGACAGGCTTCTCGGCGGCGGCCTGGTGGAAGGTTCCCTGGTGCTTATCGGCGGCGAGCCCGGCATTGGAAAGTCCACCCTCTCCCTGCAGATTCCACTTGGCTGCAAAGGCCTGAGGACCCTGTATGTCTCGGGTGAGGAAAGCCCCCGCCAGGTGAAGATGCGTGCAGAAAGGCTCGGAGGCGATATGGATAACTGCCTCATCCTGAGCGAGACCCGTATGGAGACCATCCTCGAGGCGGCAAGGGCGGAAAAGCCCGGCCTGGTGATAGTCGACTCGGTCCAGACGATGTATTCGGAGAATATCGATTCCTCGGCCGGCAGCGTCTCCCAGATAAAGGAAGTGGCTTCGATGCTGCTATATTTCGCCAAGTCCACCGGCATCCCGGTAATCCTCATAGGCCATATAACCAAGGACGGATATATCGCCGGCCCCAAGATCCTCGAGCATATCGTTGACGTCGTCCTCCAGTTCGAAGGCGACGACAAAGGCCCCTACAGGCTTCTGCGAAGCATCAAGAACCGCTTCGGCTCCACTTCCGAGCTGGCGGTCTTCGAGATGACGGGCAAGGGCCTGCGTGAAGTGACGAACCCTTCCGAGATGCTCATCCCTATGCACGAGGAGAACCTCAGCGGCACTGCCATAGCCGCCACCCTGGACGGCCTGAGGCCCTTCCTGTTCGAGGTCCAGGCCCTTGTGAGCACGGCTGCATATGGCACCGCCCAGCGCTCCGCCACCGGCTTCGACGTGCGCCGTCTCAATATGCTCCTCGCGGTGCTGGAAAGGCGTGCAGGCTTCAAGCTGAATACCAAGGACGTGTTCCTCAATATGGCCGGCGGCCTCAGGATCCTCGACCCGGCCTGCGACCTCGCCGTGGTCTGCGCCGTCCTGTCCTCCAACTTCGACTTCGCCATCCCCCACGACGTCTGCTTCGCCGGCGAAGTGGGCCTCAGCGGCGAAATCCGCCCGGTGAACCAGCTGGACCGTCGCATCACCGAAGCGTCCCGCCTTGGCTTCAGGAAGATCTACATATCAAAATATGCCTCCGTCCCGAAGGTCGAAGGCATACTGATTGTCAAGGTCGCCGACATCCCGGCGCTGGTGAAATCACTCTTCCGGGGCTGATTCCTCCCTGGCTTTGAAAGAGCGGCGGAAGTATTTATATTTCAGCAATTTGCGGAATATCCAAGGCTCCAGCGTGTAGGTTATCGCTATGGTGGTGACCATTCCGATAAGCGTGCACGTGCCAATGGAGCTGATGGCCGGATGGGTTGCGAACATCAGCGAAACCATCACAATAATCAGCACGAGGGCCGAGAAGAATATCGCGGTCTTGTGGAAGCTCAGCAGTGACTTGTCGCCGTGTCGGGCTTCGCCCAGCAGACCCTCCATCACGAATATGCTGTAGTCCACGCCCACGCCGAAGATGAAGGTGGATATGACGATGTTGATCAGGTTGAACTGGATTCCCAGCAGGGCCATCATTCCCTCCACCACATACCAGCTCAGGGCCATAGGCATAAAGGCGATGAGCGCGATCCAGAGGTTGCGGAAGGACACCAGCAGTATGATCAGCACCAGCAGCGAGGAGAACATCAGCGCCACGTTGAAGTCGTCGTGGACCACCTCGATTATGTCGCGGCAGTACCAGAACGGGTCGAGAACGATGGTGTGAGGCATAAGGGTCACGACCCTGGTGACGTCGTCCTGGGATTCGAAGGGGACGTGCACTGCGGTGAAAGCCATATACTTACCGTCCGGAGTCTTCTCCAGGAAGTTCGCCATAAGATTGACCGGGACGACGCCGGATTCATAGATGTCCTCGGCGTCGTAGGACTCCTGGATTATCCCCTTGAAAGGAGTGAAGGCGGCGGGGTTGAGGCCTTCCCGAAGGGCTGCGGAATTGACTGCCCGCACCGTCTTTTCCACCTTCTCCGGGGTCCAGTAGGCATTCCAGGCCTGGATCCTTTCCTGCTGCTCGTCCACCGTAGGATAGACCTCGGCCACCGTGCCGGAAAAGTCTGCAAGGACGCCCTCCCTCTTGAGGGAATCAAGAGTCCTGTTGAGGATGCGGGAGTACTTGATGGCCTCGTCCGGGGTGTCGCCGATGGTGGCGTAGTATAACTCGAAATTGCCGTCGAAGTTCTTCTGCTCGTAAAGATCCATACTGCGCCGGACGCTGGGCACTATGTAGTCGAGGTTGCGCATATCATTGTCGAACTGCACCTTGGGCGAGAAGAATATGCCCACCGCCACGAAGATGGCCACGCCTATGAGGATGGCAGGCTTGTTCTCGAAAGGATATTCGCTCAGGCGGTCGATCATCCCGAAGACTTTCTTGTTGTCCGTGCGGGCTGTGGGCTTGAGCATATGCGGGAGGAACACCAGGGCGAAAAGCGTGCTGCCTGCAAGGGCGAAGGACGCGAACAGGCCGAAGTCGCGGAGCATATCGCTCTCGGTCAGCAGCAGGCCCATAAATGCGCCTACGGTGGTAAGGCAGCCAAGGATGACCGGGGTCGATTCGTCCTTCAGGACGGACGAAGGGGACTGCACGAAGTTGAAATGGATCGTAACGTGCATACAGTAACTCAGGGCTATGCCCAGGATTATCGCGCTGAGTCCCAATGACATAAGCGACATTCCGCCCTTCACCATATACATACACGCAAGGGCTGCGATGGCGCCGAAGACTATGGGGATTATATTCTGCCACAGGATCCTTCCGTTGCGGAATGAAAGCAGCAGCACCAGGATGACAATGAGAAGCGAAATCGTAAGGGTCGTCAGCAGGTCGCGCTTGATGGTCCTGGAATGGCCGGTGCCGAGTGCGACGCTGCCGTGGTAGAGGACTTCCACTTCGGGGTGCTCGGCCTCGAAGGCCTTGGTGTGCTTCTCGATTTTGCTGACCAGCTTTTCTCCCTGTCCGGAGTTGAGGGAGTTGAAGTTGGCGGATATGTAGGCTATCACTATGGTGCTGTCCGGGCAGAAGAGGTGGCCGTCAACGAAGGTCATTCCGCCGGGAGCACCGTTGTCGCCGATGAGGGCCTTGCCTATGACGGGCAGCATGCCCAGGGGGTCCGATGTGACCATCTGGGAGATTTCCCCGGTCTCGTCGGCCTCGAGCATCTTCTTGTTGCGGGCCATCGTGGAACGCAGCACGGAGGGGGAGGACAGCGAGTCAAAGGCGGCATAGCACGATGTGTCCACGAAGGAGGGGACGTGGCCGA
>CACZBP010000068.1 GCA_902779495.1 uncultured Bacteroidia bacterium
GATGCTGTTGCACTGGGTGAGGTAGAAATCCATCGCGATGGTCTGCTCGAAGCGGTAGAGTTCCTCCCAGGTGAAGAGGCGGTAGATGCCGTCGCCCAGGCCGAAGGCGGGGCAGGTCGTGCCCATCCAGAAGGTCTGGTCCATTATGGAACGCATACTGCCCACTATCTCGCGGGCCTTTTCGACGTCAGTGAATATCTTGGGGGCGAACTCCGAGGCATCGAGGGGATGGCGCTCACGCCATTTGCGCTGGATCTTGCCAACGCTGTCGGCCACTTCGCGGGGATGGTCAGAGCTGACATATTTCTGAAGGGTCTCGCCGGTGTCCCAAATGATGTTGAGGTCGGGCTGGAGGGCCTTCAGCTGGGCCGTCGAAGCGTTCATACTGATTATGCAGCGCTGGGACTGGCTGGACACGGCGGAAATCTTCTTGCTGCCGCGGGTGAAGACTCTCTTGTAGTCCCTGTACATCCTTGCGGCTATCTGGGCGTGTTCCTGCTGGCCAAGGAGAGTGAGGCGGCCGTTCATATGGTTGTGCTCACGGATGGCGGCGGCGATAAGGTCGCGGGTCCTCTCGCCGGTGGGGGTGAGGATGCCGGCCTCGTGGGCCTTGTCATACTTGGCCATCACTTCGCCATACATCGAGCCTTCCCAGTTGCTGCGGGAGCCGTGGCGGCCATAGTGGCTGATGTAGAAGGGTTTATAGCCTTTCGGGACGGCGGTGCGGGGGCCGGGGATATACTCATACGGGTCCATATTCACGCCGACGCGGAATATGTTTTCCTTGAGTTCGTCCATCAGGGTGGGGTCGATGTCGCTGCTCTGGGCATAGGAGCCGACGCAGAGGAGCAGGACGGTCAGGGCCAGAAAAAATCTTTTCATACTTTTGAATTATATAACTACAAATATATAAAAAAATAATCGTAAGTTTGCACTCCGATGGCCAAAGGACAGAAAGATTTTCTCCTTTCCCTGGTTCGCGACGGCAGGGAAATGACTTTCGGCCAGCAGCTGAAACTCTCTGTGCTGCTGGCCGTTCCGGCCATATTGGCCCAGGTCTCGTCGGTGATGATGCAGTACATCGACACCGCGATGGTCGGACGCCTTGGGGCCGGTCCTTCCGCATCGATAGGCCTCGTCACCACCTGCACCTGGCTGTTCTCGGGATTCACGATGGCCGTAGCCACCGGCTTCTCGGTCCAGGTCGCCCACCTGTGCGGGGCAAAGGATTTCGCCGGGGCAAGGAGGGTGTTGCGGCAGGGGCTTGTCTGCACTTTCGGCATATCCCTGTTCTTCGGCCTTCTCGGCCTTGGCATCAGTCCCGTGCTTCCCCGATGGCTTGGCGGAACGGCTGAAATCAACCCCGACGCCACAGCCTATTTCTGGATATATTCGGCCTTCATCCCCTTCGGTGCCGTCGGCTATGCGGCCAACGCGATGCTCCAAGGCAGCGGCAATATGAAAGTCCCCAGCATCCTGTACATAGCGATGTGCGTGCTGGATGTCATATTGAACTACGTGTTCATCTACCTGTATGAGATGGGAGTCGCCGGGGCGGCGCTTGGCACCGGGCTGTCGGAGCTCCTCACCACCGCGGTGTCGCTGTGGTTCGTGCTGTGCCGCAGCAAAGAGCTGAAAATCACAGGGGAACCAGGGTCTTTCCGCCCCACCCGGGCGGTGGTTTCCAATGCCGCCGGCATCACGGGGCCTATGTGGCTGCAGAACATAATAATGCGCGGGGCCCACGTGATGAGCACCCTAATCGTGGCTCCCCTGGGGCCGATATCCATAGCCGCCAACGCCTTCGCCATCACGGCAGAGAGCTTCTGCTATATGCCCGGCTACGGGCTTGAGGAGGCGGCAACGACGCTGGTGGGTCAGAGCCTCGGGGCGCGGAGGAAGGACATCGCACGGCATTTCGCCCGCATAACCATATGGATGGGAGCCATCATAATGTCCCTGCTGGCGGTGGTGCTGTTCTTCTTCGCACCGCAGCTGATGGCCCTTCTGAGCACCGACCCGGACGTGGTGGCCCTCGGCGCCAGGGTCCTCCGCATCGAAGCCTTTGCCGAGACCTTCTACGCCGTGTCCATCGTGGCCTACGGAGCCTGTGTCGGCGCCGGCCAGACCAAGGTCCCGACATTCATCAACTTCGGATGTATGTGGATTATCCGCATCGGGCTCGCCCTGCTGCTTACGCCCCGCTTCGGCCTTGTCGGCTACTGGATTGCGATGGGCATTGACCTCAACATCCGAGGCATCCTCTTCCTGTGGTATATAAGGGGCGATGGCTGGATGAGCAAACGATTCTCAAACGCATAATATTCACCACATGGAAAAAATTATAAATCAAGAATTTGGCGGCGAACGTCCGCTGTACGGGGCAAAGGACCTCCACCTGGAAAACGTCAAGATCCACGCCGGGGAATCAGCCCTTAAGGAGACAGCGCGGATAAGCGCATACCACTGCACCTTCGGCGCCGACGCCGACCTCGCGTTCGAGTACTCCACGGTAAATGCCACCGTCAAGGGTTCAATCACCTCGGTGAAGAATCCCCGCAGCGGCCGGATAGTGGCAGACGGCTACGGAGCGATAATCCTGGACGCCAACATCAAGGCTCCCGGCGACTGTCAAATACTGACAAGATAGGATATGGCTTACGATTTCGATTCTATTGTCCCCCGCAGGGGCACTTCCTGCGTGAAATGGGACTCCCCCACCGGCGCTGAGGACGTGATTCCGATGTGGGTGGCGGATATGGACTTCCGCACCGCACCGTGCATTGTCGATGCCCTTCGCAGAAGGGTCGAGCACGGCGTTTTCGGATATACCTTGGTCCCAGACAGCTACTACGATGCGATAATCAGCTGGTTTTCCCGACGCCGCGGCTGGAAGATAGAAAGGGAGTGGATAATGTACACGACCGCGGTCGTACCGGCCCTTTCCGTGTGCATCAAGGCCTTCACCCAGCCGGGCGACAAGGTGGTCTTCATAACCCCGGCTTACAACTGCTTCTTCTCCTCGATAAGGAATGCCGGCTGCATTGAATCCCGCTGCCCGGCAAAGTACGTCTATAACGGCTCAACCATTTCAGTATCAATAGATTGGGACAGTCTCGAAAGCCTGTGCGAAGACCCCGCGGCAAAGGTGCTTCTGCTGTGCAATCCCCATAATCCGCTGGGACGCATCTGGACCCGGCAGGAGCTTGCCCGCCTTGGCGAAATCGCCCGCCGCCACGGGCTCGTGGTGCTCAGCGACGAAATCCACTGCGAACTGGAAATGCCCGGCCACACCTTCACTCCTTTCGCAGCGGTCTCGCCCGAGAACCAGTCCTGCTGCGTGACGATGAACTCTCCCAGCAAGTCCTTCAACACCGCCAGCCTGCAGATAGCAAATATCATTACTGACAACCCCTCCTGGAGGGAGCGCATCGACAGGGTCATCAACATCTACGAAGTGTGCGATGTGGGGCCTTTCGGAGTCGTCGGCCTCGAGGCGGCATATAACCAGGGCGAAGACTGGCTGCGGGAACTGAACGGGTGCATATGGAAGAATTTCTGTGACCTTCGGGATATATTCTCCCGCGAAATCCCCGAGTGCCCGGTGACCGACCTGCAGGGGACCTACCTTGCCTGGGTGGACATCTCAGCAGCGAAGACGGGGTCGCAGGAAATAGTTGACAGCCTGATAGTTAACGACCACGTCAGGCCCGGCCCCGGAGCCCTTTACGGAGACGACCGCTTCATCCGCATCAACCTCGCCTGCCCCCCTGCGCTCTGCCACGAAGGACTCCTGAGGAGTGCCCGCGGGCTGAGAAGGATCATAGGTTAGATTCGAACTCCCCCAGGGACTTTATCGCCTTGGGACACAGGATGAGGATCGAGACCACCGTGACCCAGGCCATAAGGCCCACCCCTATGTCGCCTATCTGCCAGACGACGTCGGCCTCGCGCACGGCGCCGAAGACGACTGCGCCCAGCATCAGGGTCTGGAAGCCGCGGATTACCCATTTCTCACCTTTGCCCTTCTTGCCGGAAAAGAGGTAGATTATTCCCGATTCAGCATAGAAATAATAGGCCATTATCGTGCTGAATGCAAAGAAAACCATAGCAATGGAGACGAACTCGCTGCCGAAGCCGGCGAAGACCGAATCCACCGCGCTCTGGGTATATAGCACGTAGTTGTTGGCAAGCTCGGGAGCGCCGGCATAGATGATTTCGCCGCCTTTGTCAAGGATATTGTAAGTTCCTGATGTCAAGATCATTAGGGCCGTGGCTGTGCACACAAGAAGAGTGTCCACATAGACCGAAAAGGCCTGGGCGAGGCCCTGCTTTGCGGGATGGTCGACATCTGTGGCGGCGGAGACGATGGCGCCTGTTCCCTGCCCTGCCTCATTGGAAAATATGCCCCTCTTGACCCCCATCGCGATGGTGGAACCTATGATGCCTCCGCAGACAGGGCTCAGGCCGAAGGCGCCTTTGACGATCGCGGAGAGCACAGCCGGGACTTCACCAATATGGAAACCGACCACCACCAGGGACATTATGATGTAGCCGAATGCCATAAAGGGAGTCACCACGGAGGCGACCTTGGCTATGCGCCTGACTCCTCCGAAAATCACAAGACCGAGGATTATGGCGAGCACGATTCCCGTGGTCAGGGGCTTGACCGGGAAGGAGTTGCTCACTGCGCTCGAGACGCCGTTGGCCTGGACCGTGGTGAGGAAGAATCCGCAGGCGAAAACCGTTATCACTGCGAAGGTTACGCCTAGCCAGCGCTGCCCCAGCCCCTTCTCAATAAAGCTGAAAGGACCTCCGCGATATCCCGACGAATGAGGGAACTTATACATCTGGGCAAGGGTGGATTCGACGAAGGCTGTCGAGGCGCCGAAGAATGCCACGACCCACATCCAGAACACTGCTCCGGGGCCGCCGAAGGCTATGGCTGTCGCCACGCCGACTATGTTGCCGGTGCCGACCCTGCCGGAGAGGGCTATGCAGAAGGCCTCGAACGAGGATATGCCCTTGCCGTCGGCCTTACGTCCGAACAGGGATTTGAGCATCAGGCCGAAACGGCGCACCTGCACAAAGCGGGTCCTGACGGAGAAAAACAGCCCGGCAGCAAGCAGAAGCACCACCAGGGCAGGATTCCAGACAATGTCGTTGAGGAGCGATACAACCTTTTCCATATCAATATTTTCCCAGTTTCAAATGTAGATAAAAAATGACACAAGCGCAAATCTTTTTTTGTTTCCATATATTGCAAATATGTGCGCGTATTACTATATTTGCTTAATTATATTTATTTTGGTGTAAAATGAACTTTGCTCAAAGAACTGTCGCGATTCTGGCCATAGCGCTGCTGGCTGCGCCTGCCGCTTCCGCCCAGATTCTCCCGGGAAACAATCCCCCGGCCGATTCAGCGGCATTTGCAAGAGTGCGCGCCCGTATGGACTCCATCCGTCAGTACCGTCCCACCGTGGGCCTGGTGCTTGGTGGCGGCGGCGCCCGCGGAATGGCCCACCTCGGTGTCATCAGGTATATGGAGGAACTCGGCATCCCGGTGGACATCGTAACAGGAACCAGTATGGGCGGCCTGGTCGGCGGCCTTTACTCGATGGGCTACAACCACAAGCAGCTGGACTCCCTGGTCCGCGCGATAGAGTGGCCGGTGATGATGTCCGACAACATCCCGAACGCATATGTCACCTACCGCCTTCGCAAATACCGTGAGCGCTTTGTGGTGCGTATCCCGTTCAAATATGACAAGGAGGACCTTAAGGAAAAGAGAATCAAGGAGTTGAAGCTGGCGGACAAGATAGCCGAGGAACGCGGAAGCGGCACCTCCGACATTCTTACCGAGTCAATATCCAAGATGGGAGTGGGAATGCCCGACGGCTTCCTTTTCGGCATCAACATCCGCAATATGCTCAGCAGCGTCACGGTAGGCTATCAGGACAGCCTGAGCTTCGCCTCCCTTCCCATCCCCTTCGCCTGCGTCGCCACTGACTTAGGCGCCCTCAAGCCAAAGTACTGGACCCACGGCACCGTGGTGGACGCACTTCGTTCCACTATGGCCATCCCCTTCTATTTCAGGGCAGTCCGTAAGGATGGCGAGATTCTCCTCGACGGAGGAATGCGCAACAACGTCCCTGCCGACATCGCCCGCGAGATGGGAGCCGACATCATCATAGGTTCCGACGTGCAGATCTTCCGCGAACCGGATGAGCTGAACAACCCCGCAGACTTCGTATTCCAGACTATCGCACTGCTTGCCTCCGGCGCTATGAAGCCCACCCTGGAGATGATAGACCACCGCGTCCACCACGACCTCGACGGCTACACTATGCTCTCCTTCGACGACAAGAGCGTGGACGACATCATCAACCAGGGCTACGCCAACGCCACATCCCACAAGGAGATGTTCGAGCAGGTGGCAGCCCTGACCGCCGGCAAGACCCCTGAAAACGTGGTCCGCCACAAGAGCGCCACCAACATCGCCCTCAACAAGGTCTGGATAAGAGACATCCAGTTCAGCGGCATCACCGAAAAGGAAAAGAAATACATCCTGGACAAACTGCTCTATACCCTTGACGAGCCATATGGCAAGGAAGATATAGAAAGGCTGTTGAACTATATCTATGGTTCAAACGCCTTCGAATCAGTCACTTACCGTCTGGAAGGCTCCTGCGAACCCTATACCCTGGTGTTCGACTGCCAGAAAGGCCAGATCAACGACCTGGCGGTGAACGTCCACGCCGACACGGATGAAATCGTGTATCTGGGCGCCCACCTGGGCCTCGGCACCCGCCGCCTTTCAGGCTTCCGTCTCACCACTGACCTCAAACTGGGAAGCAATTTCATGCTGAATGTGGACGCTGCCTACAAGCCGATGATCGGCATCCCGACGTTCGGCGTTGCCTGGCGCAACCGGCTCCGCAACCATTCCTACACCGACAATGGCCTTGAAGCTCTCAATCAGCTCTACAACATGGCGTTTGACCTGTATATGGAAGATTCCCGTATGACCTACGGCAATATGAGGGCCGGCATCACTTATGAGATGGAGCCCTTCGAGCATTACCTGTCACTCAACGATATATGGAAGGGCTGGGACTGGCAGAGTTTCTGGGTGTCTGCATTCGGAAAGATCTGCGTGGACACCTTCAATGACGGCTACTTCCCCACGAAAGGTTTCCAGACAGTGCTGGACGCCCGCCTGGTGTTCGCCGGCCATTCCTATGACCTGGCAAACGAAGGAATAGACGCCACCGGCCACGTCTCGCCCTACGTGTCATCATATCTGAGCCTTACCGGAGCTTTCACTCCATTCAATTCTTTCACCATACAGCCTTTCCTGTATGCCGGATTCCAGAAGTCATTCTCCCCGCTGGCCAAGAGTAATCTGGATAATATGCTTATGACGACCACACACGTAGTTTCAGTAGGCGGTTTTATTCCCGGACGTTACGTGGAGAGGCAGCTGCCTTTCTTCGGGTTCCCTATAGGATTCCGCACCTGCGGAACCGTCAGCGCAGTCGTCCAGCTTGACCTGAGGTATAATTTCGCACGCAAGAATTTCGTGACCCTCCGCGGAGGATTCTTCTCCGATGTCATTTCCGTCCAGGAATTCAAGGAGTATCCTATCGCGGCCTGGGCCGTCGGTGCGGAACTTGCAAGACAGACCGTAGTGGGCCCCCTCAAGCTGTCAGCCCAGTGGTGCAACCGGACCAGATTCACTATATTCGCATCAATCGGATTTGATTTTTAGCCTATGAGCACACTCGACCCCCACTCACAGGAGATCCTCGGGCAGTATGTCTCGCACAGGGAAGATTTCCTGCTTCTGGAAAAGATAGCACTTGAAAGGATCAAGGGCTTCATCGACGGGACAGGGATGATCGTAGCAGCCCTGGAGCATCGCCTCAAGACCGAGGAATCCCTCGCCGGAAAGCTTCGCCTCAAAGGCAGCAAATACCGTGATATCTACGACATTACGGACATCCTCGGGCTTCGCGTCATAACCTTCTACATCGACGACGTGGACAAAGTCGCATCGATGATGGAGCGCCTGTTCGAAATTGACTGGGAGAACTCCATAGACAAGCGCAAGGTCCACGAGATAGACAGCTTCGGCTATCTGTCCCTGCACTATATCTGCCGCCTGCAGGACCCGGAGTATCCACAGCTTTCCCGCATCCGCTTCGAAGTGCAGATGCGCACCGTCCTCCAGCACGCCTGGGCCAATATGAACCACGACACGGGCTACAAGAGCGGAGTCGAAATCCCGAAGGTCTATCTGCGCAACCTGAGCCGCCTGGCGGGAATGCTCGAGCTGGTCGACGACGAGTTCAGCCGCATCCGCCGCGAACTTGCCGACTATCGCCGCAAGGTGCAGAATCTCGTCGCCTCCGGCAACCTTGCCGAGGTGCAGCTCGACGGAGATTCCTTCCGCAGCTACCTCGCCATCCATCCTTTCGACGCCCTGACACGGCGCATAGCTTCCATCAACCAGGCCGAGATCCAGGAAGTGGACCTCTCCCGTTTCCTGGGGCTGTTCAAGGGAATGGGGTTCAAGACTTTGGGCGACATAGACGCGATGGTGAAAGAGTACTCCGACGCAGCCTACCAGATAGCCTGCTTCCAGATAGGACTGACCGACCTGGACATCCTGGCTTCCTCGGTGGCTCCCCAGGACCTGTGCACGGCATACATCCTGAGCAAGGGCGGCGGCCGCGCGGGACTGAAACTTATGCTTGATGCACTCAACGGTCCTTCCCCCGGCAATGAGGCGATGGCGTCATTCCTTCTGG
>CACZBP010000069.1 GCA_902779495.1 uncultured Bacteroidia bacterium
CCAGGTATTGCTACCCGCGCTGCCCCTCGACTTGCATGTGTTAAGCCTGCCGCTAGCGTTCATCCTGAGCCAGGATCAAACTCTTCTTTGTATATACACTTATAAAAATCTTAGCTTGTTCCTAACGCTCTTCTCTGATTCTTCAAAAGAATCGACGCTCTCGATCTATCTTTTTTCTCGGTACTTGCTTGTACTTTCCTAACAGTCTTTTCAAAAAACTCGTATTCAAATACAACCCTAAAGGCCGTAAAAAATCCGCCTCTTTTTTCAAGCGCGGATTGCAAAGGTACGAACTTTTTTTGAACCGCCAAAACTTTTTCGAAGATTTTTTAATAAAAATCGTTTCAAGGGCGTTAAAGTGACAATTTGGCAGTTATCCTCGGGTGGCACGGGTATTGTTTTTATCTGGTAAACCGCCCCCGGAAGAGGCGGCAGGAAAGCTAAGAACTAAAAACCTATAACATCATGATCAAACCATTGGCAGACAGAGTCCTCATCGAGCCCAAGGAGGCCGAAACAAGGACAGCATCAGGACTTTACATTCCTGACACGGCAAAGGAAAAACCCCAGCAGGGAGTCGTAATAGCGGCAGGCCCCGGAAAGAAAGACGAACCTATGGAAGTGAAGGTCGGAGACACCGTCCTGTATGGAAAATATTCCGGTACGGAAGTCACGGTTGATGACAAGAAGCTTCTCATCGTCCGCCAGTCAGACATTTTGGCAATACTTTAAACACGCGCGATTATGGCAAAAGAGATAAAATTCAACGTTGACGTCCGCTCCAAGATGAAGGAAGGAGCAGACGCACTTGCAGATGCAGTTAAGGTCACCCTCGGTCCCAAGGGCCGCAATGTAGTGATTGACAAGAAGTTCGGCGCCCCGCAGGTCACCAAGGACGGTGTCACCGTGGCAAAGGAAGTCGAACTTGAAGACAGGTTCGCCAATATGGGCGCCCAGATGGTCAAGGAAGTCGCTTCCAAGACCAACGAGCAGGCCGGTGACGGCACAACGACCGCAACCGTCCTCGCACAGTCCATCATCAACGTGGGCGTGAAGAACGTCACCGCCGGTGCAAACCCTATGGACCTGAAGAAGGGCATTGACAAGGCAGTCGCAGCCGTCGTGGCCGACCTCAAGAAGCAGAGCCAGGCGGTCGGTGACGACTACTCCAAGGTGGAGCAGGTCGGCACGGTGTCCGCCAACAACGACGCATTCATCGGCAAGCTCATCGCCGACGCTATGTCCAAGGTCCAGAAAGACGGCGTCATCACGGTCGAGGAAGCCAAAGGCACCGAGGCCGAGGTCAAGGTCGTCGAAGGAATGCAGTTCGACAGGGGTTATATCCCCCTACTTTATGACCGACTCCGACAAGATGGAGGCCGTCCTGGATGATCCGTATATCCTGCTGACCGACAAGAAGGTCTCCACGATGAAGGACCTCCTCCCTATCCTCGAGCCCATCGCCCGTGAAGGAAAGGCCCTCCTTATCATAGCAGAAGATGTTGAAGGCGAAGCACTTACGACTCTGGTTGTGAACCGTCTGCGCGGCACCCTCAAGGTGGCTGCAGTGAAGGCTCCCGGATATGGCGACCGCCGCAAGGAAATGCTCCAGGACATCGCAGTCCTCACCGGAGGCACGGTCCTTTCCGAAGAAAGGGGCTACACCTTCGAGAACGCCACTCCCGAGGTCCTCGGCAAGGCTGAGAAGGTCACCATCTCCAAGGAGAACACCGTCATCGTAGGCGGCGCCGGCAAGAAGGCCGACATCGCAGACCGTGTCGAGCTCATCCGCAAGCAGATCAGCACCACCACTTCCGACTATGACCGCGAGAAGCTCCAGGAGCGTCTTGGCAAGCTCGCCGGCGGAGTCGCAGTCCTCTATGTGGGAGCTACCACAGAGGTTGAGATGAAGGAGAAGAAAGACCGCGTGGAAGACGCCCTGAACGCCACCCGCGCAGCCGTCGAGGAAGGCTACCTGCCCGGAGGCGGAGTCGCCTATATCCGTGCAGCAGAAGCACTTAAGGGTCTCACCGGAGAGAACGAAGACGAGACCACAGGCATCCGCATCGTGGCCCGCGCCATCGAGGAGCCCCTGCGCCAGATAGCTGCCAACGCAGGTGCCGAGGCCAGCGTCATCATCCAGAAGATCCGCGAAGGCAAGGCCGACTTCGGCTACAACGCCCGCACCGGAGAATTCGTCCACCTCTACGAGGCCGGCGTCATCGACCCGACCAAGGTGGCCCGCGTCGCCCTTGAGAATGCGGCATCCGTGGCAGGAATGTTCCTCACCACCGAATGCGGCATAGTGGACATCCCCGAGCCGACACCCGCAGCCCCCGCAATGCCCGCAGGCGGAATGATGTAGAAAAACCTACTGTTCTATAGTGAAGGTGGTCGATTCCCTGTTACCGGCGGAATCGACCACTGTTATCGTGTGCCGACCGGCCGCAGGGGTGAGGGTGAGCTGATGGATATACTGGGTCTCACCCAGATAGGAAGTGTCCAGATGCCACCAGACCTTAACCGAAGGGTCCCTGTGGGCAAGGTTGAACACGACGCCGCGCACCGAGCCGTCCAGCTGGCGCGGAATCTTTATGATGGTCCCGGGATGGGGATATATGAATTCCATTATCTTCTCCGAGGTGACTTTGGCCTTCAGGGGACGGTATTCCGGATGGTTCTGTCTGTAGTACCACTCCATCGAAGGCGGAAGCAGGAAACGGGGCTCGCCGTCCACCTCGCGGTGATAGGGGCAGGGGTCGCTGTGAAGGGCCCTCCGGGGAAGCATAAGGGTGTCTGTATCAGTGCAGTACAGCCCTTTCAGATGGCCTGACTGCCGGCAGGTCTCAGCCCTGACATATTCCTTCGGACCCGGCTCAAGGAACCATCCGCCGCTGGCATATGCATTCACGGTCGAAGAGGCCGGGAGGAGGTTGAATATGTCGAACATCACGGGGCCGGCCGTCCTTGCGCCGGTAAGGCCCGGCACTCCCCCTCCCTGGGCATTTCCGGCCCAGACGCCCACTGCATAGTCCGGAGTCACCCCGACCGCCCAGGCGTCCCTGAATCCATAGCTGGTGCCGGTCTTCCAGGCCACCTTCCGCACGGAACGCACCAGCCGAAGGTCTATCTCGTCGGGGCGGCCGAGCTCTTTGAGGGCATCGAAGGTGTACCAAAGCGCAGTGCGGCCAAAGAAGGTCGTGTCGGTCTGATAACTATTTGAAAGCGAGGCATATATACCGGTTATATCCTTCAGAGAGCCTTCCGCGCCGCCGAGTATCAGCGACAGGCCGTAGTCGTCGGCCGAACGTCCCAGGGTCGTCATCCCCAGGGAACGCAGTAGGTTAAGGAAACGTTCGACGCCATAGCGGCGCAGCATATGCACCGACGGCACGTTGAGCGAACGCGTCAGGGCCTCTGCCGCAGGGACTGCCCCGGAAAACTGCATATCGAAGTTCTGGGGGGCAAAACCTCCGAAATTGATGGGAATGTCAGGAAGCAGGGTGTATGGCAGTATCTCTCCGTCGTCCAGAAGGGCGCAATACAGAAGGGGCTTGAGGATGCTGCCAGTGCTGCGAGGCGAAGAGGCCACGTCGACCAACGCTCCGGGGCGCCGGCGATGCAGCGATGCATTACCCACATATGAAAGGATCTCCCCGGTGTGGACGTCCATAACGACGGCGGAAAGGTCGGCTACACCAGTCCTGTCCAGGTCGTCCGACCATCTGTCGGTTATGGCTTCCACCTGCTTCTGCAGGGGAAGGCTCACCGAAGTGCGGATTCGCCGCCCGGGAGACACTTTGCTGTAGTGTTCAGTAAGTGAATAGGCATATGATGGAAGCGGCGATGGCTCCTGCGGGAGCGGCTCGTCACAGGCGAGGGAGAAGGTGAGGCTGTCCAGGTCGCCGTGTTCCAAAAGCCTGGCAAGCAGGCGGTTGCGCTTTGAAAGCAGCTTGTCCACGCTGCGGCCGGGATGGATGGAAGAAGGAGAGTTGGGAAGGATGGCCAGGGTCGCTGCCTCGCCCCAGGAAAGGTCCTGGGGACGGCGGCCGAAGTAGCGCCAGGAGGCCGCCTCAAGCCCCACCACGTTGCCGCCATACGGGGCGTGGGAGGCATACAGTGCGAGTATCTCATCCTTGGAACAGCGCATCTCCAGGCGGGTCGCCAGCACGGCTTCGACGAGTTTCTGCCACAGGTTCCTCTCCCTGCGGCGGGACATCCTTATCACCTGCATGGTGATGGTGCTGCCGCCGGATGTCACGTGGCCGGCCTTGAGGTTGTCGCGCAGGGCCCTCGCGATGGACACGGGATTAACACCCGGGTGCCAGCGGAAGTGCCTGTCCTCGAACTGGATAAGCGCAGCAGCATATTTGGCCGGCACCGAGTCGCAGGGCGGGAAACGCCACTGGCCGTCAGAGGCCGTGCGCGCCCCGAGCAGTTCGCCGGAGCGGTCGGTCACTACCGTGGAATAAGGGACACCCTTGAACAGGTCGCGCGGAAGACAAAAAAGGTATCCTGCCAGCAGGGCTGCCAGGATACCTGAGAAAATCTTCGCGCGGCGGGACATTACTTGGTCACTACCGCCTTGCCGGAAGCCGTCTGGGCGAACACGGATGCGTCATACATCGCTTCGCACTTGACCGACGGCAGGGTGAAGGAGCCTTCATAGGCCGCCCTGAGCTTGGTGACGAACGTCTTGCTCTTGCCCTGGCCGAGGCTGAAGTACCATATGTTGCGGTCGTCGCGGATGTCCTTGTAGTCATAGGATGAGCCACCGGTAACGGCGCCTGTCATCCTCTCGTTGCGGATCTCCCAGCCAGACGGGACCATCTGCACGAGGGCGATGTTGCTCACTGCATCGGCAAGGGTGTTGGTCACCGTGATGGTGGCCGTAAAGTCCTGACCCTGGGCCAGTTGCGCAGGACTGACGGACTTGCCGTCGTCGGAGGTGTAGACAACCGCTATCTTGAGGCCGTTGGCCGAGGCGAACACATCGCCGGAAGCCTTGCCGACAGTCAGCAGCGATGCAAATACCATAGCATCGGAGTTGTTGGCAATCGAGACAGAGCCCTTGGCCGGGTCAAGATAGGACACGCCTACAGAGGCGGGAGAGGAGACTTCCTTGCCGTCGACGGTGTACTTCAGCGAGGAAGTACCCACCTTGTCGGCAAGTCTCTTCATAGCGACGGAGGCGAATGCCAGCTCCTGGGTGGAGTAGTAGCCGTCGGCAAAGTCGTCGGCCACCTTGTCGGCCATCTCAAGGGCCTGAGGGATGTCGCCGGCGAGCGCAAGGGCCTCCAGCGCGACAGCCTCATCCTTGAGGCGGGAGCCGTAATATTCGTAATATGTCTCGTTTCCGGCCTGTGCTGCATCGCCAAGGGCAAGCAGTTCGGTCGCGACCTTGCCCTTGCCGCTCACGGCATATGCGCTTGCGAGCATCAGGCGGGCCTGGAGGGTGAGGGTCTCGCTCTCCTTGAGACGGTTCATCGAGGCATTGTCATCCTTGCCGGCGAGGGCGAGGGTGTAGAGCCTGTAGGCCTGGTCGAAGTCGTCCAGGTGCTTGGACTGTGACTTGCGCCAGTTCTGGACGCACTTCTTCTGGAAAGCGACCCAGTTGTTAATGACAGAGGAGCTGACCTCGAAGCCCTTGGCCTTGGCCTGGACGAGGAACTGTCCTGCCATCGAGCTCACCCAAGGGTCGGCAACGACCTGTCCGGGCCAGTAGCCGAATCCGCCGTCCGCGAGCTGGCGGGAATATATCTGCTGGAGGATAACGGGCACGAGCAGCTTGGCTTTTGCTGCATTCTCCTCGGACAGATAGTCGAGGGTATATGTCATATTGATGCCCCTTGCAGCGAGCTGCTCGGTGCAGGAATACTGGTAGTCCCTGACATAGCCGAAGACGGAGTTGAAGTCGAAGGCGGGGAACCCGGACACCGTGAGGGTCGCGTTACCGGAGGAATACGGTGCCCAGGAGAAGCCTGCCTTGGCACCGGCTGCCAGAGGAACCCTCTGGAGGACGGTCTGGGCAGGGTTCGGGTTACGCACTTCGATATTGATGGTCTCCGAGGTCTTCTGGCCGTTGCCGGCAGCGGCTACCGTCACGTGGGCGAAGCCTTCGCCGGATGCCTTCAGGGCGAAACGGACCATCCTGTCGCCGGGCTTGTCGAAGCCCACGGAAGTCTCGGCGGAACCGTCGATGGCCACAGGGCCGTCCACGGACACGGTGACCTTGGCGTTCTTTATGCCGTCCTCGAGGGCGAACACATTGACGGGCAGGGTCACGGACTCACCGGTGCTGAGCACCCTGGGCAGGGTGGGAACCACCATCAGAGGAGACTTCACGGCAACTGCCTTGGCGGCATTGCCATACGCTCCGTCGGCGTTGCCGGCTACGAGCATCACGCGGACGCTTCCGACATACATCGGGAGCTTGACCTTGTGGGTTGCGGAGCCCTTCCTGAGGGTGAAGGGGCCGAGGTAGCAGACGACGGGGTTGAAGCGGTTGTCCCTGCGGGAGACTGCCGTCATATCCTCGTCACCGCCGATTCCGAGCATCGGGGCCATCCTGCCGGCGAACGAGCCGCATACAAGGTCATACATATCGAACGTGGAGACGCCGAGGGCCTCGCGCTCATACATCGCCTTCCAGGGGTCGGGGGTCTTGAAGGAAGTCATATCCAGGAGGCCTTCGTCCACAACTGCGATGGTGTAGGTCATAGGCTTTCCGGACTTCTCGGACACCTTCACGGAGAATTCCTCCTCGGGGTGCACGGAGTCGGCCACCGTGAGGACGGGCTCCAGGTGGGTCGCCTTGTCGCTCACCAGCACGGGCTGCACGCCATACATCCTGACAGGCAGGTCGTTGGCCGTGTTGCCGTGAGGCTGGACGAGGGTCATATGGATGTAGAAGTTCG
Organism: uncultured Bacteroidia bacterium; assembly: GCA_902779495.1. Taxonomy (GTDB): domain Bacteria; phylum Bacteroidota; class Bacteroidia; order Bacteroidales; family UBA932; genus Cryptobacteroides. The sequence continues at coordinate 6,918 of CACZBP010000069.1, forward strand.
GGGCCATATCGCCCGTCACCTTGAACTTGTACTGGGTGTCTTTCTCAGCATCGGTGGTGACCCAGTTGCGGGAGATGACGCCGGAAGCGTTCTCCAGGGAGATGAGGGCGCGTCCGTTTGCCGCTGCGGGGACATAGACCGTGCAGGTCTCGCCGGCCTCATAGGAGGTCTTGTCCGTGGCGAAGGTTATCATCGTCAGGGCGCTGGGGTCACGCCTGTCGGCGCGGCCGCGGTAGGCGGGCCAGTCGACGAAGGAGACGACACCGGAAGCGTGGCCGCTGTCGAGGTCCTTCACATACACCAGGAAGCGTCCCCAGTCGGGATAGTTCACCCTGAGGGGGATATTCACGTCGGAAGACTCGGACTTGAGCACTCCGTGGGCATAAGACTCTGTCCTTGAGCCGCTTACATAGGAGCTCAGCTCATCTGCGGAGCCTTCCCACCACCAGCTGCCGGAGACCTTGAATATGCGGTATTCGAGGGTGTGGCCGGCGATGCGCTTGCCTTCGGGAGAGACGACCGCAACCTTGAAGACGTTGTCGGTGTCAGTCTCGAGGTCGGAGCCGGGGGCCTTGACGCCGACATAGGCGCTGAAGGGCGAGAACGGGACGGTCATAGTGACGAAGCTCTCGTCGCCGCCTTCCTCCTGGACGGTGGAAAGCACGTTGGCTGTGAGCATTCCGGGAGCATACTGCGCTGAAGGAACGGTCACGGCAGCTCCTGCGTTGCCGCTGCCGTCAAGCCTTCCGGAGAAGAGCTTGTGCTCGCTGGAAGAGTAGGTGGAAGTAGGGTCGGTGAAGATATATCCTTCAAATCCGGGGAAGGAAGTGGCGCGGCGCACGAGCGTCATATCCACATCGGCCTTGAGGCCGCTTGCAGCAGGGCCGGTGAGCCAGCGGGAAGAGATGCTGACAGGAATCTTCGTGCCGGCAAGAAGCATCTCCGTGCCGAGCGAGGTCTCGATCTTGAGCCTGTTGGGCTTGACGGTCTCGATGCGGAGGGCCTTGTGGAAGGAGGCGCCGCCAACCTTGACATATGCATTCCAGATGCCTGTGGGGTCATCGGCGCGGGTGGCGATGTCGAAACGGTAGAAGCCGTCGCCTTCGCCAAGGCTGGTCTTGCTGCAGTAGAACTGGCCTTCAGGGCTGTAGAGATCCAGCGATGCGGGATGTCCTTCAGGGATACGGCCCTGGGTGTCGTGGAGGATGAGGGTCACGTGGAGGGTGTCACCGGGACGCCACACTCCCCTTTCTCCATAGACGAATCCCTTGAGGCCCTTCTCAACCCTGCGGCCGCCGACGTCGAAGCGGCTGAGGGACTTCTCCTGGCCGCTCTGGAGCTTGAGGTAGCCGCTCACGCCACCCTTGCGGGCTGCGAGGATGAAAGGCTTGCCGGAGAGTTCGACGTCCGCAAAGCCGTCGGAGCCGGTCTTGGCCTGGCCTATGGTCTTGAGCTGGTAGTTATAGACGTCGAGGTCGACGCCGCCGAGGGGCTTGGCCGAAACAATGTCGCTCACTGCCACCCAGAGCTTGTCGCCTTCGGCATATTTGGCTATGATACCGAGGTTGGAAGCGAAGACGTTGACGCAGGGGAAACGCTGCTCCTGCATATAGTAGGAAGGCTTGGTGGGGTCGTTGGAGTCGCGCCAGTCATACTCGCTCCAGTCGTAGAAACTCTCGTAATACCAGGGGGAAGGATAGTCCCAGACATCCTCCTCTTCGGCCGGGGCGACCGGGGTGAGTGCCGTCTGGGCACCGTCCCAGGTGGAATAGTCCTTCCTGAAGGTCAGGCGGATACGGTAAATTGCACCGGGCTCCTGCTTGAACAGGCCGGACAGGTCCACGCTGTAGTCCTTCCAGTCGGGGGTGCCGCCATCCAGGGGGATGGTCTTGGTGAGGATCTTGCGGCCGCTGCGGCGCAGGCCTTCGTCCCCGCCTATGCTGTTATCCTGCAGGAAGTGCAGGACGTTGCTTTCATATATCTTGATGACATTGACATCCACCGCGTTGAGGCTGACGGCACGGAACGGGAGGATGAGCTGCTTGTCGTCGGGAAGGATGTTGCCGTCAAGCTGGATTTCCACAGCCGGGGCAAGCTTGGAGGCCCGGAAGATCTCATCGTACTTGCCCGGGAGCTTCTTGCCGTCGACGCTCTGGACTATGTTGAAGAGATGGAGCTCCATCTCGTCGGCAGTCCTCTTGTCGAAGTAGATGCGCAGAAGGTTGTCCACCGTGGAACCGTTGTAGCGGTTGGCGCCTTCCAGATACCAGGAACCGTCCTTGGTGTTGGCGGGCTCGATGGGCTCGGAGAAAGCCACTTCGATATAGTTCTCTTCACCTTCCTTGATGCGGGATGATATCACGCGCAGGTCACCTTCCTTGCCGGCGATGGTCGCCACGGCAGGTTTTCCGACGCTGAAACCGCCGGAGCGGCGAAGGGCGATCTTGTATTCGCTGTCGTCACGGCCGCGGGGGACGTCGGGAATCTTGAATTCGAAGCGTGTTGCAGGCGTCTCATCCATAAGTTCCGCACCCTCCGGAAGGATGGCCTTCGCCATTGTGGCATCGATGGGGCGGCTCAGATAGAGGAATCCATACACGTTCGCCACGTCGGGTTGCGCCTGGGCGATATGCACGGCTTCCACAGCGACGGATGCCTCACGGTCAATGATGTGGACCGGGAATGTGAATTCCGCCAGGTCCTTGTCCTTGACGCCGATGAGCTTGTCCATATGGACGGTACAGGCATAGGTGGAGCCGGGCTTGAAGCCTTCTTCAGGTGTGAATTCCACCCTTGAGGCACTTGTCCAGACCGCCTTTCCCTTGACGGAAGGCGAGAATGAGAAGATGTCTGAGGGCAGTTCCTCCCCCACCTTAGCCAAAGGCTGTTCGGCGGCAAGCTCGAGCATATAAAGAACTTCAAGGGCTGGCTTGCAGCAAGGGTCGCAGGAAAATGAACGCCAAGTCGCTTCAGGCGCACATCGACGCGAACAGGGATATGTTCGCCGAGCTCGTGAAGTGCGGATCCGTCGCCGAACTTATGATACGCCTCGCGGCGTACGGCAAGAGCTGGAACAGGTGGAGCTGGGCGATCTTCGTGTATTTCCTGTG
>CACZBP010000070.1 GCA_902779495.1 uncultured Bacteroidia bacterium
GGATTTCAGCATCACCGCCGTCCTGGGCCTTGTGTCGCTGGTTGGCATCATAGTGCGAAACGGCATATTGATGTTCGAATATGCCGAGGAGCAGCGGCGCGAGGGAGTTTCCGTGCTGGAGGCCTCGGTTATGTCCGGAAAGCGCAGGATGAGGCCCATATTCCTCACTTCCTGCACCACGGCGCTCGGAGTGCTTCCTATGATCCTGAGCGGCGACCTGCTGTGGATGCCTATGGGCATCACCATATGCTTTGGCACCCTGCTCAGCATATTCCTCATTACCCTGATTATGCCCGTGTCCTACTGGCAGCTGTTCAAAAAAGCCGACAAAGATGCGTAGATGCCTGATAACCATATTGTTGACTGTTCTGCCCCTCGGCGCTTTCGCCCAGGAGCTGACCCTTGAGCAGTGCCTCGAGGCGGCCTCCGGCGGGAATGTCACGCTGCGGGGCTCGTCACTGGACGTGCAGGCCGCAAAGGCCCAGCAGACTGAAGCCCGCTGGGAGTTCGTGCCGCGGGTGAGCGTCACCGCCATCGGCTATGACGCCCTGAACCCTATGCTCAAGATAACGCTGGGGGATGTGCTCGGCTCTTCCGACAATGCGCAGGTGCTCAAGGAAAATATCTCCGCCCTGGCCTATGAAAATGGCATAAAGCCCTATTACTCAACTCTTTCGCACGGCTATGGCGTTACCGCCACGCTGCTGCAGCCCCTGTATGCCGGAGGCCGCATCATCAATGGCAACCGCCTGGCGGACCTCGGCGTGGAAGCGGCTGCGCTGAAGGACCATATGGCTTCGCTTGGCGTGCGGGATTCCGTCGAGAGCAAGTACTGGCGCATTGTCGCGCTTCAGGAGAAGAAGCGGACTCTGGAGGAGGCTTCCTCGATGCTGGAGCGGCTAGAGAATGACCTTGGCAGCGCCGTTTCTTCCGGCTTGGCGGTGGAGTCTGATATGGCCCGCTTGAATCTTAAGCGTATGGAGCTCGAGAGCGGCCTATTCCGGCTGGAGGGGTCGCTGAGCCTGCTGAAAATGGAGCTGATGGACTATGCCGGAATCCAATATGATTGCCTGGATATCAAGAATATACACTTGTCCGGAACCCTTGACGAGTTGCCTTCTCCCGAGGAGGTCCTCGCAACTGGCCCTTCCGTAGAATCGCTTGACGCGGCCAGGCTCCTGCAGCTCGCTGTGGATGCCAAGAAGACCGAAAAGAAGATAGCGATAGGGGAGTTCCTGCCCCAGGTGGCCGTCGGCGCCACATATGGCTACAACGCGATGATGCTGCCCAAGAACGGCTCCTTCAATGGCATCCTTTTCGCCACGGTGAAGGTCCCCCTGACGGATATAGGCAAGGCCTCCGCCCGTGCCCGCCGCTACGACTATGCCGCCCAGAAGGCCGAAATCGACCGCGACTACTACCTTTCCCGCCTTCGCCTGCAGGAGGCCAAGTGCCGCCTCGACGTGGAGACGCTCTGGATGGAGATATCGATGGCCGAACAGCGTGTGGCCCTTGCCGACGACAAGCTTTCCAAGACCCGTATCCGTTTCAGCGCCGGCCAGGCCACGGCCTCGGAGGTCCTCCAGGCCAGCCTCGAAGCCACATCCGAGCGCGAATCCCTCCTTCAGACCAAGACAGCCTATCTTGGCGCTGTCAATGCCTGGCGTCACCGCTAGTGCCTCTTGCTTGGTTCGCAAGAATAAGTTATATTTGCAGGTATGGAAGAAGTCTGGGACCCGCTGCGAAAGAAGATGGTTGCGCTCACCCCCGAAGAGAAGGTGAGGCAATGGTTCATCGGCGTGCTGCACTCCGAGTGCGGGATGCCTCTGCATATGATGGCCTCGGAGGTGTCGCTCCAGTATGGAAGCGAGCTTCGCAAGAAGGCTTTCCGTGCGGATATCGTGGTGTGGGACAGGAACTTGCGTCCGGCGGTCATCGTCGAGTGCAAGCGCCCCGAGGTGGAGCTTTCCGGCGATGTCCTCGAGCAGGCGCTCCGCTACAATATGGTTATGGGAGCCCCCTGGGTGATAATAACCAGCGGCAAAGCCACATTCGTCTGGAAGGACGGCAGGATGGTCCAGGCGCTTCCCAAATATGAAGATATATGTCAGCAACTATAACACAGGGTTTTCTTGACGGACCGATATTCGCCATTGTCTCGAAAGTGGCTCAACGCTGCGGGGTAAGGGCCTTTGTGATAGGAGGTTACGTCCGCGACTGTTTCCTTGGCAAGCCGTCCAAGGATATAGATATCGTGGTGGAGGGGAGCGGCATCGCCCTCGCGCAGAAGGTGGCCGAATATGTCCGCACGACCGAGCACCACGCCTGCAACGTGAGCGTTTTCCAGAACTTCGGCACCGCTATGCTCCGCTATCACGGGACCGAGATCGAGTTCGTCGGCGCCCGCAAGGAGTCCTATCACCGCGAGTCCCGAAAGCCCATCGTAGAGGACGGCACCCTTGAGGAGGACCAGATGCGCCGTGACTTCACCATCAATGCGATGGCCTTCAGCCTGCAGGCCGAGGATTTCGGCTCGCTGGTGGACCCTTTCGGCGGCATACGCGACCTCGCCGCAGGAATAATCCGCACCCCGCTCGACCCGGAGGTCACCTACAGCGACGACCCTCTGCGGATGCTTCGCGCGATCCGCTTTGCGACGCGCCTTTCCACTGACACTCAGAAGTTTACGATAGTGCCTGAGTCCCTTGCCGCTATGCGCCGTATGAAGGACAGGATGACCATCCTTTCCAAGGAGAGGATAGTCGAGGAGCTGAACAAGATCCTCCTGACGGCCCATCCGTCGATGGGCTTCCGCCTGCTGGACGAAACCGGGCTACTTGACTATGTGCTGCCTCAGCTAGCCTCCCTTAAGGGCGTGGAGACCGTCGAGGGCCGCGGCCACAAGGACAATTTTTCCCACACCATACAGGTGGTGGACCACGTGGCAGAGGACGAGGTGCGCCTCATCCAGGAGCAGAAGCTGTTCAATTATGCTCCTGCCGAGGGCGGCGACGGTTTCGTCAAGGTGCTTCGAACCGAGCCGAATGTCTGGCTTCGCTGGGCCGCCCTCCTGCACGATATCGGCAAGCCCGCCTGCAAGCGCTACGACCCTTCTGACGGCTGGACCTTCCACGGCCACAACGTGGTCGGCGCCCGTATGGTCCCGAAGATTTTCCAGTCGCTGAAGATGCCGCTTAACGAGAAGATGAAGTATGTGCAGAAGCTCGTGGAGCTGCATCACCGGCCGGTAGCCCTTGTGGATGAGGAGGTTACGGATTCCGCCGTGCGCCGCCTCCTGTTCGACGCCGGCAACGAGATCGACGACCTGATGCTCCTGTGCAACGCCGACATCACCTCGAAGAATCCTGCGAAGGTGGCCCGTCTGAAGAAGAATTTCGAGCTGGTGAGGGCCAAGCTGGTGGAGGTGGAGGCGAAGGATGCCATCCGCAATATGAAGAACCCCATTACCGGCGAATATGTGATGCAGGTCTATGGCATCCCGCCCTGCGACAAGATAGGCATCATCAAGGAGCACGTCAAGAACGCCATCCTCGACGGCCTCATCGACAACGATTTCGCCCAGGCCGACCGCCTGATGCGCGAATTTGCCCCGACGCTGGGACTAAAAGAAGTTGATAGATGAGCAGCTTGCAGGACAGTATTGCGAAGTATATCAGGTATATCGCCGGGGTGAGGAGGTACTCGCCGCGGACGGTGGAGATTTATCGCGATGCGCTGGAGAGGTTTGCTGCTTATGCGCCGGGGGAGGTGGAGGAAGTGATGACGGCGAACGTGGTGCGGGGGTATGAGGTGTGGATGATGGATGAGCAGGGGGAGTCGCCGCGGACGGTGAACCTGCACCTGAGCGTGATAAGCGGGTTCGCGAGGTTCCTGCTGAAGCAGGGGGTGCTTAAGGCGAATCCGGTGAAACTGCTGCACAGGCCGAAGATGGCGAAGCGGTTGCCCACCGTCTTCCGCAAGGAGGATATGGACCGGTTCCTGCAGGAGACGGCCTCCGATGCGGGGGAGGACACGCTGGAGCTCATCACCGGGAGCGACAAGGTGTCGACCGAGGTCTGGACGCGGCGGCGGGACAGGCTGATAGTCAGGATGTTATATGACACCGGAATGCGGCGGGCGGAGCTGATATCCCTGGACAGGAGCTCCGTGGACCACTCGCGTCGGACCATCCGGGTGAAGGGCAAGGGCGGAAAAATGAGAGAAATTCCCATCACCCCATCGTTATCTGAAGAAATTTTGCTATATTTGAATGCGACAAACAGGTTGGGCCAGGCAAAGGGCGATGCCCTGCTGGTGACCTCCCGTGGCTCGAGGCTGTATCCTATGGCCGTAGAGCGCATTGTGAAGGCCCTCACCGGCGAGGCCGGAGTGACGGGGAAACGTTCCCCCCACGTCCTGCGGCACACGATTGCCACCGAACTGCTTGGAGAAGGAGCCGATCTGAATTCCATCAAGGAACTCCTCGGCCACTCCTCCCTCGCAGCCACCCAGGTCTACACCCACACCTCGGTCGAAAAACTCAAGGGCGTCTATGCCAAGGCCCACCCAAGGGCCAAGAGCAAATGATTGCCCCACAGTAATATACGTGTATTATTAAAATTGAGGAGGTAACACTATGGAACTCAGAATCCAGTCCCTGAAATTCGATGCAGACCAGAAACTGCTCGATTTCGTAGAGAAAAAAGTGTCGAAGGTCGAAAGGTTCGACGAGACCATCACCAGCGTGGAAGTTTCCCTCTCCCTGCTTGAGAAACCCGACAACAAGAGCGTCAAGCTCCAGGCCAACGTCCCCGGCGAGACCCTCGTGATTGAAAGGCACGCCAAGACCTTCGAGGAGGCGATAAACGATGCAGTGGACGCAATGAAGGAAAAGATCGTCCGCAGCAAGGAAAAGAGATACGAATAGTCACTTACCGGCGGTCCTGTGGGGCCGCCTTTTTGGATTATATATGCGAAAGATATTGATATGCGCCGCCATAGCGTTCGCGGCCGTTTCCTGTGGCACCAGGCAGTCCGTCCCGGTATATCTCGACAGGACAAAACCCATTGAGGAGAGGGTCGCTGACGCGCTCTCGAGGCTTTCCACCGAGGAGAAGGTGGCCCTGCTGCACGCGCAGTCCAAGTTCAGCTCCGCCGGCGTTCCCCGCCTTGGCATCCCCGAAGTGTGGTGCACCGACGGCCCCCACGGCATCCGCCCCGAGGTCCTATGGGACGACTGGGACCAGGCCGGCTGGACCAACGATTCCTGCACCGCCTTCCCGGCACTTTCCTGCCTTGCAGCCACCTGGGACAGGGACCTCTCCCTGCTCTATGGCCGCTACATCGGCGAAGAGGCCCGCTACCGCAAGAAGGACGTGCTCCTCGGCCCCGGAGTCAATATCTGCCGAACCCCGCTTAACGGCCGCAACTTCGAGTATATGGGCGAAGACCCCTTCCTCGCCGGCGAGATGGTGGTGCCCTATGTGCGTGGCGTCCAGGAGAATGGCGTCGCGGCCTGCGTGAAGCACTATGCCGTTAACAATCAGGAGGTTCGCCGCACCGGCACCAGCTCCAACGTGGACGACCGCACCCTCTATGAGATATATCTCCCGGCCTTCAAGGCAGCCGTCACCAAGGGCGGCGCCTGGGCGATAATGGGCTCATATAACCTCTACAACAACCAGTTCAACTGCCACAACCACCGCCTGCTGGACGAAATCCTCAAGGGCGAGTGGGGCTTCGACGGCGTGGTGATCAGCGACTGGGGCGGAGCGCGCGACGATGACGAAGCCGCAGCCAACGGTCTCGATATGGAATATGGCACCTGGACCAACGGCCTGAGCGGCGCCCCCAGCGACAGCTACAACAGCTATCACCTGGCCCGTCCCTATCTGGAAAGGCTGCGTGACGGCCGTGCCGATATGGCCACTCTCGACGACAAGGCCTCCCGCGTGCTGAGGCTCATATTCCGCACGAATATGGCCTCCGAGCCGCACTACGGCCGCTTCACCTGTCCCGAGCACTACCAGGCTGCCCGCGACATCGCCGCCGCCGGCACCGTGCTGCTCAAGAACGAGGGCGGTGTGCTGCCGCTTGACGTCCCCCAGGGCGGAAAGATCCTCGTCGTGGGCGAGAATGCCGTGAAGAAGATGGTCGTGGGAGGAGGCAGCTCCAACCTCAAGACCCGCTATGAAATCAACCCCCTGGAGGCCCTCCAGGAGGCGTTCGCCGGCAAGGCCGAAGTGGTCTGGGAGAGGGGATATGTCGGTGACATAGGCCGCTCATATAACCGTGTCGACACCGGCCAGGACCTTTCCGAAAGCCGTGATGCCCAGACACTTATCGCCGACGCCGTCGCTGCCGCCGAGGGTGCCGACTACATCATCTTCATCGGCGGCCTGAACAAGAGCAACAACCAGGACAGCGAAGGCACCGACCGCATCCAGCTGGATATGCCCTATGGCCAGCAGGCTGTCATCGAGGCCCTTGCCCAGTGCACCGATAAGCTCGTGGTAGTCAACATCTCCGGCTCTCCCGTGGCTATGCCTTGGGAGGCCTGCGCCCAGGCGATAGTCCAGGGCTGGTATGGCGGCACAGAGAGCGGCCACGCGCTGGTCGACGTGCTCACCGGAGCGGTCAACCCCTCCGGCAAACTGCCCTTCACGATTCCCCTCCGCCTGGAGGACGGCCCTCTCAAGACCGAGAGGCAGTATCCCGGCGTTCAGGAGGACGGCAAGCCCTACTATCAGGAGTACTACGACGAAGGCGTTTTCGTTGGCTACCGCTGGTATGACACCAAGGAGATTCCCGTACAGTTCGCCTTCGGTCACGGCCTGAGCTACACAACCTTCTCACTGTCAGACCTTAAGGTCTCCGGCCGTAAGGTGTCTGTGCGCGTTCAGAACACCGGTTCGCGCGAAGGCGCCGAGGTGGTGCAGCTGTATATCGCACCTGCTTCCTGCGAAGTTGAGCGTCCTGCCAAGGAGCTCAAGGGCTTCGAGAAGGTGACGCTTAAGCCCGGCGAGAGCAAGGTTGTCCGCTTCACCGTCTCCGATGACGACCTCTCCTACTTCGACGCCCCGTCCCACAAGTGGGTCGCCGCCCCGGGAGAGTATGGCGTGCTGATCGGAACGGCTTCGGACAACATTGTCCTTCAGGGAACGCTGCGGAAGTAGGTTTTTGCCCGAGGTCTCCGTTTTGCCCCGGGACCTCGGGCAGAGAAAACGCATCTGAGGTGCGTGGGGCCCCGATTCAGCGCCCGAGGTGTGGCCCAAAAATGGAGACCTCGGGCAGAGAGAGGGGAGTGCGGGGGAAGAGTTGAGGTAACGGCGGGGGAGAAGGAGAGGAAACGAAGGTGCGAAGGGAAGAAGGGCAGGGCGGAAAAAAGAAAAAGATGGCAAAGCAGAAAGAAGATATAGACGCTCTGGCGAGGGCGATGGTGGCGGATGCGGAGGCCGGGAATCTGGCTCCCGTCTATCTGCTGATGGGGGAGGAGCCGTATTATCCGGACCTCGTCTGTCAGGCTGTCATCGATAACGCCCTGCAGGAAAGCGAGCGCGACTTCAACCAGACCATATACTACGGCCTGGACACCGATGCGGCGACGGTCGCGTCGGAGGCGCGAAGCTATCCGATGATGGCGGAGCGGCGCCTGGTGGTGCTCAAAGAGGCCCAGAGTATGAAGACGCTGGAGGATCTGGCGGTCTACTGCGAAGAGCCGATGGACTCCACCGTGCTGGTGATTCTCCTTCACGGAGCCACCGTGGACAAGCGTAAATCGCTGTACAAGAACGCCCTCAAGGTGGGCAAGGTGCTGGATTCCCCGCTCCTTCGCGACTATGAGGTACAGCGCTGGATATCAGGATATTACCGTGGCCGAGGACTGGATATATCCCCGGACGGGGCTGCCCTTCTGGCGGAATATGCCGGAACAGACCTCGGGCGCATCGCGGTGGAGACGGACAAGCTGCTGAAGAACCTTCCGGAAGGCACTGCGTCGGTGACGGCGGAGCATATCGAGAAGAACGTCGGCATAAGCCGGCAGTTCAGCGTCTTCGAACTCACCAGCGCCCTGTCCTA
>CACZBP010000071.1 GCA_902779495.1 uncultured Bacteroidia bacterium
GGAACGGGTAAGGTCGTCCGCGTCCTCGTGCTCTGCACTCCCGACAAGGAGAACGAAGCAAAGGAAGCCGGCGCAGACTATGTGGGTCTGGACGACTACATCGAGAAGATCAAGGGTGGCTGGACCGATATAGATGTCATCATCTGTACTCCTTCCGTCATGGGTAAGGTCGGCCCTATCGGCCGTATCCTCGGCCCCCGCGGCCTTATGCCTAACCCCAAGACCGGTACCGTCACGATGGACGTGGCTACCGCAGTCAAGGATGTCAAGGGCGGTAAGATCGATTTCAAGGTCGACAAGACCGGTATCGTCCACTGCGCTATAGGCAAGGTATCCTTCACCCCCGAACAGATCTACGACAACGCAAAGACCGTGGTTAACGCTATAGCAAAGCTCAAACCGCAGGCACTCAAGGGCACTTATATGAAGGGCGCAGCCATCTGCACCACTATGAGCCCCGGTATCAAACTCGACGTCAAGGCGATCAACGCTGACTAAAATTCAATAAGCTATGAAGAAAGAACTTAAAGCCCAGGTAATTGAATCCATATCAGCGCAGCTCAAGGAGACCCCCAACTTCTACGTTACGGACATCTCCGGCCTTAACGCTGAGCATACTGCGAAACTGCGCCGCGCCTGCTTCGAGGCCGGTATCAAGCTTTCCGTAGTGAAGAACACCCTGTTCGCCCACGTACTGGACGCTTCCGAAAACGAGGAGCTCAAGCTCATCGACCAGGTCCTCGTCGGAAACACCGCCATTATGTACACCGAGGCGGCCAACGCACCTGCTAAACTCATCAAGAAGTTCACCAAGGAGACCGGACTGGAGAAGCCCGCCCTCAAGGGAGCTTATGTGCAGGAGTGCGCATTCATCGGCGCTGACAAGCTCGAGGAGCTCGCAGCGATCAAGTCCAAGGAAGAACTCATCGGCGATATCATCGGTCTCCTCCAGAGCCCTGTGCGCAATGTTCTGTCAGCTCTGCAGAGCGCAGGCAGCACCGTCGCAGGTATTGTCAAGACACTCTCCGAAAAAGAATAAAAATATTAACAATTTAAATATAAAAAACTATTATGGCAGACATTAAAGCACTCGCAGAAGAGTTGGTAAACCTTACTGTGAAAGACGTTCAGGAACTTGCAAAGGTCCTCAAGGAAGAATACGGTATCGAGCCCGCAGCCGCAGCAGTAGCAGTGGCAGCCGGTCCTGCAGCCGAGGCCGCCGGCCCCGCAGAGCAGACTGAGTTCGACGTTATCCTCACCTCCGCCGGACAGGCCAAACTCGGTTCTGAAGGAAGCCAAGGACCTCGTTGACAAGGCCCCCGCACCTTTGAAGGAGAAAGTTTCCAAGGCCGAAGCAGAGCAGCTTAAGGCTACTCTCGAAGAGGCCGGCGCAGAAGTCGAGATTAAGTAAATCCGCTTCTCCCGCCCACGGGAAGCAAACAGGTTTAGAGCCGGGACAAATAGGCTCTAAACCTTTTTGCATATAAATTTTCTTTCATTTTCAAAGGCAGACCATGTCAAAAAAGACTCTTAACAAACGAATCAAATTCGGCACTTCAAAGATTCTGGAATATCCGGACCTGCTCGAGGTGCAGCTGAAATCCTTCCGTGATTTCTTCCAGCTGGACACCACCCCCGAGAACCGCGCGAACGAAGGTCTGTATCAGGTTTTCCAGGAGATTTTCCCTATCGAAGACACGAGGAACAACTATACGCTCGAATTCATCGACTATTTCATTGATCCTCCCCAGTATTCGATTGAAGAATGCCTCGAAAGAGGTCTGACCTACAATGTTCCGCTGAAGGCCAAGCTCAAGCTCTCCTGCAGCGACCCCGAGCACGAAGGATTTGACACCAAGGTACAGGATGTGTATCTTGGCAATATTCCGTATATGACCCCGGGCGGAACTTTCGTAATCAACGGATCAGAAAGAATCATAGTTTCGCAGCTGCACCGTTCCCCGGGCGTGTTCTTCGACCAGAGCATGCACGCCAACGGCACCAAGCTGTATTCAGCCAGGATCATCCCGTTCAAGGGCTCTTGGATCGAGTTCGCAACTGACATCAACAATGTCATGTATGCCTACATCGACCGCAAGAAGAAACTCCCTGTCACCACCCTGCTGAGGGCCATCGGATTCGACTCCGACAAGGATATCATCGACATCTTCGGCCTCGCCGAGGAGATATCCACCGACCCCGAAAGCCTCAAGGCAGCCGAGGGCCGCAAGCTCGCAGCCAAGGTGCTTATGAGCTGGCAGGAAGACTTCGTGGACGAGGACACAGGCGAGGTAATCCCCATCGAAAGGACCGCGACCATCCTTGAAAGGGGCGAAATCATCGGTGAGGACACCATAGCCAAGCTGGCAGAGGCAGATGTGAAGACCATCCTTCTCCAGAAGGACGAGGCGAACGACAACGAGTACGCCATCATCTACAACACTCTGCACAAAGACCCGACAAATACGGAGAAAGAAGCCGTCAACTATATCTACAAGCAGCTCCGCAACTCGGAACCGCCGGATGAGGCCACCGCAAGGGACGTCATCGACAAGCTCTTCTTCTCCGAAAAGAGATATGACCTCGGCAGCGTCGGCCGTTACCGCCTCAACAAGAAGCTCAGCCTGAGCACGGATCCCGCCGTGCGCGTGCTGACCAACACCGACATCATCGAGATCATCAAGTATCTCATCCAGCTTATCAACTCGAAGGCTACCGTCGACGATATCGACCACCTGAGCAACCGTCGCGTCCGCACCGTGGGCGAACAGCTCGCCAACCAGTTCAGCGTGGGTCTGAGCCGTATGGCAAGGACCATCCGCGAAAGGATGAACGTGCGCGACAGCGAACAGTTCCAGCCTATCGACCTGATCAACTCCAAGACCCTGTCTTCGGTTATCAACTCCTTCTTCGGCACCAGCCAGCTGAGCCAGTTCATGGACCAGACAAACCCGCTTGCGGAAATCACCCACAAGAGGCGTCTGTCCGCACTCGGCCCCGGCGGTCTGTCAAGGGACAGGGCAGGATTCGAGGTCCGAGACGTCCACTACACCCACTATGGCCGCCTCTGCCCTATCGAATCCCCTGAAGGACCGAACATCGGTCTTATCTCCTCGCTGTGCGTATATGCCAAGATCGACGACCTCGGATTCATCGAGACCCCCTACCGCAAGGTTGAGAACGGCAAGGTGGACCTGAGCGACGAAGGCTGGAAGTTTATGAGCGCCGAGGAAGAGGAAGACCAGAAGGTGTCCCTCGCCAACGTGAAGATGGACGACGACGGCAATATCCTCGACGAGAGGGTGCAGTGCCGCCTCGAGGCCGACTTCCCCGTGGTCTCCAGGGAGGAGATCACCTATATGGACGTCGCCCCTAACCAGATGGCTTCCGTGGCAGCGTCCCTCATCCCGTTCCTCGAGCACGACGACGCCCACCGCGCCCTGATGGGAGCGAACATGATGCGTCAGGCTGTTCCTCTTCTGAGCCCCGAGTCCCCCATCGTGGGCACCGGCCTTGAAGAGAGGGTCTGCATCGACTCCAGGACACAGATCATCGCCGACCGCAAGGGCGAGGTGGTCTATGTGGACGCCAACGAGATCCACGTGCGCTACAGCCGCACCGACGAGGAGAAATTCGTCTCCTTCGATCCGGAAATAACTGTATATCACCTTCCTATCTACCGCAGGACCAACCAGAGCACCGTGGTTTCCCTCCGCCCGCTCGTCCGCAAGGGCGACATCGTGGAGAAGGGCCAGATCCTCACGGAAGGATATGCAACCCAGGGCGGCGAACTCGCCCTCGGACGCAACCTGATGGTGGCATTTATGCCCTGGAAGGGATATAACTACGAGGATGCCATCGTCCTTTCCGAGAAGATGGTCCGCCAGGATATCCTCACCTCCGTGCACGTCGACGAGTACCTCACCGAGGTCCGTGAGACCAAGCGCGGTATGGAGGAACTCACCTCCGATATCCCCAACGTCAGCGAGGATGCCACCCGCAACCTCGACGAGGACGGCATAGTGCGCATCGGCGCCCATATCGAGCCGGGCGACATTATGATAGGCAAGATCACCCCTAAGGGTGAGAGCGACCCTTCTCCTGAGGAGAAACTCCTCCGTGCCATATTCGGCGACAAGGCAGGCGACGTGAAGGACGCTTCCCTGAAGGCCAATCCTTCACTGAGCGGCACCGTCATCAAGACCGCCCTATACGCCAAGGTGGCCAAGGAAAGCGGCAAGCGTTCCTCCAGGGCCGAGATGAAGGCCAAGGTCGAGAGCCTCGAAGAGGACTTCAACCGCAAGGCTGAGAGCCTCTACCAGACTTTCTTCCAGAAGCTTGTGGTCCTGGTCGAAGGCAAGAAGAGCGCCGGCATCAGCGACCTCTACGGCGTAGAGATCCTGCCTAAGGGCAAGACCATCACCGCCGAGGTCCTGAAGACCATCGACTATGCCAACATCAACTCCAACAAGTGGACTTCCGACAAGACCATCAACGCACAGGTCCGCGACCTGGTGAACAACTACGTTCTCGCGGTCAAGGAAGAGTCCGCAAGGAGCAAGCGCGCCATCGACAAGCTCAAGATCGGTGACGAGCTCCCCAACGGAGTGATGCAGCTTGCGAAGGTCTACATCGCCAAGAAGCGCAAGATCACCGTAGGTGACAAGATGGCAGGACGTCACGGCAACAAGGGTATCGTGGCCAAGATAGTCCGCGAAGAGGATATGCCGTTCCTCGAGGACGGAACTCCCGTGGACATCGTCCTGAACCCTCTGGGCGTGCCTTCCCGTATGAACCTCGGCCAGATCTATGAGACCGTGCTCGGTTGGGCCGGTTCCAAGCTCGGCGTGAAGTTCAGCACCCCGATCTTCGACGGAGCCTCGATCGGCGAGATATGCGACTACACCGACAAGGCGGGCGTTCCCCGCTTCGGCAAGACCAACCTCCGCGACGGAGGCACCGGTGACTGGTTCGACCAGCCTGCCACGGTGGGAGTCATATATATGATCAAGCTCGGACATATGGTTGACGACAAGATGCACGCGAGAAGCATCGGACCTTACTCCCTCATCACCCAGCAGCCTCTGGGCGGTAAAGCCCAGTTCGGAGGCCAGAGGTTCGGAGAAATGGAGGTCTGGGCCCTCGAGGCATTCGGCGCAGCCAACGCTCTCCAGGAAATACTCACAGTCAAGTCGGATGACGTTACAGGCCGTTCCAAGACTTATGAAGCAATCGTCAAGGGCGACACGATGCCGGTTGCCGGTATCCCCGAATCCCTCAACGTGCTGCTCCACGAGCTCCGCGGACTCGGACTTAAGGTCACATTGGATTAATTAAGGAGAACTTGAGATTATGCCTAATTTCAACAACAAAGATAACAAGGTAAAGAGCAATTTCCAGAGGATCAGCATCTCGCTGGCATCACCGGAGGACATCATTGCACGTTCCTGCGGTGAGGTCCTGAAGCCCGAAACCGTCAACTACCGCACCTACAAGCCCGAACGTGACGGCCTCTTCTGCGAGAAGATATTCGGCCCCACCAAGGACTACGAGTGCTATTGCGGCAAGTACAAGAGGATCCGCTACCGCGGTATCGTCTGCGACCGTTGCGGCGTCGAGGTGACTGAGAAGAAGGTCCGCAGGGAAAGGATGGGACACATAGCCCTGACCGTTCCCGTGGCCCACATCTGGTATTTCAAGTCAGCTCCCAACAAGATTTCCGCGCTTCTGGGCATGCCCGCCAAGAAGCTCGAGGCCGTGATCTACTACGAGAAGTATGTCGTCGTCCGCCCCGGAAAGAGCGGTCTGGAGAAGCTCGACCTCCTCGCAGAGGACGAGTATATGGACATTATGGCGAAACTGCCCGACAACGCCAGCCTCGCTGACGATGATCCGGACAAGTTCGTCGCTATGATGGGCGCCGAGGGCATCTACGAGCTCCTCAAGGAGATCGACGTCGAGGCCCTCGCAAGGGAACTCCGCACCGCAATGGCGCAGGAGACCTCCCAGCAGCGCAAGACCGATATGCTCAAGAGGCTCAACGTGGTGAAGTGGTTCGAGGAGTCCAAGGACGTCAACCGCCCCGAGTGGATGATCCTCAAGGTGATCCCCGTGATCCCGCCGGATCTGCGTCCCCTCGTTCCCCTGGACGGCGGCCGTTTCGCCACCTCCGACCTCAACGACCTCTACCGCAGGGTAATCATACGCAACAACCGCCTCAAGAGGCTCATCGAAATCAAGGCTCCCGAAGTGATTCTCCGCAACGAGAAGCGTATGCTCCAGGAAGCCGTCGACTCACTGCTTGACAACTCCAAGAAGTCCTCTGCAGTGAAGAGCGAGTCCAACAGGGCTCTCAAGTCCCTGTCGGACAGCCTCAAGGGCAAGCAGGGAAGGTTCCGCCAGAACCTCCTCGGAAAGCGTGTCGACTACTCCGCACGTTCGGTCATCGTGGTCGGTCCTGAGCTCAATATGCACGAGTGCGGCCTTCCGAAATTCATGGCAGCCGAACTTTACAAGCCTTTCATCATCCGCAAGCTCATCGAGCGCGGCATAGTGAAGACCGTCAAGTCCGCCAAGAAGATCGTCGACCGCAAGGACCCCGTCATATGGGATATCCTCGAGAACGTGATGAAGGGTCACCCCGTGCTCCTGAACCGTGCACCGACCCTGCACCGCCTCGGTATCCAGGCATTCCAGCCCAAGATGATAGAAGGCAAGGCCATCCAGCTCCACCCTCTCGCTTGTACGGCTTTCAACGCCGACTTCGACGGTGACCAGATGGCTGTCCACCTCCCTCTTGGCAACGCCGCCATAATGGAGGCCCAGCTGCTGATGCTCGGAAGCCAGAACATCCTCAACCCCGCCAACGGCACCCCTATCACCGTTCCTTCACAGGATATGGTCCTTGGTCTGTACTACATCACCAAGATCCGTCCGGGTGCAAAGGGCGAGGGAATGCGCTTCTACGGCCCTGAGGAGGTCATCGTGGCCCTCAACGAGAAGGCCATCGAGCTCCACGCCGAAATATCCGTAAGGATCCCCGCCGACAAACAGGACGCCTCCAAGGGCTACCAGATGGTGAAGACGACCGCAGGCCGTATCATCGTCAACCAGTTTGTTCCGGACGAGGTTCCTTTCGTGAACGAAGTGCTCGGAAAGAAAGCCCTCCGCAAGATAATCACCACCGTCATCAAGTCCACGGGTGTCACGCGCACCGCCAAGTTCCTGGACGACATCAAGAACCTCGGTTACGACCGTGCGTTCCGTGCCGGTATATCCTTCAACCTCGGCGACGTCCTCATCCCTGGCGAGAAGACGAACCTTATCAGCGAAGGCTACAAGGAGGTGGAATCCATCAAGGCCAACTACTCGATGGGTTTCATCACCAACAACGAACGTTACAACAAGGTCATCGACCTTTGGACTGCCATAGACAACAAGCTTACCGGCATAGTCGAGAAGCAGATCTCCGCAGACCAGAAGGGCTTCAACCCCGTCTATATGATGCTGGATTCCGGAGCCCGTGGTTCAACGCAGCAGATCAAGCAGCTGTGCGGTATGCGTGGCCTTATGGCAAAGCCGCAGAAGTCCGGTGCAGCCGGCGCGGAAATCATCGAGAACCCTATCGTCTCCAACCTTAAGGAAGGAATGTCCGTGTTGGAATACTTCATCTCCACTCACGGTGCCCGTAAGGGTCTGGCCGACACCGCCCTCAAGACCGCTGATGCAGGTTACCTGACAAGGCGTCTGGTGGACGTGTCCCACGACGTTATCATCAACGAGGAAGACTGCGGAGATTCCCTGCCGATAGAACAGGTGGAGATTCGTTCCGTGCTCACTTGCGAGTCCCGCAAGGGTGTCTGCGCCAAGTGCTACGGCCGCAACCTCGCGACCAGCCGTATGGTCGAGAAGGGCGAAGTGGTCGGCGTCATCGCCGCACAGTCCATCGGAGAGCCCGGTACGCAGCTTACCCTCCGTACGTTCCACGTCGGAGGTACCGCTTCCAGCACGGCAGCCGATTCCTCAATCGAGTCCAAGTACAACGGCCGTCTCCACTTCGAGGAGCTCCGCACCATTGAAAGGGCCAAGGAAGACGGCACCGTCGAGAACGTGGTCGTAAGCCGTATGACCGAACTCCGCATCCTGGATGAAAACACCGGTATAACCTATTCCCAGTATGACGTGCCCTACGGCGCAGTCCTCTACAAGAATGAAGGCGACAAGGTGGTCAGCGGAGACCTCATCTGCGAATGGGATCCCTACAACGCCATCACCATCGTCGAAACCGCCGGTACGATACGTTTCGAGAATATGATAGAAGGTGTCACCTACCACGAGGAAGTGGCAGACGAGTTCTCAGTCGCAAGGGACAAGGTCATCATCCCACGTCCCCGCAGTGGACGGAGCTCCCGCCAAGGTCGGCGACATCATCATCAAGATTCCTCGTGCCATCGGTAAGTCCAGCGATATCACGGGAGGTCTCCCCCGAGTCACTGAGCTCTTCGAGGCCCGCAACCCTTCAAGCCCCGCGATACTTTCCGAAATCAACGGAGAAGTCATCCTCGGCAAGGTCAAGAGGGGTAACCGTGAGATCACCGTCAAGAACAAGTCTGGTGTCGAGAAGCACTATCTCGTGCCCCTCACCAAGCAGATCCTGGTACAGGAGAACGACTACGTCAAGGCCGGCACAAGACTTTCCGACGGAGGCACCTCCCCTACCGACATTCTCAATATCCTCGGTCCCGTCAAGGCTCAGGAGTATATCGTGAACGAGGTCCAGGCAGTGTACCGTCTGCAGGGCGTGAAGATCAACGACAAGCATTTCGAGATCATAGTGCGCCAGATGATGCGCAAGGTCCAGATCCAGGAACCCGGCGACACCGAATTCCTGCCTGAGGAACTTGTGGACAAGTGGGTGTTCATGGACAGGAACGACGACATCTACGGCAAGTACTATCTGCTTGACAGCGGTGATTCGCAGAAGTTCACTCCGGGTATGATCATCTCAGCCCGCGACCTCGCGAACGAGAACGAATCGCTTCAGCGTCAGGGTCATAAGATGATGGTAGCACGCGATGCCAAGCCTGCAACAGCAATCCAGGTACTCCAGGGTATCACCCGTGCAGCCCTCAAGACTGACAGCTTCATTTCCGCAGCATCCTTCCAGGAGACCACCAAGGTGCTCAGCGAGGCCGCTATCCGCGCCCGCGTCGACAACCTCGAGGGCCTGAAGGAGAACGTCATCAGCGGTCACCTCATCCCTGCCGGTACCGGCCAGAAGGATTTCCAGGAGATCGTCGTGACGAGCAAGGAAGAAATGGAAGCCCAGATGAACGACCTGTAACGGTTTCGTCAATTACCTTAGAGGGCGGCTCCCGGCCAGGGAACCGCCCTCTTTTTTGATCTGGGGACCTACTTCTTTCTCTGTATCCTTACCGAAAATGATTCTGGTTGGCGTGTATTGAACAAAATTATTCATAGTAAGATTCTCCTTTATATTATTTCAGCAAGCTCGCTCGTGAACTCGCCTGATTCTGATTATAACCGCAGAGCCTGGATATATCAAGCTTTGCAGGAATATTGCCGGTATCGGGAAGCAGCTCAAGTCCCTTCCTCATCCACTTGTATCCTGGAAGGGATTGAAATGGGTCAGGTCCACAATGAAACGGATGGCGGAACGTTCGACGACTTCATCGTTATCAGGGTTCACCCATTTCTGATACAGGCGGTAGGGATAGCCTTCGGGATACCATTCTATGCATATGGATTTGTCCCAGGAGCCATATAACTCCTCGTCTTCCTCTTCTTCATACTGGTATTTGTTGGCTATCTCCACCAGATAGCCGCCTTCGTCGTAGGTATAGATGAAATTGGGGCCGTAGGTGTAGCTCTCCTCCTTGATGTTGCCCTGAGCGTTGAGTTCATACCACTTGGCTGGGTCGCGGCCGCCGATGAAATCGTCGTAGAATTCGAGACGGGTGTCGGAGGCATAGTGGTAAAATCTTTTGTAATTATCATCAGCCCAGGGAGTTACGCCGTCATTCTCATAGGCTATCTGACGCTCGTCATACTCGCAAATGCGGCCTTTGGAGTCATAGACGAACTCTATCGTCTGGTCGAACGTGAGCTTGCCGAAACTGTAGGTCAGGCATTTCCAGCCCTTGAGAGCACCCTGCTTCGGGACCTCCGACGGCTCTTCGGAAGGGTCATCGGAAGTCGTCCCGGAAGGACTCTCTGAAGGGTCCCCCGAAGGGTCGCTGATTGTCGCAGAAGGCACCGGTTCCCTGCTGGAAGGGGTGCACGCGGCCGCCATCACCGCAGCCATAAAGGATATCAATAGTTTCTTCATACTGCAAATATACTCAGTTTTTCCGAAAAACCGATACTTCCCCCGGCACTCCGTCCCTTCCGCCTCTCCTCGGAACCTCCCGTCTGCGGTTTGGCGCACAGGACGATGATGCCCGGCCTGCCCCCGGCGCCTCTCCGGGTGTCGGTCCGGTTGCGGTTTGGCGCTACTTCCGGTGACGGTCCGGTTGCGATTTGGTGCTAATCCCGGTGACGGTCCGACAAGGGGTGGGGGGACCGTCATCGCGGAAAATGGGCTGGAAGGGCCTGGGAGCACGAATCGCCGGTGACGGTCCCCCGGGGTGTCTGGAAGGGCCTGGGAGCACGAATCGCCGGTGACGGTCCCCCGGGGTGTCGTCGGACCGTCACCGAATTGGGCGACTCACCGGCATAGGACCGTCACCGCAGACAAGGCAGTCAGCGAAGCAAGTCAGGAAGAAAACGACGGATGGCCTGGCGGATATTCTCGGCAGCAACCGAAGGATTGGTGGCGATGGCGACCGGCATATCTTCAGGAGAGACCGGGATTGCCGCCCGGAATCCTGCGGAGAGCAGTCTGTCCTCATCTTCCACCCTGCCAGAAAAGACAGCGACAGGTATTCCATTCCCGGAGGAACCGGACGGGATTCCCTGCGCCGCTTTCAGGACGCCGTACGGCACTTTTCCCGCTAAGGTCTGTGAATCAGATTTGCCTTCACCTGTTATGACGAGGTCGGCTCCGGCGGCTTTCCGCGCGAAACCGACAATCTCCAGGATTCGGGATATGCCGTAACCGGTGGTGGCGCCAAAATATGCCATCAATGCCCCTCCGAGCCCACCTGCTGCTCCTGCGCCGGGCATATCTCTGACGTCAACGCCTGTATCTTTCAATATGGTTTCCGCGCGGAGGGTCATCTTCTTTTCAAGGATCTCTGTCTCCTGCGGAGTCGCCCCCTTCTGAGGGGCGAACACACGTGCTGCGCCACGGGGTCCGATAAACGGATTATCCACATCGCAGAGCAGTTCGAACGAGCACCCTTTGAGCGATTCCCTGATGCCCGGCACCGACATCATCCCCTCTCCTCCGTCGCAGACGGCCGTTCCGCCCAGACCGATAAGGAAGGACCGGCAGGCCCGTTTTCTTGCCTCCAGCAGCAATTCCCCCACGCCGAAAGAATTGGCTTTCAGCGGATTACGCTCGGCTAGCGATAACAGCTGAATGCCGCAGGCACTACACACTTCGATAACCGCAGTATGACCTACAACCCCAAAAGCCGCTTTCACACGTCTGCCCAGCGGATCCGAGACCAGAGCCTCAGCCATCTGTCCTCCAAGACCGGAGGTAAGTATCAGCGCCGTACCTTCCCCACCGTCCGCCAGAGGGATGGTCACCACCTCGCAACCGGGAACAACTCCCCTCACGGCATCAGCGAATGCATCTGCCGCCGCCCTCGCACTAAGGCAGTCCTTGAATGAATCCGGGGCAATTACGATTTTCATATATGCAAAAATAACCAAAAAGCGTTGTTCCAAGACTATGTGGTTCAAAAAAATACGAATCTTAACCTTGTTTTCGGTCTTGTTCCATATATTTCAGGAAAAATAAAGACTATGAAAAGAATTGTATCCATAATGCTTCCCTGCGGCGATATCGCCTATGCCCTCCCCTTCCATATGAGCCTTGAAGGCCACGAAACTGCAGTCCTTTGCCGGGATGACGAAGACTACGACGTTATGGTCAAAGTAATCTGCACCTGCGCATGGCGCAAGAATGTCAGGGTGATAATATATGTCGTAGTCGCAAACCATTGCCACGTCGCCATCCTCGCACGCTCCCAGAGAGAGGCCGATGAATTTGCGCAGGAGGTCAAACGCGTCTATGCGATGTGGTTCTCCCACAAATACGGGGAGAAGAACATCCTTCGAAAAATCGACGTACAGGCAGTTTGTCTGGAAAATACCTGGCACCTCCGCAATGCCCTGGCGTATATTCCCCGTAATGCACTGGACAATGGGTGTGATGTACAGAATTATAAATGGTCCGGTTTCAAAGCTATGTTCAGCAGAACCAGCCTTGACGGATTTGTCCGCATATCGGATCTTAAGAAAAAGCAGCGGGAACAGATTCTGCATGCCAGGGATTATTTCAGGAATACCCCCTGGAGAATTGACGCAGATGGATGCCTTGTACCGGAAAGTATATGCGAGAGTTGGTATCTTGAACAGGTTTTCGACAATGATCAGGCGTTCTTTCTGAAGACAGTCGGAGGACAGGATTCAGCCCAGATGAAATATGAACTCGTTGACAAGCCCCGCAAAATGCAACGGGACACAGACTTGTATAACAACCTCAACGACTTGAGTCACAGATGGTTCGGTCCTGATTTAACGAAACTGCCTCTTGACAAGAAAATCCGTATGGTAACCTATGCATCCCGCACGAACAAGACCAACGCTGCGCAGCTTGCGAGGGTGATCAGCCTCCCGAGGGATATGGTCGACGCCATCCTCTCAAAGGGAACCTCCCGGTTCTGATAGCCGGCGCGCCCCCATCCCGGTACCTGCACGGCGTTCCGGCCGGTGCCACGTTCGGAGTTCCGTTCGGTCGTTTTTTGCGGCATCATCCCGGTGACGGTCGGGGCGGTGATGATTAGGCTGCGATTTGGCGCCACTTCCGGTGACGGTCCGACAAGGGGTGGGGGGACCGTCATCGCGGAAAATGGGCTGGAAGGGCCTGGGAGCACGAATCGCCGGTGACGGTCCCCCGGGGTGTGGGCGACTCACCGGCATAGGACCGTCACCGGATTGGCGCTTTTTTTGTTAACATTTCGCGGGGTATTACGTCTATTATACGGAGTGCCGCTTGAGGGCACGGAAAAATGATATGAAAAGAATCATCGCAGTATTATTGACAATTACGGTGGCGGCGGGCACCCTGGGCGCTGCACCGAGGGAAAGGCTCCGGGAAGTGGTGGCGGATTGCAGCCGCTATGACGGGGTTGAAACCGTCAGGCTGGGCGGGGTGGCCACATTCCTGGTGACTTCCGTCCTGTCGCAGTATATCGTACAGGCGGCGGACGGGGATGAGGAAGTGGCTGACGTCCTGAGACTTGCGCGCGGAGTAAGGAAGCTCTACGTGATGGAATACTCCGGATGCGAGGACGCTGACCGTTCGAAGATTGACCGTCGCCTTCGCAGGGCCTTGAAGCACAGGGACATCCTCCTGGAAGTAAAGGATGGCGAGGACGGCGTGCAGATATACGGCAAATATGACGAGCATCTGGGCAGGGTCTCCGACGTAGTCCTGTATATGCCCGGGGACCATACGCTCATCTGCCTGTTTGGCAGGATATCGATGGGAGCACTGACCTCACTGATGGAAAAGTATGAATGAGGAAAGGTTCCATAGCCTGTTCCTGCCCCTGGCCGGGCCTCTCTACAAGGTAGCTTTCTATATCCTTGAGTCACAGGCAGATGCCGAGGATGCGGTGCAGGATGTCTTCCTGAAACTCTGGGCGATGCGCGGCAGCCTCGAGGGCATATCCAACCCGAAGGCATATGCGATGACGATGCTGCGGAATATGTGCCTTGACCGCATCCGCGCCGCCGTAAGGATTTCCGACGCTCCCATCCCCGACGCCCCTGCGGGCGGGCCTGACCCGGAGACCGAAATCGACGACAGGCAGAGGCTCGAGAAGGTGCTCGCAGCCGTGAAATCCCTGCCTGAGCGGCAACGTCAGGTGCTCATCCTGCACACGGTGGACGGCCTCTCATATGAAGAGATATCCCGACGCACCGGAATCAATTATCTTTCACTCCGCGTTATGCTGTCAAAGGCACGCAAGACATTGAAAACGATGATATGAAAAACCTGCAAGACATAGAGAAGATGACCCTGGAAGAGCTGGAAACGGCTTCCGAAAGTGTGGAAGTCCCCCGGGATCTCGAAAGGCATCTTAAGGAAGTTCTTCTTAGTGAGGAACTTAAGCCAACGCGCAAGATCCCCGTCTGGGTGCCATATGCCGTGGCTGCCGCTGTCGCCTGCGCCGTCGTGCTGGGCATCCCGCGCGGCCCCAAGGACACCTTCGACGATCCCCAGCTGGCATATGCGAGCGTGGAAGAGACGTTCCGACTCATATCGGCCAAGATGTCCAAAGGAATGGACATCGCCATGGCCGAACAGCAGAAATCACTGGAAATAATAGAAAATACACTGAAATGAAAAAGATATTCACCCTTATTGCGCTCGTCCTTGTGACGCTCGCAGCCAATGCCCAGACCGGCAAGAGCATATATCAGAGATACTCTGATGAACCCTTCGTC
Source organism: uncultured Bacteroidia bacterium (assembly GCA_902779495.1). GTDB lineage: Bacteria > Bacteroidota > Bacteroidia > Bacteroidales > UBA932 > Cryptobacteroides. The sequence goes on from CACZBP010000071.1 coordinate 14,647, forward strand.
ACGGCAGTCTACATCTCCCCCGCGATGTTCCGTATGATAGGGAAGCTTCCCGATGTGGAAGTGGGAGATGACGACATCAACCTCGCCCCCATAATCAAAAGTCTGTCAGGCTTTTACCTGATTGACAGCGAGAATGCAGACGTGAACGCATCGCTCTCAAAGGACGTTTCGAAAATGCTTGACAAGGGCAAATTCGAGCTCCTGATGGAGGTCAAGGAAGACGGCGAGAAGGTCCGGATGTACACCGCCGGGGATGACACCGTCGTCACGAGCTTCATAATGCACGTGGACGAAGGCGCCTCCGCCACCTTCATCTTCCTCGACGGCAATATGCTGCGCAAGGACCTCGAGTCCGCGGTGGCCGCGGCGGTCGACGACGACGGGCAGCGGTAGCCTCCGGCATGGAAGGAACGACAAAGGGTGGGGAGTCACAGCTCTCCGCCTTTTTTTTGCGATTTTTTACTATATTTGTGAAACCTAAGGTTTCGAATTATGAAGAGATTTCTTATCGCGATGATGGTGGCGGCGGCCGTAACGGCCTGCGGCTCAAAGGGAAGCGCCCCCCAGGAAGTTTTCGAGATTGGCCAGGCGGCCGGGGTCGACGGCCTTCACGCCCCCTGGGACGGCCTTGACGAGGGCACCGTATTCAGATGTTTCTCGGACCAGGATTCATTTTATTTCGTATATGAGGTTCCCGAGCATACCCTGACCCTCACGGAACCTTTTCTCAAGGAAAGGGACGTGGACCCCGAAGACAGGGTGGAAATTTTCTTCAGCCCCAGGCTTGAAATGGACATCTACTACTGCGCGGAAATCGACCCTATGGGACGCGTAATGGACTATAAGGCAAAGTATTACAGGGATTTCGACTACGACTGGAACTTCGCCACCCTCGAGGTTCTGCCCAAGATAGAGGAAGGCCGGTATGTGGTTGCCGGGAAGCTCTCGAAGCAGGAGCTCCGCGACCTGGGCGTCGACCTGGGCGGCTTCTATATGGGAGTCTTCCGCGCCGACTTCCGCCCCGGCGAGAAAGAGATCTGGTATTCAGCGGTTCCCACCGAGGACAAGTCGCCTGATTTCCACAAACCTGAGGTTCTGTTCAAGGCTTGCATGAAATAGCCGATGGTCCTGAACCTGGACATACTCGAACAACTATTCTACTCCTGTTCATCCCGCCTTGTCACATATGCAGGCAGGATGCTGCAGGACAGTGATATGGCCAACGACCTTGTCCAGGACATATTCGTGCGTTTCTGGGAAAAATACAAAGGCACCGACTCGGACCACTGGGAAGGCGTCCTCTACACGATGACCCGCAACCGCTGCCTGGACCAGCTCAAGCATCTCCAGGTGCAGCACCGCCTCCTCGGCAGGGAGATAACCGAAACGGAATTCGAAAAGCTTATCATTGAGGACCTTACGGGTACCCTCTCAGTCACTGACGACAAACTGCTCGTGACTGAGCTCAACCGTGAGCTCGAGGCAATAATCGCATCTATGCCCGACAAGTGCCGGGAAGTCTTCACCCTCAGCCGTCAGGAAGGCCTGGGGAATGAGGAAATAGCCCGCCGCCTGGGCATCAGCGTCAAAGCCGTCGAAAAGCACATCACCAAGGCCCTCCGCATCCTCCGCTCCCGTCTGACGAAATAGCAGCCACCTTCGATGACGGCCCCTTTTTCTCCCGGAAAAAATTTCTTCGGGCGAAAGAAAATTCGCGTCCCAAAGGTAGGGTAGAAGGGCAAGAAATCGTTTTAATAGTAGAGAGTAACACCTGTCAAATGATGAACGAAAGCCTCAAACGGCTCTGCTACAATTACTTCTCCGGACGGAAGGACGACTCCGCCGCGGGGGAGATACGCAGGTTCATTCACGAAAAGCCGGAAAATCTCGCCACCTTCCGACAGTGGGAGAACCAGTGGAAGCAGACCGAAATCCCTTCCCTGGCCCAGGTGCGCGCATTCAAGCGTATCCGCACGCGCATAAGCGCACGCAAAGCGGCGAGAGTCTCCCTCTGGGCGGCTTCGGTAGCGGCCGCGGCAGCGCTCCTGCTCATTCTTCTTCCCACCGGCCGCAAGGATTCCTCCTCCCCTGCCGTCCAGGAGCCCAACATCTTCACCGTTGAGACACGCTACTGCGAGCAGACCAAGGTAGTCCTGCCCGACAGCACCATTGTGTGGCTCAATGCAGCGTCCCGCCTCAGCTACAGCGGCGACTATATGAAAGGCGAACGCACCGTGACCCTCGAAGGCGAAGGCTACTTCGACGTCCGCCACAATCCCGCCCAGCCCTTCATCGTGCGGATGGGCGCCAACGACATAACCGTCTATGGCACAAAGTTCAACGTCACAGCATATCCCTCCGAGGCAAAGGTCGAAGCCGCGCTCCTGGAAGGCAGCATAGCGTTCTCGAACTCCACAATCCGGGTGGAAATGCAGCCCGGGGAAATCCTCTCCTATGACACCTCCGACGAAAAGCTCGTCAAATACGCCGGCGACGTCAAGAGCCGCGTCAGCTGGCTCGGAGGCACCCTGGTCTATTCCGCCATCGACCTTGGCGAACTGCTCGGCAGGATATCCTCCATCTACGGCGAACGCATCACCTGCGTCAATTCCGGCAAGGGCAGCCGTTCCGTCTCCATCATACTCAACATCAAGGAATCAATCCCCAACATACTCGACGCCATATCCTACATCTGCCCAGTGAAGTGGACGGTGGGAGAAAGCGGGGAATATATCGTGGAAACCATATAATAACCTAATTCAATATGCATCAATCCATTCTGAAGAAAGTCCTGGTGACGGTGCTCCTGGCAGCGGTCTTCGTACCCGCGGCCCTGGCCCAGACCGTGACCAAGACGTTTGCGAATGAGCAGCTCTCTTCCGTCCTGAAGGAGATCGGAAGCCAGACCGGCTGCTCGTTCATCTACGATCCGGGCGACATCAAAGGCGCTCCGGCGGTAAGTGCATCGTTCGTGAGCGAGCCGCTCGAATCAGTGCTGTCAAAGGTGCTGAGGCCTCCGTTCAAGTTCGAAATCAAGGGTTCCATCGTGGTCATCACGAAGGAAGCCGTGCAGGATGAAGGCGACTCCGGCAAGAAGGAAGCCGCCAAGAAGAACATCGTATCCGGTACGGTCTTCGACATGCACGGCGAGCCCGTTGTAGGTGCGACGGTGTGGATGAAGAACACAAGGCTCTCCACCATCACCGACATTGACGGACGTTTCTCACTGAACATCGGCAAGGAAGAAGGTACCCTGTGCGTGTCCTTCCTGGGCTACCAGCCCTGGGAGCTTGGCATCGCGGCTGCGAGCCAGACCCTCAACATCGTCCTCCGTGACGAAGCCAACGTCCTGGAAGAAGTGGTCGTGGTCGGTATGAACAACCGCCAGACCAGGCGTTCCATCACCGGTGCTATCTCCACCATCCAGACCAAGGAACTGGTACAGAGCCCGGTAGCCAACATCTCCAACGCCCTCGCGGGCAAGCTCCCCGGCCTGTTCACAGTGCAGTATTCCGGTGAGCCGGGAGCCGATGCCTCCTCCCTCTACGTCAGAGGTCTTGGCACATATGGCTCCAGCGCCCCGCTCGTGGTTATCGACGGTCTGCCCCGCAACAAGGCCGACTTCGATATGCTCGACGCCAACGAAATCGAGTCCATCACCATCCTGAAGGATGCCTCCTCCTCATCGCTATACGGTATCCAGGGCGCCAACGGCGTCGTGGTCGTCACGACAAGGCGCGGTTCCGGCGACGAGAGGCCGAAGATTTCCTTCACGGTCCAGCAGGCCCTCCAGCAGCCCATCAGGCTCCCCGAGACGATGAGCTCCTATGAGCAGGCCCTCTACAACCGCGCGGTGGACTTCAACGACGGACAGCCCCTTCGCTACACCGAAGAAGTACTCCAGATCATCAAGGACGGTTCCGACCCCTACCTCTACCCGAACACCGACTGGTTCGACGTCGTGCTGAAAAACCACTCCTGGCAGCAGCAATACAACGTCAACATCTCCGGCAGCGCCGGCAAGAACCACAAGATAAACTACTTCGTGTCAGGTAGTTATATCCGTCAGGGAACCCTCCTCAACCACGAGGACGAGTTCGAGGCCAACTACGGAGTGAAGTCCAAGTACGACCGCTATAACTTCCGTTCCAACATCGACTTCCAGGCCACCAAGATGCTCACCATCCGGGTCGACCTGGCGGGCCGTCTGGAAACCAGGGTCGGACCTAGCATCAGCTTCCCGTACATATTCGGCCAGATTACCAGCCGTCTCCCCGGCACCCAGGCGATATTCAACCCCAACGGCACCCTCGCCGCAGGTTCCGCCCTGGAAATCCCCTTCAAGCCGGGCAACCCTTACGGCCTCATCACCCGCAGCGGTTACTATAACAACGGTTCCAACGTGATGAACGGCACCATCTCGGCACGCCACCAGCTGGACTTCATCACCAAGGGCCTCAGCGTGATGGCTTACTTCAGCTTCGAGAACACCTCCAACCTGAACCGTTCCTGGAGCCAGGACTTCGAGTCCTACTGGTACAGGGGCAAGGACATCAACGGCGACGACTTCTATCAGGACTACACCACCAACGGCAAGCTCTCCGCCAGCACCGGAGGATACGCCGAGAGGTACACCTATATGGACCTCCGCCTGAACTATGACCGCGACTTCGGCAAGCATCAGGTCAACGCCCAGATCCTTGCGAACCGCACCATCAAGGACCTCCAGAGCAGTGAATATATGTATGCCTACCAGGGCATATCCGCCCGTGTAGCCTACAACTGGGCCCGCAGGTACTTCCTCGAGGCCAACATCGGCTACAACGGTTCCGAAAACTTCCCTCCCGGAAAACGCTATGGTGTATTCCCCGCATTCTCCGCAGGATGGGTCGTCAGCGAAGAGCCCTGGCTGCATATGCCCGACTGGGTCAAGATCCTCAAGCTCAGGGGCTCATATGGCGTCGTGGGTAACGACCAGATCGGTGGTTCCCGATTCCTGTTCATCACCGAATTCGGTCCCGGCGGCGGTCTTGTCGACAGCAACAGCAGCATATTCCCCTATGGTTATTACTTCGGTCTCACCAACGGAGGAACCACGGCAGCCGGCGGCTACAACCAGACCCGTTTCGGAAATGCCTACGTGACCTGGGAGAAAGCCCGCAAGATGAACGTCGGTATCGACGTCTCCCTGTTCAGGGACAACTCCCTGAACTTCACGGTCGACTACTTCCGTGAGATGCGCGACAACATCCTCACCCCTGCAGGCAGCGTTCCCTCCTATGTGGGTATCGCCAATGTCGCCCCGCGTAACTCCGGTAAGGTGTTCAACCACGGTTTCGAGGCTGAAATCCGCTTCAACAAGAGGCTGACCTCCGACCTGTCGATGTTCGCCAACCTCCAGGGCACCTGGGCCAAGAACAAGGTCCTCGAGAACGACCAGCCCACCCCGAAGTTCGACTACCAGGACCTTCGCGGATATGAAATCGGCTGCGCCCTCGGCTACCACTCACTCGGCCTGTTCCAGAGCCAGGAGGACATCGATTCCTCACCGACCCAGAATTTCGGTATCACCGTCATCCCCGGTGACATCAAGTATGAAGACGTCAACAAGGACGGCAAGGTCGACCCGGACGACAGGGTTCCGATCAAGGTCTCCTCTGTTCCTATCTTCACCGGCGGTCTGTCACTGGGTATAAACTGGAAGGGAGTCGACTTCTCGATTATGTTCAGCGGCGCCCTCGGCGGAACGGCACGTTTCTTCGCCTATCCGTCCAGTATCATCAACCTCCAGAGATGGACGGTTGACAACAAGGACGCCCTTCTCCCCGTCGCCCACACTTCGGCCAACAACAACGAGTCGAGCGACTTCAACCTTATGAAGACGGACTACCTGAAGCTCCGCAACATCGAGCTGGGCTGGACCCTCCCCAGACGCTGGGTCCAGGCAATCAGGCTGTCCAACGCCAGAATCTACCTCAATGCGCAGAACGTGGCAGTCTGGGACACCCTGTGGCTGAAGGACCGCGATCCCGAGGCCGCCGGTTCCGGCACGCTGCCTTATCCTCTGCAGAGAATTATCAATATGGGAATACGTTTCGATCTGTAAGCTATGAAAAAGATAATGAGATACCTGGCAGCCCTGCTGCCCATGATTGCAGTGACCGTATCCTGCACAGACTTCCTGGACCGCGCCCCTGGTGACAACCTCACCGAGGAGCAGATGTTCTCCAAGATCGAGACTGCGGAACAGTATCTGGACAACGCCTATATCTTCCTCCCTGACTTCCAGTACAATACCGAAGACCTCGACGGCCGCTACAAACTCGGCGGAGCCACCGATGAAATCGGTTTCCAGCAGGGTTCAGGATATGGCGCCAGCCCCTTCGACATCAACCTCGGCAACTGGAACCCCAACCGTATGCCGATGGAACGCAACT
>CACZBP010000072.1 GCA_902779495.1 uncultured Bacteroidia bacterium
ATTGAATCCCGTTTCTTTACTGAAAGACACTCCCGACGGAAACGCCATATTCTGTATCTTGACACGGTCGGCGGGTGAAGCTGATTTCCAGTAATCTTGCAGGATTCAGAAATTATTTGTAACTTTAACTTATTGATTGCCGGGAGCTTACGATTATGAAGAAGAGTATAGAAACATCGAATAGAACCACCCCGTCCGACAAACGTATAGCTGTGATTTGGACCAGGGTGAGCTCTAAGGACCAGAAGGATAACCTAAGCCTTGACATTCAAGAACACGCCTGTCTTGACTATGCAGAGAAACACGGTATCATCGTTGACAAGATTCTTGGGCAGACTAATGAGAGTGCCAAAACAGAAGGGAAACTCTATCACGAAATGATAGCCTATGTGTCGTCCCATAGAGCAATCAACACCATACTCGTCTATTCCTTCGACAGATTCTCCAGGGCAGGGGCTGAAGCTATCGTTACTAAAGCATTCCTTAAGTCCAAAGGCATAACTGTCATCTCGGTTACTCAGCCTATAGATGCAGACAATATGGCGGGTGAATTCTTGGAGAATCTACTGTTCCTTTTCAATCAGTTCGAGAACCAGCTACGTCGCTCGAAGTGCAATGCGGGGATGCTCGCCTCATTGGAACGCGGGGACTGGTACACTAAGCCCCCTGTCGGCTACAAGATTGACCGTACTGCTAAGGAGAAGCATCGGTTCATCATTGACGAGAAAGGAGAACTTATACGGATGGCATTTCAATGGAAAGCTTATGAAAGAGTGACTGATACCGAAATACAGAGCCGATGGCTGAAGATGGGCTGGGATGTGGAGAGGAAGAGAGTTCCTCAAATCCTGGAGAATCCATTCTACTATGGTATGATTCGGCACAATATGCTGGGAGACCGCTTAGTCAAAGGGAATCAGCCTCCTATCATTGATGAGGAAACTTATAGGATAGCCAATGGGCTTGAGAACAGGAAGGGGTATGAACAAACCGCTTTGCTGCCAGAGGTCCCGTTACGGAAACACGTCCGGTGTACTTGTGGCAGATTCCTCACTGGATACGAGGTAAGGAAGAAAAGGATTTGGTACTACAAATGCAACACGAGAGGTTGCAGTAGCAATATCAGTGCGAAGGCTCTACACAGAATGTATATGGATTTGTTGTCCGAGTATGTGGTTCCCGATGAAGGAATCGATATCCTTCAGTCTTGGATTGAAGAAAAGCTCGATAGAATCAGTCTGCTTTCCAAGCAAAGAGAGGCTGAGCTTAGACAATCATTACAAGACTTAAAGAAAGAGCGTAAGGAGACAGTAACAAGATTTGGCATAGGTAAAATACCAAAGGATGTCTACAAGATTACTATCGATACCTTGGACCAAAGGATCAAGGAAACCAGTATCGAACTTGATGATGCCCTTTCAAAAAAATCGAACCAGTCAATCGATGTGAGGAAGGCAATCCTAATCGCCTGTCACTTACAAGATTACTGGAAATCAGCTTCACCCGCCGACCGTGTCAAGATACAGAATATGGCGTTTCCGTCGGGAGTGTCTTTCAGTAAAGAAACGGGATTCAATATCGAACCCCGTCGGAGAATGAAGCCTTACGTGTAATACGCTTATTTGCAGGCGATTTCGTCGGCGGCAGGATACAAAAAAAGGAAAAACCCGAAGATTTTTCCTTTCAAGTAGCCCGACGTGGAATCGAACCACGATTTAAAGTTTAGGAAACTTCCGTTCTATCCGTTGAACTATCGGGCCATCAATGCGTCAGGGGAGGCTTATTCAGCGTCCTTGACGATTATCTGACGACCTCTGTAGTAGCCGCACTCGGGGCATACACGGTGGTAGATCACTGTTGCACCGCAGTTGGGGCAGGTGGCCAGTGTGGGGACGGCAGCGAAGTCGTGAGTTCTTCTCTTGTCTCTTCTCTGCTTTGAGAGTTTGTGTTTCGGATGTGCCATTGTTATTTCAATTTTTAATATTTATATCTTAAAAACTGCGCTTATTTTTTGTCAAGCAGCCCTTTAAGCGCAGCAAAAGGGCTGTCTGCAGGAGCCTGGCCGACGGCAGCCTCCTTCGAAAGGTGCTTCAGCACTTCGGGGTCGCATCCGCCTTCGGGGTGCACCCTGTGGAGGGGCAGCGACAGAAGGGCGAAGTCATATACCGTCTGGCTGAGGTCAAATTCGGACTCATCGGGGGAGATGTAGACGACTTCGCGCCCATCTCCTTCTCTCGGTGCATCAGAGGAGGCGTCTTCCCGCCCGAACTTGACGCTCAGCAGCACCGTTTCGTCAACAGGCATCTGAAGGTCGTCGAGGCAGCGGTCACACTGGACGGTGAGAGTGCCCCTGATGGAACAGTCTATGCCTGTGTAATCCCCTGATTTCTCGGCTGCAGCCTCCACAAAGAGGTCTGCATCAAGAATTTCCGAATTATCGAAGCTTTCAAAGAACTCCTTTCCCAAATGCCAGGAAAAATGCTGTTTTCCAGCCTTTAATCCACTTAAAACTATGCCTAACATGCCAGTTTACAGATTTGGGGTTGCAAAGATACGAAAAATTTTCTGATTAACAACCCTCGGAATCAGATTTTCTTTTTCGGTCCAGCGGGTCGAGCAGAATCTTGCGTATCCTCATAAAGTGTGGGGTGACTTCCAGAAGCTCATCTTCCTGGATATATTCAAGGGCCTCCTCGAGGGAAAACTTGATGGCCGGAGGAAGGATAATCTTCTCGTCGGAACCGGCTGCACGCACGTTGGTCAGCTTCTTGGTCTTGCATATGTTGACGTTGAGGTCGCGCTCACGTGTGTGCTCGCCGACCACCTGGCCGCCGTATATCTCCTCGCCGGGCTCGACGAAGAAACGGCCCCTGTCGAGCAGCTTGTTCATCGAATAGGCAATGGCCTCGCCGGTCTCGAGGGACACGAGGGAACCGTTGTTGCGCCTTTCGATCTCTCCCTTGAAGGGCTGGTACTCTTTATATCTGTGGGCGACGACGGCTTCTCCCTGGGTTGCGGTCAGCATATTGCTCCTCAGGCCCATAAGGCCGCGGGTGGGGATGTCGAACTCGAGCAGGGTGCGGTCGCCGCGGGGCTCCATACGAAGGAGTGCGCCCTTGCGGCGGGTGGCAATCTCGATGGCGGTGCCGACGAACTCTTCGGGGACCTCGATGGAGAGTTCCTCGATAGGCTCGCACCTTTGGCCGTTGATGGTCTTGTCAAGCACCTTGGGCTGGCCCACCTGGAGCTCGAAACCCTCGCGGCGCATAGTCTCGATGAGGACCGACAGGTGTAGGACGCCGCGGCCATAGACTATGAAGGAGTCGGCGTTGAGGCCGGGCTTGACCTTGAGGGCGAGGTTCTTCTCCAGCTCGCGGTCAAGGCGCTCCTTTATGTGCCTGGAAGTGACGAATTTGCCGTCCTTTCCGAAGAAGGGGGAGTTGTTGATGGTGAAGAGCATGCTCATCGTGGGCTCGTCGATGGCGATGGGCGGCAGGGCCTCGGGATTCTCGTAGTCGGCGATGGTGTCGCCGATCTCGAAGCCGTCGATTCCGACCACGGCGCAGATGTCTCCGCACCCGACGCTGTCGACATTCTTCTTGCCCAGGCCGTCGAAGGTCATCAGCTGCTTGATCTTCTGTTTCTCGACTATGTCATACCTTTTGCACAGGCTGATGGGCATACCTGTGCGAAGTTCGCCGCGGGTCACGCGGCCCACTGCGATACGTCCCACGTAGGGGGAATATTCCAGCGAGGATATCAGCATCTGCGGGGTGCCTTCCACCTTTGCGGGGGCGGGGATGACGTCGATGATGGCATCCAGAAGCGGAGTGATATTGTCTCCGTGCTGCTTCCAGTCATTGTCCATCCATCCTTGCTTGGCGCTGCCGTATATGGTGCGGAAATCCAGCTGCTCCTCCGTGGCGTTGAGGGCGAACATAAGGTCGAAGACCTCCTCCTGGACCTCTTCTGGACGGCAGTTGGGTTTGTCCACCTTGTTGATGACCACTATAGGCTTCTTGCCCATCTGGAGGGCCTTCTGGAGGACGAAGCGGGTCTGGGGCATACAGCCCTCGAAGGCGTCCACAAGCAGCAGCACGCCGTCCGCCATATTGAGCACCCTTTCCACCTCTCCGCCGAAATCGCTATGTCCGGGGGTGTCTATGATGTTGATTTTCACTCCTTTATAGACAACGGAGACGTTCTTGGCGAGAATGGTTATGCCCCTTTCGCGCTCGAGGTCGTTGTTGTCCAGAATCAATTCACCCAGATTCTCGGGCCTGCGCACCAGGTCCGCCTGATATATCATCCTGTCCACGAGGGTGGTCTTTCCGTGGTCCACGTGGGCGATGATCGCTATGTTTCTGACTTCCATATAAAAATTAAATAATTTGCAAAAGTACATATTTTGAAGCAAAATGTGAAAAATAATCAGTAATTTTGCAGAATATGAACAAGGAAGACGACTTCTCAAGGCTGGAACTGTCCCTGCCCGGCTGCCTGAAGAACTACCGTTACTTCAGGTCCAGGCTCGCTGCATCCACCAAACTCCTGGTCCTGGTCAAAGCGAACGCCTATGGCCACGGGGCCGTGGAAATGGCTGCGATGCTCCAGGGTGCCGGAGCCGACTATCTCGCAGTCGCATATCCCGTCGAGGGAATGGAACTGCGCCAGGCCGGTATCAGCCTTCCCATCCTTGTGCTGACTGCCGGCACGGACTTCTTCCCTGAGATTATCGAAAGCCGCCTTGAGCCGTCGATCCCTAACCTGACGGCGCTCGAGCTCTTCTGCAAAGAGCTGAAAGCCAGGGATATAAAAGACTACCCCGTCCACATCAAGCTCGACACCGGCATGCATCGGCTCGGCTTTATGACAAGCGAGCTTGACGCCCTGGCGGCATATCTGAAGGACTGCCCCGAGGTGCGCGTAAAATCCATATTCTCCCATCTGGCAGCGGCCGAGGACCCGCAGGAAGACGCCTTCACGCTGGGCCAGATAGAGATGTTCAGGACCAATGCCGAAAAGCTCTCGGCAAGTCTTTCCTACAGGCCGATGTTCCATATCCTCAACTCCGCCGGCATAGAGCGTTTCCCGCAGTACCAGTTCGACATGGTCCGCCTTGGAATCGGCATCTACGGCATAAGCGCCATTCCCGGCACCAAGCTTGCCCCGGTCGCTTCGCTCAAATGTAAAGTGCTGCAGGTTAAGACATTGACTCCGGAAGACGGCACCATTGGATATGGCCGCTGGGGTCATATAGCCCCGTCCGGAACGACCATAGCCACCATCCCGGTGGGATATGCCGACGGCATAGACCGCCACCTTGGCCGCGGCAACGCCTCTTTCTCGCTTAACGGCCACAGGGTCAAGACCATAGGCAATATCTGTATGGATATGTGTATGCTGGATGTCACCGGCGTTCCCTGCAAGGTAGGGGATACCGTAACCATATTCGGGGAGGACCCCACGGTGACGGAACTTGCCGACATCCTCGGCACCATACCGTATGAGATCCTGACCTCCGTTCCCCGCCGCATTGAAAGGATAATAACCAGACCACTTCTATGATAGGATTCCTAAAACAGCCCGCCTACAGGGAAGAACTTCCAGCCGGGCCGCAGACAGATGCGAAGTACAAGAGTATGAGGCTCCAGGTGTTCCTGGGCGCCTTCATCGGATATGCCGGATTCTACATCGTCCGCAAGAACTTCTCCATGGCCATCCCCGAGCTGGCTCAGTTCGGCTTCGGCAAGGACGAGCTCGGTATAGTCCTCTCGATGAACGCAATAGCATATGCCCTGTCGAAATTCCTGATGGGCAGCGTCTCCGACCGCAGCAACGCCAGGACTTTCCTTCCCCTTGGCCTGGTGCTGGCTGCCTTCTCGATGATGTTTATGATAGTGCCCATCCAGGCCATCGGCGCAGCCCATAAAGGCTGGGCGATAGCCATAATGGCCCTGCTGAACTTCCTCGTAGGCTGGTTCAACGGTATGGGCTGGCCCCCCTGCGGCCGCGTTATGACGCACTGGTTCTCGGTCAGCGAGAGGGGCACGATGATGTCCATATGGAACTGCGCCCACAATGTCGGCGGCGCCCTTGTCGGCCCTATGGCCGTATATGGTGCAATGTGGTTCGGACATTGGTTCTACGGCGCTGCGACGGAATATTACTTCCTCATCGGCACCTTCGTCTTCCCGGCGGCGGTCGCCCTCCTTGTGGCGCTTATAGCATATATCCTTCTTCGCGACACCCCCCAGTCCTGCGGCCTGCCCTCCATCGAGAAATGGCGCAACGACTACCCGAAGAACTACAGCGAGAAGCACGAGCGGGCGCTTTCGACCAGGGATATATTCTTCAAATATGTCCTTAACAACAAGTTCCTCTGGTTCATAGCCCTGGCCAACGCCTTCGTCTATATGGTCCGCTACGGCTGCCTCGACTGGGCCCCGACCATCCTTACCGAGAAGGGGATTGACCTTAAGAACGCCGGCTGGGCCTATTTCGCATATGAGTTCGCGGCCATCCCCGGCACCCTCATCTGCGGCTGGATATCCGACCACGTCTTCAAGGGCCGCAGGGCCCTCCCCACGATGCTCTTTATGGCTCTGGTGGCCCTGTTCATCGTTCTTTACTGGCTCTTCATCGATAACCTTACGATGGTGATAATCAGCCTGATAGGCATAGGCTTCTTCATCTATGGTCCCGTGATGCTCATAGGTGTCCAGGCCCTCGACCTCGCCCCCAAGAACGCCTCCGGCACCGCTGCCGGCCTGACCGGCTTCTTCGGTTATTTCTTCGGAACCGCCATCCTGGCCAACATAGTCATAGGCTATGTCGCCAAGAACGCCGACTGGAGTTGGACCTTCCTCCTGCTGATCGGCGCCTGCCTGCTCGCCATCCTCTTTATGGGCCTTACCTATAAAGAAGAACAGTACCTGGTCCACAAGAAGTAGTCCCTGCAGGAACTGACAATATGGCATACATCCGCCTCTGGCAGATTATTTGATTCTTATCGGCTCAGACGTTCCGTAAGAATAAAAGATAGTATTATGGCAAAGGAAGAACAGAAAAAAAGTAGCGAAAAGAAGTCTGACAAAGAGCTTAAAGCGTTGAAAACCAAGGTGGAAGCCTTGGAGAAGGAGAAAGAAGGGTTCGAAGCTAAGCTTCAGGAGGAGAAGAATGGATATCTCCGTCTGATGGCCGAATTCGAGACTTTCCGCCGCCGCAGCGCCGAAGACAGGCTCTCGCTTGTCAGCACCGCTTCCGCCGAAACGATAAAGGGCCTGCTGCCCGTTCTTGACGACTGCGAAAGGGCGATGGCCTTGCTGGAGCAGTCCAGCGACGAGGCCGCCAAGGAAGGCACAGCCCTGATATACAATAAGTTGATGGCATATCTGAAGACCAAGGGCCTGGAGAAGATCGAAGCCAAAGGCCAGAAATTCGACACCGATTTCCACGAAGCCGTGGCCCAGCTTCCCGTCCAGGACGAAGCTCTCAAGGGGATGGTCTATGACGTGGTCGAGACCGGATATCTCCTCTCGGGCAAGGTCCTGCGGTATGCGAAAGTTGTCGTGGGGGCATAGCATATGGCCGAAAAAAGAGATTACTACGAGGTGCTTGGGCTCCAGAAAGGGGCCTCTGCCGATGACATAAAGTCAGCCTATCGCAAGGCTGCGCTCAAATGGCACCCCGACCGCTGGGTCGACGGCACCGATGCCGAAAAGAAGACCGCCGAGGAGAAATTCAAGGAGGCTTCAGAGGCATATTCAGTCCTGAGCGACCCCCAGAAGAAAGCCCAGTATGACCAGTTCGGCTTCGCCGGTATGGGCGGCCAGGGCGGATTCGATTTCAGCCAGGGCTTCGGCAACCTCAACGACATCCTGAACGATCTGTTCGGAGGCGGCTTCGGCGGGTTCAGCGGCTTCAGCGGTTTTGGCGGCTTCGGCTCGGGACGTTCCTCCCAGGGCCAGCAGCGGGTCTACCGCGGAAGGGATATCCGCACCCGTGTCAAGCTCACCCTTGAGGAGATAGCGAAGGGCTGCACCAAGGAGGTCTCCATCGAGCGCAACGAGCCCTGCCCCGAATGCGGCGGCAGGGGAGCGAAGAACGCTTCCGACATACAGACATGTCCCCAGTGCGGCGGTTCCGGTCAGGAACAGAGGGTCGGCCGCAGTTTCTTCGGCCAGACCGTAACCTACACGACCTGCTCCCGCTGCGGCGGCGAAGGCCGCATAGTGAAGAGCGCCTGCCGCAACTGCGGCGGCACCGGACTTGTGCGCAAGCGCGTCTCGGTCAAGGTCACCATCCCTGCAGGAGTTGAAGACGGAATGCAGCTCACTGTCCGCGGAGAAGGCCACGGCGCCAAGAACGGAGGCGTGCCCGGAGACCTGCTCGTCCTCATCGAAGAGCTCCCGGACTCCAACTTCAAGCGTGAAGGCAACAACCTGTTCTACACGAAGATATTGACCCTTCCCGACGCCATCCTCGGCACCGAGGTCTCGATTCCCTGCCTTGACGGCAGCTACCGCATCAAGGTCGAGCCCGGCACCCAGTCCGGCACCGTAGTCCGCCTGCGCGGAAAGGGACTTCCTTCGGTGAGCGGCTATGGCAGCGGCACCGGCGACCTGTATGTAAAATACCTTGTCTGGCTGCCCAAGAAACTCTCCCGCAGCGAGAAGGAAGCGCTGGAGCAGATGCGCGGCAGTTCGTCCTTCAACCCAGACCTTTCGCGCGAAGACAGGGCACTTTTCGCCAAAATGAGTGAAAATTTCTGATTTTTTGCGGAAAAGTTTTGCTCTTTGGAATTTTATTACTACATTTGCAGTCCCAAAAACCAAGCAACCTCTTACGGTGTCGTTTATTAAGTTCGTAACGTTGCGCTAATAAGACAAGGAAATGGATTTAATTAAGTTAGTTGACCAGTCCTTCCAGAACGAGAAGACTGCAGAATACCCCAGATTCAAGGCCGGTGACACCATCACCGTGACCTATAGGATCAAGGAAGGAGACAAGGAAAGGCTCCAGAAGTTCAGAGGAACAGTTATCCAGCTCTCCGGAGCAACCCCTTACACCAGGACATTCACTGTCCGCAAGGTTTCAGGCGGTATCGGAGTTGAAAGGATCTTCCCCATCCAGTCTCCCTTCATTGACTCGATTGAAGTCAACAAGGTAGGTAAGGTCCGCAGGGCACGCATCTTCTACCTCCGCAACCTCTCCGGTAAGAAGGCGAGGATCCAGGAGAAGAAGTTCGTCAAGCAGGAAGTTGCCGAATAAGCCTCCCAGAGGCTTTTAAAAATGGCTCGTTAGCTCAGCTGAATAGAGCATTTGACTACGGATCAAAAGGTCGC
Organism: uncultured Bacteroidia bacterium; assembly: GCA_902779495.1. Lineage (GTDB taxonomy): Bacteria > Bacteroidota > Bacteroidia > Bacteroidales > UBA932 > Cryptobacteroides. The sequence goes on from CACZBP010000072.1 coordinate 9,348, forward strand.
AGGTTTGAATCCTGCACGAGTCACAAGCATTTTGAAGACGCCAGACGCAAGTCTGGCGTTTTTGTGTAACTGGGAATGAAACGAAAACTTGCTTTCGTTTCATTCCCAGTTACGCAAAGCCCCGCTTTGTGGCCGTAAAGGCCACAA
>CACZBP010000073.1 GCA_902779495.1 uncultured Bacteroidia bacterium
GACGGCGCCAAGCGTATCGACTTCCCCGGCGGCTGGGAAGGTGACGAGTGCGACCTCTTCACTGAAGAAGGCCGCAAAGCCGCAGGCAAGACCGCCACGGCCGACTACACCTGCGCAGCCGACCTGCACGACTACACCGCCCGCCTCTTTAACTGGCGCAAGGACAAGGAGGTCATCCACAGCGGCAAGACCCTGCATTTCATGACCCGCGACAATACGTATGCATATTTCCGCTACAATTCTTCCGAGGCGGTGTTCGTCTATATAAACAACACCTCCCACGACGTCCGGATCCCTTGGGCGCACTATGCTGAATTTGCCCCGGCCCAGGTGAACGGCACGGACGTCCTGACCGGCGCCCCCGTCACCCTCTCGGCCGACACCGTCGTCCCCGCAATGACCTCGCTGGTAGTTGAATACAAAAGATAACCAAGACATATGAAAAGATTTTTGATTCTGGCCGCTGCCTTGATGATTGCGGCGTGCTCGCAGACTAAAGACCTGACCCTCAGTGACATCCAGACCGTGGCAAGCCCGGACGGGAGCCTTGTGGCGACCTTCGGCCTCGCGCCCGACGGCACGCCCTGCTACTCCCTCGACAAGGATGGCAAGCCGGTAGTACTTCCCAGCCGCCTTGGCTTCGAACTGCGCGGCGACAGGCGTCACGTGAACGAAGACTTCGCCAGCAAGCAGGGCTGGGTCTATGGAGCTCCCCAGAGCCTCCACGACGGCTTTGAGCTCGTCGGCACCGCCACCGACAGCAAGGACGAGACCTGGGACCCCGTCTGGGGTGAGGAAGCCCACATCCGCAACCATTATAATGAGCTGAAAGTCAGCCTCAAACAGAAGGGCTCCGACCGCCTGATGGATGTTGTCTTCCGTCTTTTCGACGACGGTCTCGGCTTCCGCTATGAGTTCCCTTCCCAGTGGAACTTCCGCCATTTCGTCATCAAGGAAGAACTCACCGAGTTCGCCCTGACGGGTGACCACCACGCCCTCTGGATTCCCGGCGACTACGACACCCAGGAGTATGAATACACGGATTCCCGCCTGTCCGAGATTCCAGCCCTCATCCCCGGCCGTTGTATGTGGAACGCCTCCCAGACCGTCCTTAAGAACGGTGTCCAGACCGCCCTCCAGATGAAGACGGACGACGGGCTGTATATCAATATCCACGAGGCCGCCGTGGTCGACTTCCCGACCGCCAACCTGTTGCTCGAAGGCAAGAACACCCTGCGCATCGAGCTCACCCCTGACGCCCAGGGCTGGAAGGGTGCCGTGATGACCCCCTTCGGCACACCCTGGAGAACGGTTCAGGTGGTTGACGACGCCCGTAAGATCCTCGCTTCCAGGCTGATACTCAACCTCAACGAGCCTTGCAAGATTGAGGACACCTCCTGGATCCACCCCACGAAGTATATGGGCGTATGGTGGGAGATGATAACCGGCAAGAGCGCCTGGTCCTACACCGACGACTATCCCACGATCGAGCTCGGCGTCACCGATTATAGCGTTGCCAAGCCCCACGGCCGCCACGGCGCCAACAACGAGAACGTCCGCCGCTATATCGACTTCGCCGCGGAGAACGGCTTCGACGGCCTGCTCATCGAGGGCTGGAACGAGGGCTGGGAGGAATGGTTCGGCCAGCAGAAGGAATATGTCTTCGACTTCGTCACGCCTTATCCCGACTTCGACATCGACGCGCTGAACGCATATGCCCACAGCCGCGGCATCCGCCTCATTATGCACCACGAAACCTCGGCATCCATATGGAACTATGACCGCCACCTCGAGGCCGCGCTCGACCTTATGAACAAATATGGCTATGATGCCGCCAAGACCGGCTATGTGGGCGACATCGTCCCCCGCGGCCTGCACCACTACAGCCAGGAGACCATCAACCATTACAATCACGTCATCCGCGAAGCAGCAAAGCATAAGGTTATGATCAACGCCCACGAGGCGGTGCGTCCGACCGGCCTTTGCCGCACCTGGCCCAATATGATTGGCAATGAGTCCGCAATGGGCACCGAGTTCCAGAATGACATCGAGCCCATCCACGTGACCGTGCTGCCGTTCACCCGCCTCCAGGGCGGTCCTATGGACTACACCCCCGGCATCCTCGAGACTGACCTCAGCATCACGGCTCCCGGCAACACTGCCCATATGTGGAGCACTATCGCCAAACAGCTGGCGCTGTATGTGACGATGTATTCCCCTCTGCAGATGGCCGCCGACCTGCCTGAGAACTATGCCAAGTTCCCCGATGCCTTCCAGTTCATAAAGGACGTCGCCGTCGACTGGGAGAAGAGTGAATACCTGCTTGCCGAGCCCGGCGACTATATCGTAATCGCCCGCCAGGCCAAGAAGAGCACGCTGAACATCGCCTCCGAAGGCACAGCCAAGCTGCCCGGCGCCCGCAAGGGCTATGTCAACGGCGCCACGCAGTTCTGCGGCGGCCCCGAGGACGTCTGGTTCATCGGCGGCGTCACGGACGAGAATACCCGTGAGCTTAGCTTCCCGCTGGACTTCCTCGCCCCCGGAAAGACCTACCAGGCAACGATTTACGAAGACGCCCCGGACGCCGACTACGAGACCAACCCGAAGGCCTACGTCATCCGCAAGGCTGACCTCACCGCCTCCGACACCCTCACGATGAAGCTCGCCCGCAGCGGCGGCTTCGCCATTTCCCTCAAGGAGAAATAGTGACAGGAGAAGCGATAGTCGTCAAGAACGCCGGGAGCCATTATCTGCTCTCGGCGCTTGATGCGTGGGCGCCGTTCCCGGCGGTGCTGAAGGGGAAGATACGCCTGGAGGCGGGGACGGCGACGAACCCGGTGGCGGTGGGGGACAGGGTGTCATATTCATATGACATCGCTCCCGACGAAAAGAACCCCGCCACCATCGTCGAGGTGCTCGACCGCAAGAACTATGTCATCCGCCGCTCGACCAACCTGTCGAGGCAGTCGCACGTCATTGCGGCCAATGTGGATATGGCGTATATCGTTGTGTCCCTGTACTTTCCGCAGATCAAGCTGCCTTTCCTGGACAGGATTCTCGTCACGTGCGAAGTCTATGGCGTGCCGGTGACGATAGTCCTGAACAAGGTTGACCTCTACCGCGAAGAGGCGGCGGAGTATATGGCGGATTTCCACCGCATCTATGGCTCCGCCGGCTACCGGGTGCTGGAGACCAGCGTGGTGACAGGCGAGGGGATAGAGGCCCTGCGGCAGGATATTAAGGGGCGCGTGTGCCTCTTTTCCGGCGAGTCCGGAGTGGGGAAGAGCAGCCTTATCCGCTCTGTCGACCCGTCCCTGAATCCGAAGGTCGGAGACATATCCATTGCCCACCTCCAGGGCCGCCACACCACCTCGCTCTACGAGATGTACAAGGTCTCGTCCGGAGGCTATATAATTGACACTCCGGGGCTTAGGGGCTTCGGTCTGGTGGACCTGGGGAAGGAGGAGATCTACAAGTATTTCCCCGAGATGCTCCGCGTCTCCGACAACTGCCGCTTTGTCCCCTGCACCCACACCCACGAGCCCGGCTGTGCGGTGAAAGCCGCCGTCGACGACGGCACCATCTCCCCCGAGCGCTACTCCTCCTACCTCGGAATGCTCGAAGAAGACACCAAATTCAGGTAACTTGTTTTTTTTAGGGAAGTTGCTATGTAGTCCCCAAACCCATGCCCACCCTCGGGCATGTTAGAGGGAGGGGCCCAAACTTGTTTGGGAGGGATGGAGGAGCGAAGCTCCGGAAGGTTTGGGGACTACATAGCAACTTCCCGCCAAGTTATGCAAACCATTGACCGACAGATACTTCGGCTGGCGCTGCCAAGCATCCTGGCCAATATCACCATCCCGCTGGTGGGGATGGTGGATATCGCCGTGGCCGGGCATCTGGACGGGGAGAGCGCGGCGCTCATCGGCGGCATCACCATTGGCAGCATGCTGTTCGACCTGCTCTACTGGAACTTCGCGTTCCTTCGGGCGGGCACCGGCGGGCTGACGGCGCAGGCCTATGGGCGCGGCGATATGCGCAGCGCCGCTGACATATTGCTCCGGGCCCTTGGGATAGCCCTGCTGTCGGCCTTAGTGCTCATCGCGGTTCAGTGGCCGGTCGTAAAGGGGGCTTTCCTGTTCGTGGACTGCTCGCCGCAGGTGCAGGAGCTGGCTTCACGATATTTCTTCATCCGCATATGGGCGGCCCCCGCGAGCCTCAGCCTGATGGCCTTCAAAGGCTGGTTCATTGGGATGCAGGACAGCGTGAGGCCTATGGTTGCAGACCTCATTGTCAACGTGGGCAACATCCTGCTGAGCATCCTGCTGGCCTTCGGCACGCCGCTCGGCTTTGCCGGCATCGCCCTAGGAACGGTCATAGCGCAGTACCTTGGCTTAGGCTGGTGTCTGGGGGCGCTCCTGGTCAAATATGGGACCATATTCAAGGGCCGCAGCTTTGCCTCCCTTTGGGAAGCCGTCGCCCACAGCCATTCGCGCAGCTTCTTCCGGCTGAATGCCGACCTTATCGTGCGAAGCGTCTGTTTCATAGCTATTTACATCGGCTTCACCATAATCTCCGCCCGCTACGGCGATGCTCTCCTTGCCGCAAGCGCCATCATAATGAAGCTGATGCTCTTCTTCTCCTACTTCACCGACGGCTTTGCATATGCAGGCGAGGCCCTCACCGGCCGCTACATCGGTGAATCCCGCCGCGACGCCGTCCTTCAGACCGTCCGCCACACGTTCGTCTGGAGTATGGGCATAGGGATGCTGTTCGTGCTGATAAACGCCTTCGCCGCCCAGCCTCTGTTCCGCCTGATGACGAGCGATGAGGCCGTCGTAGATGCCTGCAGCCACTTTGTCATATGGCTGATACTGATGCCTTTAGTGGGCTGCCCCGCCTTTACCTGGGACGGCATATACCTTGGCGCCACCGCCACAAAGTTCCTGAGAAACTCATCCTTGTGGGCGGTGGCGTCATTCTGTGCCATATGGATTCCGGGACATCTGCTTCTGGGCGACCCGGTCGCTTCCGTGCACGTGCTGATGGGAGCCTATCTGGCGCATCTGGTGGCCAGGACCGTCCATCTGACGTGCCGGCGCGGCTCTATCCTATAGCGGCCATATTCTTGGCATTGTAGAGATCCTTTCCTTCGGGGGTGTAGGAGTAGGCTATGCGGTCGGCGTAGTGCTCCTCGACCTTGCCGCGGACTATCTTGTTGGTGGAATTCATCATCTTGTTGGCGATGGTGTAGGGCTCTTCGCAGACCACCACGGCCGAAGGGAGCCACTTCTCGGGGAAGAGTCCGGCATTGGCGCCGCCCTTCTTGTAGGAGTTGATTTCATCCTGGATCTTGCTGAGCATCAGCTTCTTGCCTTCGTCGGTGGCAGGGTCTGCACCGGCGGCCTTGGCATACTCGCGGAGGGCGTCCTTGTCCGGGACGATCAGCACCATCGTGTAGGGATCCTGGTTGTTGTGGAGGACCACCTGGTTGATGTACTTGGACACTGCGGTGAGGCTGTCTTCGAAGCCTTCGGGGCTGTATTTCTCGCCGTCGGAGGAGATCAGCAGGGATTTGAAGCGGCCCACGACATAGAGGAACTCAGGGTCGAAGGGGCATATGTAACCCATATCTCCGGTGTGGAGCCAGCCGTCGATGACGGTGTCCGCGGTGGCCTTGGGATTCTTCCAGTAGCCGGCCATCACGTTCTCGCCGCGCACCACGATTTCGCCCTTCTGGCCGATGGGGACTTCATTGCCGTCGGCGTCGCAGATCTTGCAGTCCATAGGCTTGACGATACGTCCGGAGGAGCCGAAGATGGCGTGGCCGGTGGAATTGGCGCAGATGATAGGGGTGGCTTCGGAGAGGCCATATCCCTGGAACACAGGCATCCCGATGGCGCAGAAGTAGCGCTGGAGGTTGATGTCGAGAAGAGCGCCGCCGCCCACGAAGAACTGCATCCGGCCGCCGAAGCTTTCGCGCACGTTCTTGAATATGAGCTTGTCGAACAGGGCCATAAGGGGCTTGCGCCAGAGGTTGAGCACTCCGCCGCGGTTATAATACTCCTTGTTGTACTTGATGGCGTTGTTCAGGGCGAAGTTGTAGAGCTTCTGCACGGTGGGGCCCTTGGCCTTTATGCCGCTTTCGATGTTCTTCTTGAAGTTGTTGGAGAGGGCGGGCACGGAAAGCATCACGTGCGGGCGCGTCTCGCGGATGGACATAGGGATGTTCTTCAGGGTCGCGAGGGAGGTCTTTCCCGGGGGTACGAAAGCCATATTGGCACCGTACATCATCAGGGTGTACATACCGGCAACGTGGGCGAAGCAGTGGTCAAGGGGCAGGATGATGAGCATCGTGGCTCCTTCCTGGATGCTGATGACCGAGCTTCCCTGCTCGACATTGGCGGTGTAGTTGCGATGTGTAAGGAGGATTCCCTTGGGGTCGGCCGTGGTGCCGGAAGTGTAGCTGATGTTCGCGTAGTCGTCCGGGCCGACGGAGTGCATACGCTCCTCGAAATCAGCCTTGCGGGTGGCGAGGAACTCTTCGCCCAGCTTCTCCACATCGGACATAAATATCTCATTTTCAGCGAGCTCGCTAAGGTCGCAGAAGGCGTCGTCGAAGACTATTATTCTCTTTATCTGCGGGCACTCGGGGAGGATCTTGCGGATCTTCGGGAGCTGGTAGGCCGAGACGAGGACCCACTGGGATTCGGAGTGGTTGATACGGAAAACCAGGTCCTGGCCGTCTCCGAGGTTCACCGAGAGGGGGACGTCGGTCATACCGGCATACATTGCGCCGAGCTCGGCGATCACCCACATAGTCCTTCCTTCGGAAAGGAGGGCGACCTTGTCGCCTTTCTCCACGCCGAGGGCCATAAGGCCGGCTCCGATGCGCCAGGCCTGCTCGCGTGTCTGCTTGAAAGTGGTCTCTACCCACTCGCTGCCGGGCTTCTGCTTCAGGTAGACGTGGTCAGGGTATTTTCTGGTGTACTTTTCGACAAAGTCGATGATGGTCAATCTTTCAGCCATAACGGTATCGGGATATTAATTATTCTTGGGGGAAAAGTCCAAAGAGTTCGTTGTCTATCATTTCGGTGACCTTGGCAAAGTCTTCCTCCTTGTTGCCGAACTTGATGGTGTCGGCGTCGATTACCAGGAGCTTGCCGTCATAGTCCTTGATCCAGTTCTCATAGCGCTCGTTCAGGCCGGTGAGGTAGTCGATGCGGATGCCTTTCTCATACTCGCGTCCACGCTTCTGGATCTGGGCCACCAGGTTGGGGATGGAGCTCTTCAGGTAGATCAGCAGGTCGGGCTTGGCCACGAGCGACATCATCAGGTCGAACAGGTCGGAGTAGTTCTCGAAATCGCGGGTGGACATAAGGCCCATTCCGTGGAGGTTGGGGGCGAATATGCGGGCGTCCTCATAGATGGTCCTGTCCTGGATTATGACTTCCTTGCACTTGGAGATTTCCACCACGTCCTTGAAACGCTTGTTGAGGAAGTAGATCTGGAGGTTGAAGGACCAGCGCTCCATATCCTCGTAGAAATCAGCGAGATAGGGGTTGTAGTCGACGGATTCGAACCTTGGGGTCCATCCGTAATGGGCGGCCAGCATCTTGGTGAGGGTGGTCTTGCCGCTTCCGATATTTCCGGCGATTGCGATATGCATATGAATCAATTTTTGCAAATATACGAATTTATTCGATAGCTGCCATATTCCCGGGGTTGCAGATGTCTTTTCCGGCCGGGGTGTAGGAGAAGGC
>CACZBP010000074.1 GCA_902779495.1 uncultured Bacteroidia bacterium
GAGTTCTTGAGCACCTGGTTCCCGGCGAATCCTTCGCACACCAGGACGTCGCAAAGGCCGGAGAGGGTCTTGTTGCCCTCGATGTTGCCGACGAAGTTGATGCCTTCCTCCTTGGCGAGCAGGGCGTGCGTCTCTTTCACCAGCTTGTTGCCCTTTGTGGGTTCGGCGCCGTTGGAAAGCAGGCCGACGCGCGGGGATTCCAGTTTATAGAGCTTGCGCATAAAGTCGCTGCCCCTGTGGGCAAAGTCGACTAGTTGGGCGGGACCGCAATCTATGGAAGCACCCGTATCGACCAGACAGGTGAAGCCGCCCTGGGTGTTGGGCAGGATGGCTGCTATACAGGGCCTTACGGTCTTGTCGGAGAGGAGGAACCTTATGGCTCCGGCAAACAGGGCTCCCGTGTTGCCCGCGCTTATGACTCCTATGACATCGTCGCACTGGCTTGCCTCCTGGAGGGCCTTGAAGACGGAGACGGGCTCCTTGCTGTAGAATGCTTCGATGGGATTGTCAAGATTGGTTACGGTCTTGTCCGCTTCTAGGATGCGGTAGCGGCCCTGGGGCAGCTGGGCGGCCTCGATCAGGTTCCGGGGCCCGGCGAGGGCTACGTTGACGTGAGGGAAATCCTCCAGTACAAGCCTGGCTCCCTGGAGCATCTCTTCCGGCCCGAGGTCACTCCCCAGCAGGTCGATTATTATTTCGTGTCTGTCCATTTTCAATGCATTTCTCTGAATAACAACCCCAAATGTAATGATATTTGCGGATAATACAAAGCATTACCGGCAGGAATCATCCTGCACTACCTGCTCTTTGAGACGGTGATCTCTTCCACGGGGGTCTGCGGGATGAGCAGGCGCTCCACCGGCCAGGAGAAGGGCTTGGAAAGGCGGAAGGAGACATCTGCGCGGATGTCTTCGCTGGAGGCGCCGAAGCGTGCCTGGTAGGTGCCGGCGGCCGTTTCCCACGCCGAAGTCGTCTCGTTGAAGGAGGCAAGGGTGTAGGGATCTATGCTCATCGTGAGGGTCTGGGTTTCTCCGGGGGCGAGTTCTCGTGTCTTGGCGAAGGCTTTCAGCTCCTGTGAGGGCTTGACAAGGCCTCCGTCAGGAGCGGAGACATACAGCTCGACGATCTCTTTTCCGGCAGTCTCACCGCTGTTTCGAACGGTCACGGTTGCAGTCACCTTTCCGTCCTTGGCAACCTTCACTGCAGGCTTGGAATACTCGAAACTGGTGTAGGACAGGCCATATCCGAACGGATATGAAACAGGCACTCCGGCCGTGCCGAAGTAACGGTAGCCCACCCATATACCTTCCTGATACTCAGTGAATCCGACGTTCCTGACCGCTGCCGCGGCAACTCCTGTGGGGCCTTCATACAGGTAAGGGAAGTTGTGCGAGGAGGGGATGCTGAGGTAGCTGTTGGGGAAGGTCATAGGGAGCTTGCCGGAAGGGTAGGCCGTGCCGCAGAGGATGTCGGCCACGGCGTTGCCGCCTTCCTGGCCTGGGGTCCAGGCAAGCAGGATTGCGTCAGGGATATGCTTCCAGGAGGCGGTTTCGATGACTCCTCCTATGTTCAGGACGACGATCAGTTTCCTGCCCAGGATATGGCATTCGTCGGCAATATCCTGCATCATCTGCCGCTCCTGGGCAGTGAGCGACCAGTCGCCGTCGACAGCCTTGCGGTCATTGCCTTCGCCGGCGTTGCGGGATATGGTGAAAATTGCAATCTCATTCTCTATTGCGTTCTTTCTCAGATAGTTACGCTCTATTTCCATCTCCGGGGCGATGGGACGGAAAGGAGGGTTTTTCCCTTCGCCAAGCGCTTTGTTCCGCAGCCAGGTCTTCTTGTAGGGGATGTAGTCGCGATACCAGGCGGCAAGCTCGGAGTCCACAACCATTCCGTGGCTTTCCAGGCCTTCCTTGAGGCTTGCCACATATGCCTTGTTGACATCGCCCGAACCGGTGCCGCCGGCGATGAAATCATAGGAGCCGACGCCATAAAGGGCCACCTTTTTGACGCCCTGGATGGGGAGAGCGCCGTGATTCTCGAGCAGAACCATACCCTCCGGGGCAGCTTCGCGCACCAGCTTTGCGTGGCCTTCCAGGTCAGGCTTGTCGCTGTGGCGGAAGCCTTTGAAAACGGGGGTGCGGACTATGAATTCCAGCATATTGCGCACGTTGCGGTCGATGTCTTCCACCGCGAGAGTGCCTGCGGCCACGGCTTCACGAAGGCGCCAGACCTCGTAGTCGGATCCGGGCTCCATAAGGTCATTGCCTGCGTGGACTGCGGCGACCGTGCCTTCCTTGAAGCCCCAGTCAGTCATCACTATGCCCTTGAAGCCCCATTCGTCGCGAAGGACGCCTGTCAGGAGGTCGTGGCTCTGCTGGGTGAACGGGCCGTTGAGCCTGTTGTAGGAGGACATTATGGTCCAGGGGGCGGCGTCACGCACGGCGATCTCGAAGCATTTGAGGTAGAGTTCGCGAAGGGCTCGGGGATTCACCCTGCTGTCATTTTCCCAGCGGCTTATCTCCTGATTGTTGGCGGCGAAATGCTTGAGGCTGACTCCGACGCCGTTGGACTGGATGCCGTCTATATATGCCGCTCCGGTCAGGCCGGCCAGCAGGGGATCCTCGGAGAAATATTCGAAGTTCCTGCCGCACAGGGGATTGCGATGGAGGTTCATGCCGGGGGCGAGGAGGACGTCCACGCCATATTCCTTGACTTCCTGGCCCATTGCCGTCGTCAACACCTTCACCAGGGCGGGATTCCACATTGAGGCCATAACGGTGCCTACGGGGAAGCCTGTGCAGTAGTAGGTCTGGCTGCTGCCTTCGCGGGTGGGGTTGATGCGAAGGCCGGCAGGGCCGTCCGCAAGAATCGCCGACGGAATGCCCAGGCGCGCAATTGGCCGGGTGGAGCCGGCGGCGCCCGGAACGCGGAAATCGGCCAGGGGAGTATCGGTCCCTACAACCGTGCAGCCGATGTCATATCCCACCAGAAGCTGGATTTTCTCTTCGAGGGTCATCGCGGCGATGACTTCGTCGATATTGTCTGCCTGCAGCCGGGGCTGGGCAAAAGCTGCAATGGTGCACAGGACCGCACCGAGGACCAGAAGTGTTCTTTTCATATGCGCAGTAGTATTATACCTTACAAATATACCATTTTATTTCTTATATTTGTACGGATATAATATTTAATGCCCAGACTATATGAAAAAACTCATTTCCATCATTTTCGCCTTCTGTCTCTGCGCAATGGCCTGGGGGCAGGAAAGGCCTGATTCCCAGATGTGGTTCGATTCCGGTATGCTATTCTACGGCAACAAGAGCGCCCACGTGACCTCCGAGACTTTCGCCTCCACGGTGAGTTCCTGGAAGGTGGGCAGGGTCCATATCGCCATCAGCTCCCAGACAACTCCCGAAATGATTGTCCAGCTCACCCTGGCCGTCCCGTTCAAGGACGTCAGCTATAGCCTTACCCTCGACAAGGACCGCATTGCGGCCAGTTCCGCCACCGAACGCTATTATCGCAATCTCCCTGAAACAGAGGGTGTTCCGTTCACCTCCGCCGACACCAAACCCCAGTTCGTCGACGGGACTATGGAGGAATGGCTGAGGAAGAAAGCCTCTGAACTATATCCCCGCGAATGCTGGGAAAACGGCATCCAGGGACGTGTCCTGGTGCAATTCACCATCGACGAGTCCGGCCGCACAGGCAACGTGAAGGTCCTTCGCGGCGCCGCCCCGCAGCTTGACGAGATTGCAAAGAAGATAGTCCTGTCAATGCCCGACTGGCGCCCCGGCCTGGACGCCGACGGCAAGCCCATCAAGGTCTCCTACAACCTCCCCATCATCTTCAAGCATCAGTAGGCTTAGATATACGACAGGATGATGTCGGCGAGCTGCTCCTCAGTGTGGCCGTCGGCCTTGAGGACGATGTCGTAGTTGCGTGCGTCGAAGCGGCTAACTCCGGCATATCGCTGGATATAGTTGTCGCGTCCCTGGTCTATGCCCTGGATTACGGCCTTGGCGGAATCCTCGCTGAGGCCTTGTTTTTTCATTATCCTTTCTATGCGATGGGGCATGGATGCGGTGATGAATATGTTCAGCGTATTGGGATGGTCCTTGAAAACAAAGAATCCGCTTCGGCCGGCAATGACGCAGGAGCCCATATCCGCGAACCCGCGAAGAATCTCAACTTCGGCCTTGTAGATGTCGTCCGTAGTTACATCAAACGCAAATTCCTGAGTGTACATCGGGTTTAATCCCAGAACTCTGGCGGAGGGCATGGGGGAGACTCTCTTGACGAAGTCTGCCAGCCAGTTTTTCTTCTCTCCCTTGAGTTTTTCTATGCCGCTTGAGGTCAGGTTGAACTGCTTTTCAAGGCTTTCCAGCAGCTGTTTGTCGCAATAGCGCACATTCAGTTTCTCTGCCAATATGCTGCCGACGGTGTGTCCGCCGGAGCCGACCTCGCGGCTTAGTGTAATGATAAAGGGCTCTTGCTTATTCATATGATTGAAGTTTATAATGCAAATATATCCTTTTTTTGCAGATAATCCTAATCACGAGGCACTGAAAGCTGTCCTTTATCCTGGTGCGGTCACCAGATGAATCTGACGGCAGTCCCTTCGGGGTCGGCTGGGAATTCGAGAAGATATGTACCGCTGGGAGAGTCCCAACGGCTTTCTTCATAACTCTCCCGCCCGTTCACAAGGACGCTGGATGGCTTTGACGGGAGACAGACCCTGGAGCGGTTGGTTATGCGGACGGGGCCTTTGGCGGTATAACTGAAGGAACCCGGGCGGCTGACGACGTCGGAAGCGCGGGTGGCGCTTGCAAGTATGCAGGGCCTGTTCCTGTCTATGCGGGAAAGATTCACCAGCAGTTTCTGGGACGCAGGAGCCACGTCCATCCCGTGGACAACGGGAAGATTGCAGTCGAAAAGGTCTATATAGTCTCCTTCCAGGCGCAGGCAGGGACCATCCATAACCGCAACGACATCAAAGCAGCCCCTTTCCAGGATGAAACTGTTCTTGTATTCCAGCCTTTTCCCGAGGGAGGAGTACATCTTCTCCACCGTCTCCAGATATCTGTCATAGCCATGGTCCTTAAGGACATATTCCTTAGGGTCCTGGCGCAATATGCATATGCGGCCTTTCCCATATTTATAGACCCCTTCTTTGGGGCCGCCGGGTATGCCCATCAGCCAGAAGAGATGGTCCGATGGACGGTCAAACTGCTGGGCGCCCGAATTCCACCATTCTTGGACGGCCTGGTAGGGGTCGTCGTCCCTGCCGGAGTATATGATTATCCCGCCGCCTTTCACCCAGTCTGCCAGCTGCCGGTGCATCACTTCCTCCATAGGCTTCATATTGGAGTAGCTCATAAGGAGGACCCGGGTGTCTTTGAGTGCCTCGGGATATCCGAGATTCTCCATATGCACCGTGCCCACAGGAACGCCTCTTTTGAGCAGGGGCCACACCTGTCCCATCAGGTTCGAAAGGAAAGGGTCGTCATATCCCTCGAAGGTCGGAAATCGCTGGAACATAAGGGAATTGGAAAGAAGGACGCTGATCCCGTGGCTGCCGCTTACCTTGTTTTCCGAAAGGGGCATATCGTTCAGAGAATTGATCATAACCTGCATCTGTGTGGCATAGTCTGCAGGGATATAGTCCCATTCGTCGCTGTCTGGGCTCTTCCTGTATTTGCGCTCGTAAATGCGGTTGGGCCAGGGCATAACTTCGTAGCTGTCTATGAGAGGGTACATCAGCTGGGCGGCGAAGGTGGCTTCGTAATTGCGTTTGTATTCGGCCCAGTCGCGCCTCTTGTCCTCCACCGGATCCGTAAGGAAGAACATCTTCCTTCCGGTCGGAGCCGTCATAGACTGCATGCAGCCATATTCCATAAACGCCTGCTCGAAGACCATTTCCCGCTGGACGCCCTCGTAGAAGCCGGGTTCCTTGGCCGTGTTGGTCCAGACCTGGGCGATGTAGCCGTCGATTCCCGGCAGGGAAGCGAGGCTGGCTTCCGGACTCACGATCGCCCACTGGGAATAGTTGATAAGGGAGTGGGTTGGAATATAAATATGTACGTCCAGTCCTTTCCGGAGACCATATTCTTTGGCGTATGAGGAGACCTTGTCTATGGCCCTGTAATAGAGGTGGTATTTCAGTTTGTTGGAAAGGTATGCGCTGCCGGGCGATTCGTGCTGTGCCTGCCAGGGCGCCCCGTAGTAGTCCTGCCATTCCCTTTTGAAGGCTTCGCTGTAGCCGCCCCTGGCCCAGAATTCGGGTTCTTCGAGGAATATTTCCGTAATCCCGTAATCTATTACCCGTGCAATGTGGGTTTTAAGGTATTCTATGTAGCTCAGGGTGGGGACGAAATAGGGAATCATCAACCCGTGCATTATCCTGTCTTCGTCTCTCTGCATCTGGGACTCGTCAAAGTGCTTTTTCCCGTCCCAAAGGCCGGTGTAATAATCCTTGTATTCGCCCCAGGCTAAGCCTGTCATAAAGTGTGTCTGGTAGCCGCGCTCAGCCCAGGTGTCGGCCCTCTGCTCGAACGTGGCGTTGCCGCGTCCGTCATCGCAGGGGTCGCCGCCGATTCCGTATATCATCGCGGCATCAGCCCTGATGTCGCATCCGGGAGTCCATTCGCGGGAAGTCTGGAATGTGGTCTTGGTCTGCACGTAGGGAGCGTCGGATTTGCCCCATCCGGAGTCAAGGCTTAGGATGCAGATCGCTGCAACCATCAGTAATAAACGTCTCATAAGATACCCTTTGGTCAACGCACAAAGATATTGTTTTTGCAGTCAAATAGCAACTTTTTCTGTAGTTGCTCAAACGATTTAGTCGGCTCCGTGAAGATGGCGGATCCGACCCCTGTCTGATCTGATCATAAGCACCGGACGTCAGGCTTGTAGTAGTTTGAAGGAGCGCTAAGCAGGCTATCTGGCGTAATGTTCCAACAGCGCATTATGAATGGCCTTTATAAGCTGTGGAGTTTCGTAGGGGATGAAATGGATTTTGTTGTCTTCCAGGAAGTGGTCGTAGCGTCCGTTGAAGCCATAGGCAATAAGGTAACTGAAATTGTCAGCCATACATTCCTCTACCCCCATAACATAGCCTGTATTGTGGCCCACAATGTCAAAGAAGTCGGTTGACTGTTCGATGGGAATCATAGTGTCCGGCTCATCAAGAGGCACCAGCACGGGGCGCATGCCAAGATAGAATTCGGCTTCTGGATTGGCGGCCACCGCTTCGGCGAATGTGCCGCAATACACTGCAACCAGTATGCAGCGCCGCTTTTGCCCATTGATAGTGAATTCTCCATAGTTATCGTATTTCTCCACATCAGGGTTGCTCACCAGCATTTTCTGGACCGTCGGGCCAAATTGTACGTTATGATCCATGACAGTAATACCGGCTAGTGAATACATCAGCCTTCGGAAATCGGCATCATTGCGAGTCAAAGTGTGGAACAACTCGTGCGACACCAATTCGCGGGCAAGATGGACGCGGTATTCCCTGTAGTCCGCATCCAGGGAGGGATCCCCCTGATATGCGCGGGCAAATCGTTCCGTATCGAATTCGCTGAGGTATATTTCATTATTCAACGTATAGCCGCCCATATGGCCTTCATCGTCCATCTTTGTCTTTATGAAAACGATTTCCTGCCTTACAGGCAATCTGAAGCCCAATTCTGTGCATCGGGCTTCTATGAAATCCATTGTCTTAC
>CACZBP010000075.1 GCA_902779495.1 uncultured Bacteroidia bacterium
CTCGCACGCCAGGAGCGGCGGGGACCCGTCCTCCTTCGGATGTTCGCAGTTCACCGCCCGTGCAAAGTTCGGTGCCCAGCAGCTCGCCAACGACAATCACTTCCGTCCTATGACCGGTGAAGAGTTGGTAGCCTACTGGAGGGACGCAGCCCGCAACGCAGGTTCCGACCCCGATGATCCTACATCAGCCTACTATGTGCCCGAATCCATCCTCGAAGGCGGCACCCACAACTGGTACAAGGACCTCACCCGCATCGGCACCCTTCAGGAATATGAAGTCAACGCCAGCGGCGGCAACGACCGTGCGACCTACTACTCCTCCCTGTCCTTCCACAAGAACAAAGGTGTTTACTATGGCACGGACTACAGCCGTTTCTCCGCACGTGTAAATGCAGACTATAAGCTCACCAACAGCCTCACCGCAGGCACCCGCGTCAATGTTGCATACAACAACTCCAACTCGGGACCTATGAGCTCCTCCTACTATGTGAACCCTGCATTCTCGATGTTCCGTCTCCTCCCCTGGACTCCCCTGAGGAACCCCGACGGCTCATTCTCACAGCCTGCCGAGAACTCCAAGATCAACCCTATGGCCACCGCGACCTACGACGAATACAACGATAAGGAATACCGCTTCAACGGCACTATGTTCCTCGAGTGGAAGCCCATCAGGCAGCTCACCCTGAAGACCACCAACAGCGCCGAAGCTTCCTTCATGGATTCGCGTAACTACAACAGCGACATAGCCGACCCTGACGGACAGACATCCCTGATCACCCTCGCATCCAAGGAACTCCGTTACACGACTTCCAACACTGTGACCTATCAGGATCTGTTCGGCCAGCACTCCGTGCGTGTCCTCGCCGGTCAGGAGGCTATGATCAACACCTATGATTATGTAGGTCTCAATTCCCCGAACGTCGATCCCGCCATCCCTTATCCTACGACGGCCATCGCATCCGAGGACAGCGCCTACTACACCTGGAGCCAGTACTCACTGCTCTCCTTCTTCGGCGTTGCAGACTACAACTACGCTAACAAGTACTTCCTCTCCGCTTCCATCCGTGCGGACGGCAGCTCCCTGTTCGGCTCAGCCAACAAGTGGGGTCTCTTCTGGTCCGTTTCCGGCAGCTGGAACGTGGACAAGGAAAGCTTCATGGACTTCTCCAAGAACTGGCTCAGCCAGCTCAAGCTGCGCGCCTCCTACGGTGTCAACGGTAACAACAACATCGCAGCCTATCGCGCATACGGTGTTTATGGCACCACCCAGTACAACGGTGTCACCGGTATGGTTCCTTCCCGTCCGGACAACCCGGATCTCTCCTGGGAAAAGAACAAGACCTGGAACGTCGGTCTCGACTTCGGCTTCTTTGATGACCGCCTTACCGGTAGCGTCGACGTCTACCAGCGTCTCACGACCGATATGCTCCTGTCCAAGAGCGTTCCTTACACCACCGGTTTCGGTTCCAACTTCATGAACGTCGGTTCCCTGCGCAACCGTGGTGTCGAGCTCACCCTCGACGGAACCATCATCCGCAACAGCGACTGGCTGTGGACCGCCGGCTTCAACATCTCCTGGAACCGCACCAAGGTCCTCGACCTCGCAGGTTCCGGCTTCCTCGAGCTTGCTGATCCCCGTAACACCGACAACGGCACCCCTGTACGTATCGTCGAAGGTATGAATATGTACAACTTCTATATTCGCGAGTACGCGGGCGTGAACCCCTCCAACGGTGAAGGTCTCTTCGTGACCGAGGACGGTTCCCTCACTTCCGACCGTACCAAGGGCCGCTACATCTATGCAGGTTCCCCCGAGCCCAAGTGCACCGGCGGTTTCAACACCTCCCTCACCTGGAAGGGCCTGACCCTCAGCGCCTTCTTCGAGTATGTCTATGGCAACAAGGTTATGACGGGCAACTGGTACATCACCGACGGTGAGGACGTGTTCTCACAGAACGGCCAGGCCAGCTCCCTGAACTACTGGAAGAAGCCCGGTGACACCGGTGTCACCCCGAAGCCCATCGCAGGCGGTTCCAATGTCTGGTATGCAGGCTACAGCACCCGTTTCCTCGAGGACGGCAGCTACCTCCGTATCAAGGACATCACCCTTGCCTACACTCTTCCTGAAAAGGTCACCAAGCCGGCACACCTCGGCGGCGTGAAGTTCTACATCAGTGCCCTGAACCCCTACACCTTCCACCACGTGAACGCGTTCGACCCCGAACTCGGTCCTCTGGGCTATGCCTATGGCGGTAACCACACTATGGTGAAGTCGTTCATCGGCGGCGTTGAAATATCCTTCTAAACGCTAAAAAGGATTTGATTATGAAAAGATTTATTACTTATACACTGATAGGGATTGCAGCGTTGGCTATGACCTCCTGCAAAGGCTTCCTTGAGAAAGCCCCCGTCCTCTCACAGAGTACGGAAATGACCCTTTCCTCCTACAGCGGACTCGACAAGGCCGTCGCCGGAGCATATGCATACCTGGGTTCCACCGGTTGGTATGGCGGTGAGCGCGTCCTCGAGAGCGAAATGCGTTCTGGAAACGGTATCAAGCACGCCGACCACAACTCCAACCGTTACGCCACGGAGATGAACTGGAACTATCTTCCTGAAGCCACCTCCTCGATGTGGGCTGTCGGCTACATCACCATCGCCGAGTGCAACAACGTGATTGACAATCTTGAAGGCAAAGCGACCGGCGGTGTCAGCGAGCAGGATCTGGACAACATCAAGGCCGAGGCCCTGTTCCTCCGCGCCCTGTGCCACTTCGACATGGTGACCCTGTTCGCCCTTCCTTACACCTATGTAAAGAAGAATATGGCCACCCTCAAGCCCGCAGAGCTTCTCGGTGTCCCGTATGTCTACCATACTGACCCCGCAGGCGTTCCCGCCAGGGATGGCGTCCTCGTAGTCTATGACAATATCGTCAAGGACCTCCTCGATGCTGAAAGGATCATCGATCCTTCCTATGTCCGTGCAGGTGTTGCCGACAAGAAGGCTGCCGTGACTCTCGAAGCCATCCAGGCCCTCCTCTCCCGCGTCTACCTTTATATGGGTGACTGGCAGAATTGCGCCGACTACGCCACCAAGGTCATCAACAGCGGTAAGTTCGAGCTCTACACTCCCGAGAACTATCTCTCCGTGTGGAAGGGCACTACCGGCGGTTCCGAGGTTATCTTCGAGAACTACATCGACCTGACCAACTACTCCAACCTGGACTGCTGCTATATGACATTCCCTGAAGGAGCATATGGTGACTGCATCGCTTCTCCCACCCTTATGAACCTCTACGCTGACGGCGACGTCCGCAAGAAACTCTATCGCCAGGACAAAAACGAGACCGCAGGTCTGTACTGGACCCTCAAGTATGAAGGCAAGGGCCTTTCAGTTCCCGATGCCAACAATACGGTCATCCTCCGTCTGAGCGAAATGTATCTCAACAGGGCTGAGGCCATCGTCAACGGTGCCGTTATCCCCGGAACCGATGCCGTCAAGGACCTCAACGCCATCACTTCGAACCGTGGTGCTGCAGCATATGGTGCTGTCGGTATGGATGCAATCCGCACCGAGCGCCGCAAGGAGCTCGCCTGGGAAGGTCACTACTTCTTCGACCTCGCCCGCTGGAACATGCCTGCCAACAGGGACCTTTGCTACGCCATGACTGCAGACCGTCAGAACATCCCGTTCCCCGACTACAAGTGGGCTCTCCCTATCCCCAAGCGTGAAATGGAAGTCAACCCCAACCTTGTCCAGAACGACGGTTACAAAGAATAATTAAATGCCGCGTATTATGAAAAGAATATTTACATATCTGACAATATTGTCTGCCGGGATTGTTCTTGCAGCCTCCTGCAGTAAGAACCAGCCTCCCGTGTTCGATGATTCCCGCGCATTCGTTGCTTTCGACAAGGCTACGGTTTCTATAAACGAGGCAATCGTGGAGCCCGACGGAACCATCGTGCCCCAGACAGCGGTGCTCAGGGTCCCTGTTACTCTCGCATCCGCAAAGGGTATCGCCGAGACTGTGAAATTCACCGTCAAGGACGAAGAGTTCCTCTACAAGGATTATATCGATCCCGAAGGGGACCTCAAGGACAAGAGCAACTGGATTGACAAGACCGCTCACGAAGATGTCAACTTCAAGCTCAAGACTACCTCCAAGACCCTGACCTTCACCGCAGAGCAGAGGACCCAGTACATCGAGTTCGACGTTCTCTACCTGGACACCTACACCGGTGACCTCAAGTTCGACATCGTGCTCTCCAAGCCCGAATCCATCGACCTTGGCTTCAACACCACCTGCACCGTCGTCATAAGCGACGTCAATCACCCTCTGACTGCCATCCTTGGTGACTATGCCGCCGCCTCCACGACGGGATCTGCCAAGGGCCCCTGGACAATGACTCTCCTGAAAGATGAAACGGATGACCATATGGTCTGGTTCTTCAATCTGTTCGGTAACCCAGGCTGGGCTGATTATGATACGATGTTCTATGGCAACGTGGATGATGACCTTTCCAAGATCAACATTCCTTTCGGACAGACATCAGAGTACCTCTACGGTGGTGAGACTCCCGTAACTCTCTATTGGTTGAAGGATGACGACTCTGTCGGTAAGACAGGATCTGTCGATGTAACCATCGTTAAGGATGCAGACGGCAAAGTTCTCAAACTCGACTTCGGCGAGGAGTATGGCATCTATGCCCTTCTTGAAGGCTTGGGATATATAAGCTATGTGTATCCTCAGATTATTGCAGAGAAGATTTAATTGACAATGCCTTATGAAAAAGATAATTATCACACTTAGCACGGCTTTGTTTGCACTGGCTTGCACTCAGTTCGTTGAGGAGACCAAGCCCGAGTTCAAGGCACAGCCCGGGGCTCCTTCCATAGAGGCAGTCGAGGATGCTGAACTTGATTCCGACAACGCTTTCAAGGTCAAGATCGCACCTGGCAAGGAGAATATCTACTACTCCTTTGCAATTATTCCCGGAGCAGATCCCGTTGATGGAGCAACCCTCCTTTCCAACGGTTATGCAAAGAGCGCAGTTTCCGTGAAGCTCACCATCGACGGTGTCGAGGCAGACGTTCCCCTGAGCGGTTGCTTCAAGGCTGCCGCCCTGAAGGACACCACAGTCACTGCATTCAAGCTCAAACCCAACACCAAGTACACTGTCTACGCTATCGGTTCCGGTGAGAAGGGCGTCCTCTCCGAGGTTGCCACCAAGACCATCACCACCACCGACAAGACCGCCCCCAGCGCATTCGATGTTGACGAGGAAGGAAAAGTGACGAAGTACTACTTCGACGCCAGCGGCATCGATGACGGTACCATCGTCATAGATTTCGGCGACCCCGTTCAGTACACCAAGGAAGGCGAAGCCGGTATCACCCGCTTCACTGCCAAGTACTTCGCAGCGAATGACTATGATGCCAAGGGTATGCTCAATCCCCAGTTCTCTGTGGACATTCCTCTTGACAGCGTGTCCATCAGCGGTGGAAAGGTCTCTCTCCAGGTTCCCGAGCGCATCCCCGGAGCTATCGTCGGCATCTATTGCGACGAAGGCATCTTCCAGAATGCAGTCGGCCTGAAGAACCCTGCCATCCCCTACGAGGCAGTTCTGGCAGCCTGGAGTTCTGGCAAGATTGCAACTGCCGGTCCTGTCGGCCGTTTCGAGACCGAGTCCTGGTCCTTCGATCTTCCTATGGTCGAGGATCCTACCGGCGCTGAGATCAAGATGCCTGCCGATACCGTTATCGCTGCATCTGACTGGTCGGCACTTGGAATAGCCCTCACGGCTCCTGCACTGGTCGAGCCCGCTTTCCAGGGAAAAGAATACAATAAGGTCGTTCCCGCCGGTGATGTCCAGATCCGTTACACCGATGCCAACAATCGCAAGATTCTTTATGACAGTGACAATTTCGATATCTCGGATTATTCCGACAGCACTATCGTGGTTTTCCTCGACGAGGCTCCCGATTTCGGTTACCGTGTCTCCGTAGACATCCCCGAGGGTGCCGTTGAGGACATCTGGGGCAACCCTTGCGAGGAATTCAGCACTGCCTACATCGATGAGGACGGTGAATTCTTCCCTGGCAACTATATCATCAGTTTCGGTTATACGCTTGATGATTTCCTTGGTACCTATACCTTTGCCGGCACTGCCGAGTATGCAGGTTCCCAGGCTGATTCCAAGGTCGTCATCGCTCCTTCCGACAAAGAGGACTATGACGTGGTAGTCTATGACCTGTTCCACGAAACCACCTGTGTGGATGACATTACTTCTTACGAACCTTTCTCCTATACCTCATTCTATGGTGTAATCGATCTTGATATGGGAACGATGGTCCTTGATGGAGATGCAATAGGAATGGGTTCCTATGCCAAGTACTCGTGGAATAGTTATGTCGTTGCCTGGCAGAACGGTGCCGGAACAATTTCTTTCCAGATGCCAAAGGCAGGAACCATGAATCTGTCAGCACCTGTAGACATTATCCTTTATCAGCTTATGGTTTGGGATACAATTACGCCCGGAACCCTCACCCGCACTTCCACTGATTACGAATACGAGGTTCCTGAAGAGGAAGAGGAAGGAGGCGATGAAGGTGGTGCAGGCCTTCCTAAAAAGGATTTCGGCACTGCAGCAAAGCTTCGGAAGTAATATCCGGAAATGGCATTAAGATTGCACCCGCTTTTGCGGGTGCTTTTTTTTTACTATATTTGTATCCTGCTAAAAACGCGACTATTATGAAAAAGTTATTGATATGCGCAGCCGCGATGCTCATTGCACTGGCGGCATCGGCCCAGGACGGCCCCACTACCACCTGGCCCTACCTCTACCCCGACTTCACCCAGGGTACGATATACCTCCTCGGTGGCACGACCGTGGTCCAGGATATGAATGTCCACATCCGTCACGACCGCCTACACTACATCGACAAGGGCGGAGTCGTCAAGGAAGCTGTCCTTGATGAAGTTATGATGGTCACCATCGGTGACGACCGTTACGTCAACGTCTATGGCGAGATGATGAAGGTCATTGCCGAAGGCGAGAAGAAAGGCCTTGTAGTGGCTGAAATTCTCGGAGATTTTTCGGCCCTGCTTGAGACCGGCGGAGCCTATGGCGTGTCTTCCACCACCAGCGCCACCCGCAAGCTCTCATCCATCGAGACCGACGCCCAGATCAACCAGCCGCATATGCTCCTCAAGCAGAGCAAGACCGACGGCCAGATGCTGAATCTTATAACTAATTATTATATAGTCACTTCCAAGTACCGCATCAAGGCCACCAAGAAGGATGTCACGGCCAGCATCCCGAAGGACCGTCAGGATGAGTGGAAAGCGTGGCTGAAAAAGAACAAAATCAAGTGGAACAAGCCGGGCAGCCTCGTTGCCGTGGCAGATTTCCTGAGCGAGTAGAATATGAAGAGAATCATTTATCTGGCAGTTGCAGGGCTGCTTGCCGCAGCGTGCGCCAGGGAGCCTGTGTTTGAAGCTGACCTGCAAGCAGACAGGCAGGATGCGATATTCGGAGCCGAAGTGCCGGAAGAAGAAAGCTCGGATGAGCGGACGGAAGCAGAATCCGATGTTTTGGAGCAGGAATGGACGGAGGAGTGTCTGGATGCCGGGCTACTTGCCACCGGAGAGACGGTTTTTACGGAAAGCTATATACCGGAA
>CACZBP010000076.1 GCA_902779495.1 uncultured Bacteroidia bacterium
CGCTACGGCGGCACTATGCCCACCTCCGGCAGCTCCTATTGGTTCCATCCCCAGATATTCCGTTATCTGTATGAGCGTTCCTTCACGCGTTCCCAGCTGTTCGCGGCGCTCGGGGAGGAGGTCCACAGCGAGGAAGCCCTTAAGGACAGGCTGCTCAAGCTCTATCCGGACAAGTCCGGCGTAATCCAACAAGTGTTTGCAAGATATGTCGATTAGATTCCTTTCATTTTGTGCCGCCGTGCTGCTGAGCGCGCCGGCGGCACTTTGCCAGAGAGTCGCCCTCTCGACCAACGCCGTCGGCTATGCGGACTATGCCACCCTCAATATGGAGGCATCCGTCTCGGTGGCCCGACAGTGGACCCTCACTGCCGGGGTGAAGTACAATCCTTTTATGTTTTCCGCAGGCGAGGACAGGCACGACGTGAGCAACCGCCAGCGCCTCTTCGCCGCCGGAGCGCGCTTCTGGCCCTGGCACGTCTACTCGGGCTGGTGGTTCGCCGGAAAGCTTCAGTATCAGGAATATAACGTGGGCGGAATCACCTCCCTTCAGACCCAGGAAGGCGACCGCTACGGCCTTGGGGCGACGGTGGGCTACACTTATATGCTCGGGGAACATTTCAACCTCGAGCTGGGCATAGGCGGCTGGGCGGGGGCTGATATCTTCACCCGCTACGAGTGCCCGGTCTGCGGCCTGACCATAGGCAGCGGCAGGAAGGCTTTCATCCTGCCGAACGACATAATCCTGGCCCTGAGCTTTGTGTTCTGACGGTATGATGCACGGATTATCCTCGGCCCTGTGCACTGCGGCGGTGCTGCTGACCTTCGCCGTATTCGCCGGCTGCAGCATCAAGGAACGCAGGGAAAACTGTCCGTGCATCGTTATCGTTACCTGCGATGAGCCGGTGCATATGCGCCTGGACTGTCCGCAGGCGGGACTGCTGATAGAGGAGGAGCTCCCCAGGGGCCTGCCCGTCCGTTTCGAGATGCCGCGACTTCAGTTTTTTTATACATTTTTTTCTGACTGCGGAGCTTTTTTTGACGGACAGGGATGCTACATTCCCCCGGGGAGCGAGTCCCCTCCGCTGCGTCTTATGTGCGGAAGCGCGTTCGCGGCAGGGGAGTCCGTCTCCCTGCCCGTAGAGCTCCGTAAGTCCTACTGCGTCCTGTCGCTTGACGTGCATTCCATCGCCGAGCCGTCCACCTCGCCGCTGCCCTCGGTCACCGTGAGCGGCAACGTGTGCGGCTGGGAATGGTCCGGGGCGCTCCGAAAGGGGCCTTTCCGGGTGGAGAAAGTCCCCGAGGACGGGAAGTGCACGATCTGCGTTCCCCGCCAGGATGACGACTCCCTGCTGCTGAGCCTGGAGCTCGGCGGCGTTCGCCGCACCTTTGCCCTTGGAGAACTGCTCGCCTCGGACGGCTACGACTGGTCCGCCCCCGACCTCGGGGACGTCTCCCTCTATGTGGACTGCGCCCTGACCATAATGGAGCTCACCATCTCCCGTTTCCCGGAGTCAGTCCAGGAAGAAATAACAGTTTTTTGAATATTTTACTTGTATTTCAAGAATTATTTGTATCTTTGCAGTCCATTCTGAGCGCGCGAGTGGCGAAATTGGTAGACGCGCTACTCTCAGGAGGTAGTGCCTATTACTGGCGTGTCAGTTCGAGTCTGATCTCGCGCACCCCCCGAAGCGGTGACCGTTCCACGGCCGCCGCTTTTTTTCCACCTCCATAGCCTGCCCCCGGATTTCCGTCCCAAGTGTTCACCGTGTCCCAAAACCGGGGACACAGTGCTCACTTTTCCGGCAAAAGTGTTCACCGCGTCCCAAAAATGGGGACACGGTGAACACCTAGCACCCACGGGTTATCGTTTGCGCGGAATGCGTTGGTAGATGAGTTCGCGCTCCCAGCGGTAGAGGCCGAGGAAGAAGGCGGCAAGACAGGTGACTGTGCCGGTGAGGGCGATGCCGCCAAGGCGCAGCAGGATTCCGGCATCGGCGGGCATCAGGGCGCGGTAGGCCAGCAGCCACAGGACCATCACGGCGACGACGGCGAGGGGTTTCAGGTAGGCCTTGCGGATATATTCTCCCACGTCGAAGCCGATAAGCCGGTGCAGGAGCCAGAACTCCACCACACGGTAAGTGACTGAATATCCGATATATATCTGGATGATTGCCGGGGCCGGTGCACCCAGTTTATAGGCGAAGAAGGCAATCGGAAGGCAGAGCAGCGACATCACGCTGTTGCATATCTGGAACCACTTGATGCGGCCGGAAGCCTGCTCGAGCGTCTGGGTGCCGCCCACGAAGGAGCGCACCAGGGCGCTGACCAGCGTCCACTGCGTGAACAGCAACGCTCCGGCGGGGACGTCCTTGAGCCACAGGTCCAGCACGAAATCCAGTTCCACCAGGGCGGAGAACACGATGACGGTCATCATCAACTCGCTGTAGCGTGACATCTTTGTCACCAGGCTCACCGAACGCTCCTCGTTGCCTCCGCCCCAGTTGCGGTTTATCTGCGGGGAAGCGGCGTTGCCGAGGCGGTTGACGCTGGTGACCGAGAAATTCTCCACCTGATAGGCAGGCTCCATCGCACTGTTCACTATGGGGCCGAAGAAGAAGTTGACAATCAGCTTGCTGCCGTTGCCGCGGGCGATATATGCCAGGGCGCTTAGGGCTGTGTAGTTATTGAAGGCGATGATTTCGCGATATGTCTCCCTGCCCCTGTAGAAATGCCATTTGATGATCTGGGGCCACTGCCTGCGGCACAGGAGGTGATACAGGAGCATCGTAAGGAAGGTCATAAGGGCCATTCCGACGGCGTAGAAATAGAGCCTGTTGCCATTCCAGTACATAAGGCCTATGACCATCCCCAGGCGGAAAAGGTTAGCTATTATGTCCACCATTGCCGACTGGAAGAACTTCTCGTGGGCTTCCACAAGGCTCTGGAATGGCAGGTTTATGATGCTGATGCAGGCCGCGACTGTAGAAATCTGGAACACCACCTCGGCATCGCCCATCCTGGAAGGGTCGACCTTCAGCCAGTGGTGGATATAATAAAGACCAAGGGTCTCTGCAAGCAGCAGAATCAGAACTGCAAGGCCGATGTGCACCACAAGGCATATGTTGAATATGCGGGACGGGTCGCCGTCGGGCTTTCCCATCTCCACGTTGATATAGCGTCTTGTCGTGGTGTTCATCGCCGTGCTGAGGAAGCCCAGCATAGTGATGGCGCCGCCCACGACGCCGTAGAGGCCGAAGTCGTGGAACCCAAGCCCGTCCATCACGAAACGGGTGCACAGGAAACCGATAAGGGCAATGAGGATTATCCTTACGTAGATAATCGCAGTGTTCTTGACGATCCGCCTGTTGTCCTGGGAGTAATCGGGCATATCAGGCAGTCAGCTGGCCATAGACCTTCATCAGGTCTTCGACGATCCGCTCGCGGTCGTGGCGCTCGAGCGCAACCTTGCGGGCGTTCTGGCCCACCCTGCGCATAAGGTCCTTGTTGCGGTAGAGGGCCACTATCCTTTCGGCCATATCCTCGGGATTGCCCTTGCGCACCAGGAAACCGGTCTCGCAGTCGTCGATGAGGCTGGGCACGCCGCCCACGTTGGTCGCGACCACTGCGGCACCCAGCAGCTGTGCCTCGCACAGGCCGTTGGGGGAGTTGTCGATGTAGGAGGGGTGCACATACATAGTGGCCTTGGATATGGCGGAGGCGATGGTCTCTGCCTCGGCGACACCCTCGAGGCGCACGCCCACCTGGGTGGAATCTATGCCGGTCACCTTCTCGAAGAAGCGGGGGTTGACATTGCCGAACACCTTCCATTCGAAAGGAACGGAGTACTTGTCCCTGAGGAGTTTGGCGGTGCGCAGGATGAGGTCGTAGCCCTTATAGGTGGGCTCGGATATGGTCGTGACCAGGGTCAGGCGGGAAGGACTGCCGCCCGTGGCCTCGAAAGCGCTGTCATAGAAGGGGGCGCGCATTATTTCGCCGCCTTCGAAGAACACGGCGTCGGGATTGACCTTGCGCACCTGCTCGTGGTCCCAGGCGGTCCTCCCGAGGAAGTAGTGCACCATCCGAAGGATCCTGTTCTCACGCTCGCAGGCGCGGATCCAGCGCTTGCGGATATACATCTTGTGGAGAGCCCTCGAGATGCTGAAACCGTCGAATATGAACTGCCTCCAGGACACTCCGGGAGGGAGGAAGACCTTGTAATACTCGTTCAGCAGGCCCTGGACGTGAAGTACCACGGGGACGTCCGTCTGGCCGGCAACCAGTCCGAAGGAGTGCTCGGAACCGAACACCTGGATGACATCGGGCTTGAACTCCTCGATTATGGACAGGTAGCTTGCCACCAGCTCGAACAGCTGCCTCTCGTTGCCCCTGAGGAGGGTCTTGAAGCGGTCTGTGCGGTTGCGGTTATAGCCATTGTAGACGGGGAAATAGGTTACGCCGTGCTTTTTCTCCTCGGCCCAGGTCACCTTCTGGCCCGCGCCGTGGACCACTCCGCCCTCGAGGGGCTTCTTCGAAAGGAAGGACACTGCCAGTTCCACCCTGGAGCTGACCTGCGTCTCAAGCGCCGATACCCAGCCGCCTCCGTTCTCGGGGTTGCCGTCGTTGGAATAGTTGGAAGGAGTGTTAGCAAACCAAAGTACTCTCATATGCTTTTTATATATTTTGCCGGTGAACCTGCCCAGACCTGTCCCTCGGGGACCGTGCCTGTCACTACGCTGCCTGCTCCTATGACGCTGCCCGCGCCTATCTTTGCACCTTTTAGGACCGTGCACCTTGCACCTATGAGCACGTCGGGGCCTATCTCGATGGGCTCTGATGCGATGTCCGCCACGTCAAGGGCCCAGTCCCTGCGGCGCAGGGGGTCCAGGCTGTGTGCGTCGTGGTCCATAATGAGGCAGTCGGCGCCTATCTGGGTGTTGTCTCCTATGGTGATGGCGGTGCGGGACCATATGCTGGAACAGCTTATGCCCACCCCGTCGCCTATCTTTATCACGGCGCCGGGAGCGGCGAATATCCCGCTGCGCAGGTTTCTTCCTATCCTGTTGATTCCCAGGCCGCTGACGCAGTGGAACTCATCGCCGATGCTGATGGCGGCACCGTCACCTCTTTCGAGGAAAATCTTCCCCTCGACCCTGCAGCCGTGTCCGAAGGAGATGCCGAAAAGCCTGAACCTGAGGCGGTTGCACACCACGGTACACCTCGCCGCCGCTTTACGCAGCGCCCTTCCGCCCCGGGCGAATATGCTTTCCTGAAGTGCCATAAAGCACAAATATAAATAAACTTGCGTTAAATTGCAATTATTCCGTCACCGTAGTGCGGGCCCGCAGAGTCACCGCTATCGTGGCCAGGCAGCACACCATCACGAAGATGAAGAAGCCGCTGTAGCCCATCCACTGCTGCAGGTAGCCGGCGACCATCCCCGGAATCATCATGCTCAGGGCCATGAAGGCGGTGCATATGGCGTAGTGCGAAGTCTTGAACTCGCCGTCGGAGAAGCGCATCATATAGAGCATATATGCGGTGAATCCGAAGCCGTAGCCGAACTGCTCCACGGCGGCGAAAACGCCTATGAGCCAGATGCTTGTGGGCACAAGGCTCATCCACACATAGACTCCGCAGGGGAGCGCCAGGCTGAGGGCCATAGGCCACAGGGACTTGCGGAGCCCCCAGCGGGACGCCGCCATTCCTCCGATGATGCCTCCCACCGTGAGCGCGATTACGCCGACTGTGCCGTAGATGAAGCCGACCGTCGCCGTAGACAGTGCCAGGCCGCCCTTCTCGACGGGGTCGAGCAGGAAGGGATTGACCATCTTGAGCATAAAGGCTTCCGGCAGGCGGTAGCAGAGCATAAATACCATAGCCCCGACAACCCCTTTCTTCCTGAAGAAAGTGGCAAAGGCCCTTCCGAACTCGCGGAAAATCTCCCTGGCGGAGGTCGTCTGCCTGCGGATGTCGGAGGAGGGCTTGGGCAGCAGGAATATGTTGTAGAGCGAGATGAGGGCGAATATCGCGGCGGTTATCCCTATGGTCGTCCGCCAGGCCCCCGGGATGTCGCCGGTCCTTTGCTCCAGAAGGCCTGCTATCATCACCAGCACGCCCTGGCCGAAGATGGAGGACAGGCGGTAGAAGGTGCTGCGGATGCCCACGAAGAAGGACTGTTTGTCCTTGTCCAGCGCAAGCATATAAAATCCGTCGGCGGCGATGTCGTGCGTGGCGGAGGCGAAAGCAGTGAGTGTGAACAGGATAAGCGTCCAGGTGAACAGGCTCACTGGCGTTCCGGATGTCGTCTCGGGATGGGGAATCGAAAGGGTCAGGAATACGAACGCCGCGGTCATCAGCAGCTGCATCGCCACTATCCACCAGCGCCTGGTCCTGAGGATGTCCACGAAGGGGCTCCACAGGGGCTTGATGGTCCAGGGCAGGTACAGGAGCCCGGTGAAGAGGGCCATCTCGCCGTTCTCGACACCCATACGGTTGAGCATCGTCACGGATATGTTGTTCACTATGAAGTAGGGGATTCCCTCGGCAAAGTACAGCGTGGGAATCCACCACCAGGCAGATCTTTCTTTCATTGTCTTGACAGAAGTGCTCCCGGATAGTAATGCTCCAGGATTTGTTTGTAATCATATCCCCGGGTGGACATCACCGCGGCGCCAATCTGGCACAGGCCCACGCCGTGGCCCCAGCCGCGCCCCTCGAGGGTGATGGTGTCACCATCACGCCTGACCTCGAAAGCGGAGCTCTTGAGGTGGCTGTCGGAAAGGATGCGCCTGATAACCAGTTCTTTACCCACCAGAAGGGAAGTCCTTGCACCCTTGATTTCCAGGCAGGATATGCGGCCGGAAGGCCCGCGGGTTACGGGCTTCAGCTCAAGATGGGATGCGTCCGTGTCGGGAGGAGCTATGCCCAGCTCGCCCAGGCGGCGCTTCACCAGGTCGCTCAGAGCCCCGGCCTGGTAGCTGACCTTCCACCTGAAGAAGTCCTTCGTCTGGAGGTCGTAGTCGTTGAGGACCTGGGAGAGGATTCCCCGGTCGGAAGTCTCGCAGAACGCAGTGGCGCCTTCCTCGTGGGAAGGGGTGTCCGGAAGCGACTGCAGGTAAGGCAGGTCCTTGTTCTCCCAGCAGGTGCTGAAGAGCTCAGAGCGCCCGCCGCAGCATTTGGAGAAGCGGGCGTCGCATATGGTCCCTTCGTAGGTTAGGACCTGCCCCCAGGTGCTGTCCACGGCCTTGCGCACGTTCTCGCCAATGGCCTGGGTGAGGCCCTGGTAGCGCTGGCAATGGTCGTCGGCGCACACGTCGAAATGCCTGTGGTCCTCGTGGTCGAACCACCTCTCCACCTTCTCCTGCGCCCCCTTTGCGGAGCCGCTGAGCCTGATGTCGAGGTCGGTGACTAGGGCTGGCGTGCCGACAAGATGCGCATATGCCGTCCTGTCCTCGGTCCGGGGGACCCTGCGGCCGGCGATGCGGGCCATTACCCACGAACGGGATATGACTGCGTGGGCCTTGAGGAACTCCACGCTGGCCGAAGGGGACATCTCGGAGGATATCACGCTCACCAGGTAGTC
>CACZBP010000077.1 GCA_902779495.1 uncultured Bacteroidia bacterium
ATGGCCGCAACTTCCTTAAGACTATGCTTTCCCTGACGGAATCCCGCCCGCAGCTTAACGTCGTCTTCGACCAGGCCGGCACCCCGACCTACGCGGCGGACCTCGCCGGAGCCATATTGTCGATCCTTGCCAAGGGTCCCGTCCAGGGCATATTCAATTACTCCAACGAAGGAGTGTGCAGCTGGTATGACTTCGCCAGGGCTATAGCCGAAATCTCCGGCCACACCTCCTGCGAAATCCTTCCCTGCCACAGCGACGAATTCCCCTCGAAGGTTGTCCGCCCCTCCTACTCGGTGCTTGACAAAACCAAGATCAAAGCCACCTACGGTATATCAATCCCGCACTGGCTTGAATCGCTCAGGCTCTGCCTTGTCAGACTAGGCTTTTAAACAGGGCATCCCACTGGGGCATAATGTGTTCGGCGGTGAAATCCGCCGATTTTTGCTTTATATGAGCTGACATAGTGCGGCGAAGGGCTGCACTGTCGATGAACTCGCTGATGCGTGCGGCAAGGGCATCCACGTCGCCAACCGGCACCGTGAATCCGTCCAGGCCATCCTCGATGAATTCCCCGGGACCGCAGGGACAGCGGTAGGATATGAATGGAAGCCCCACGGACGCAGCCTCAATCATCACAAGGGGGAAGCCCTCATAGAGCGAAGACATCACCATTCCGCTGCTGCGGAGCATCTCGCCGCGAAGGTCGTCCGTTGCGGGGTGAAGCTTCAGCGTCCCGTCCAGCGATGAAGCGTCCACCATGCCCTGAATGAAGGGCTTGGCGGAACCGTCGCCGAAAATGTCCAGGGTCCAGTCCGGATGGATGGAATGAACTATGGTCCAGGCAGTTACAAGGTCCTGAAAGTTCTTCTGCCTCTCGAAACGGCCGGCTGCGACAAGGCGCTTGGAATCCATATCCGCCAGGGCCTCGGACGGCTCGAAGAAAGAGGGGTTATATATCTGACGGACATTGTCGCTGAAGGGTTTCCACTGCAGGGCATCCTCCTTTGTGAGGACTACGAAGCAGTCCAACTCGCGCACGGCCTTTTCCATCCAGCGGAGCTTGGCGTTCTGGCCCTTCACCTGATAGGTCCTGTGCGAGAAATGGAACTCGGCCATCTTGCGGCAGTCCCCAGGCAGCCTGCTCATCTGGAACAGTTCTTTGCCGCAGGTGGATATGCATATGTCCGGCTTTTCCCGGAGGATGAAGTCGGAGACCTTGCGCACATAGCGGCCCATCATAAAGGGAAGCCTGTAATTCACATCGATGTCGACGTGCCTCACCTTGGGGCTGAGGGGGAAGAAGCAGGGGCGGCCCCTCTGATGGTTGGTAAGGAGGATTACCTCATATCCATAATCCTCGGCCAGGGCATTTGCCTTGGAAATAATAATACGCTCCATTCCTCCGGAACGGTACAGCGTGTCGATTAGATACAGTAGTTTCATCTGTCTCCGTCGTCAAGTTTGAATTTCAATCCAAATATAGTCAGATACTTAGCGGAATTCTCCCCTTCCCTGTCGATATTGAAGAGGAAACCCAGCAGGGGCTTTACCACCCTGCGGATGCGTTGCTTTCGCTCGAAGGCCTTGTCAACGCCTGTGGTATATACCTTCATCCCCTGGGCGGGGGCCAGCAGGGAGAAAACCCGTTCATATACGTGGGCCGGGGTGCCTCCGGCGTTGCTTGCAGTCAGGGAAGGGAAATCCGAGGCCGTGAATCCCTGCCGGACGATGACCTTAAGCAGCGATGGCCTTATTGCGAACATAGTCCCCACGCAGAAACGCCTCTCGGGGGTTTCGAGCCCCAGGCGCGACAGTTCGTCGTCCAGCAGTCTGTGGTCTTCGGCAAAGCCGAGGGCGCAGTAGAGCTTGCCGCTGCACACCATCCCCGCATCAGGATGGCTGCGGAAAATCTCCAGCACCCGGGAGAACTGCTCAGAGCTGCCTAGCAGGGCATCCACCAGGATGTCGCGCCACATAAATCCCTTCATATGGACCCCGTTAATGCGGACCTTGTGATTCTCGGTGCTGTGCTTGGTGTGGAGCTTGAGAATCACGTCATAGGCGTCAAGGTCCACGCTGGAAAGCACCTTCATAAACGGCCAGACGTCATAGCCTACATTCTCCGCCTGGATAAAGCGCACATCCGGCTTGAACTCCCTCAGGAGGGATTCCTCCCGGGGCGGCAGGGAGGAAGAAGTCACGACAAGGTCCCACTGGCAGCCGCCGATGGAGGAGAGTTTCTCCAGGAAATAGGGCACCTGGTCGAGGTAGTAGACGTGTAGATGGACAAGGACTTTCATCGCACCAGTTTTTTAAGGAAACGCCTAAGTATCAGCTGCTGAGGAAGGGTCACGAAGCGCCCGCAGGCAAGGGGGAAACGTAGCGCTTCCGCGGCCAGATAGGGCCTCTCGTCAAAGAGGGCGCGGTTCTGGGTATATGCTATCCAGGCGGACTTGAGGATAATTTCATCCTCTACTCCTTTGATCGGGGAATCCTCCTTCCCGCGGAAATGCTCATACATATCCAGCATATTCCTGGCCGACCGGGTGCGCCTCTCCGCCTTGGACGGGCCCCGGGACTGGGAACCGCCCACGCACCTGTCATAATGGTACAGGGCCTTGCGGAGGTGGACTATCTTGCGGGCCCGGTAGATAATCTGCGTGGAGAAGACGATGTCTTCGTGCATATTGTATCTGGGCACGAACATATCCTTGCAAAGGGAGCGGCGGCAGAACTTATTGACTATGTAGCCATATGCCTTGTAATTATATAACCTCCTGCGGAACAGCAGGTTATCCCGCAGGGACGAGTCCCTCTCGCGGTCGAGCTTATGCCAGTGGCGGTACTCTTTCCAGAAGTCATATACCACTATGTCGGCGTCCGTGCGGACGGCTTCGGCGACCAGCTGCTCGAGGGTATCCGGGTCTATCCAGTCGTCGGAATCCACCATCAGCACATATTCTCCCGTGGACGCATCAAGGCCCGCCTGCCGCGCCCTGGCCTGGCCGGCATTCGCCTGACGGATAATGCGCACCCTGGGCTGAAGGGAAGGGAACTCTGCGGCGAGAAGCCCTTCCAGCAGCTCTATCGAACGGTCCGGCGAGCCGTCATCCACGAATATGAACTCCGCATCGGGATAGGTCTGGGCAAAGAGGCTGCGGGCGCAGCGGACTATGTAGTCCTGCGCGCCGTAGATGGGGACGATTACTGATACGAGGGGGCCTTTCATACTATGGATGAGAATCTTTCGGGAATCCTTACGATGAGCCTCATCTCGAACATCGCGGGCTTGTTGAGGGCATACGGAGGACGGCATAGCGTCTGGCATATGCGCGCGAACTTCACCCAGGGTTCGAAGCAGCGGGCCTTCAGGCGGCTGACCATCATTATAGTGGCGGAACGCTTCTTCATATGCTTTCCCCATCCCTGGGCAATCCTGTCCTTGTCGGCGAAACGGTCCTGGAGGCGTTTCATATCGAAGTAGCCGAAATGAAGCAGATACAAGTCCTTGGCTATGTGGAAGTTATGCCCCTTGATGCGATGGAACCCGGAGCCCCAGCGAAGCGGTTTTGCCAGGATGGAAGGCTTGGTGTAGCGGGTGCATATGCGGGCATAGTGGCGCTGCTGCAGGAACGGCTTGCCCTCGGTGATGTCGGGCTCCTCGCCGAGCTTCTGGCCGAAATCCAGGCCCAGGGCGGACAGCGAGTTGCGCACTTTCGTGCGGGACAGATATTCCCGAAGGGATATGCCAAGGGCCGGATCGACCACGACGAACTCGTCCGCGTCCACTCCTATCACGAGGTCATAGCCTCCGGCAAGCAGGTCCGCAGCCTTGCCCGAGAGGAAGGTCAGGCGGCCTTTTTCCGCCGCAACAAGCTGAGTGCCAATCTTTTCCACCACGAAGGTGTTGGTCCCCTCGCAAAAATCTCCCGGCACCTGGTCGAGGCCGTCGTAATAGATGTAGAGGTTCTCGGGACCTAGCTGCGCGCCGTAATATTCCACCCACTTTCGAAGGTAGAAATCGTCGTTACGGACCATCGTCAAGGCTGCAATCTTTTTCATAGAATATATTTTGCTGTCCTGGAATTCTTGTCGCGTGCGAGGTCTTCCGGCGTGCCGGCGAAGACCACCTGGCCTCCCCTGTCCCCCGCCTCGGGGCCGAGGTCCACCACCCAGTCCGCAGCACGGATGACATCCGGATTATGCTCCACGACCACTATCGTGTGGCCTTTGGAAAGGAGCATATCGAAAGACTTCAGGAGCTTTTCCACGTCGTAGAAATGAAGTCCCGTGGTGGGCTCGTCGAAGATGAACATTATGCTGCCCTTGGCGGAGGAGTCGCCCATAGAGAGGAAATATGCCAGCTTGACCCTCTGGCTTTCGCCTCCGGAAAGGGTACTGCTGCTCTGGCCGAGCTTGATATATGACAGACCCACATCCATAAGCGGCTGGAGCTTTCGCGCAATCTCCTTTGCCTCAGGCTCTTTCTGCGCTCCGAAGAAGTCAATCGCCTCCTCAACGCTCATATTCAGGATGTCGTCGATGTTCTTGCCCTGGTAGCGCACTTCGAGGATGTCGGGCTTGAAGCGCTTGCCGCCGCAGGACTCGCAGACCATAGT
Source organism: uncultured Bacteroidia bacterium (assembly GCA_902779495.1). GTDB lineage: Bacteria > Bacteroidota > Bacteroidia > Bacteroidales > UBA932 > Cryptobacteroides. Next base: position 4,620 of record CACZBP010000077.1, read on the forward strand.
CACGTCGGCCATAAACTGCATCCCGATGCGTACGAATCCGTCGCCCTGACATTCGGAGCAGCGGCCGCCTTCCTGGTTGAAGGAGAAGAAGGACGGGGTGTAGCCGCTCAGGCGGGCATACTGCTGCGCGGAGAGGAGCTTGCGGATGTCGTCATATACTTTCAGGTAGGTCACGGCGTTGGAACGGCTGCTGCGGCCTATGGGGTTCTGGTCCACATATTCCACCGCCCGGATGCGGTCGGTGTTGCCGGACAGGCCGCGGAAGGTGCCCGGGAGAGGCCCGGACTCGTTGAGCATACGGAACAGGGCCGGGTACAATATGTCTCCCACAAGCGAGGATTTGCCGCTGCCGCTCACTCCGGAGACGACCGTCAGCACTCCCAGCGGGAACTTGACCGAGATGTCCTTGAGGTTGTGTTCCATAGCGCCTTCGACGGTGATGCTGTAGTTCCAGCGGCGTTTTTCACGCACATACCGGCTCCGGATTCCGCTCAGGTACTGAAGCGTGAGGCTGCGCTCCACGACTTCCTTCGGCCAGGGGGCGTCGATGCGACCGGAGAACAGGACTTCGCCTCCTCCGATTCCGGCACCGGGACCCATATCTATTATAAGGTCAGCCGCACGCATTATCTCTTCGTCGTGCTCGACGACAATCACCGTATTGCCTATATCCCTCAGGCGCTTAAGGACGCTGATGAGCCTCTCGGTGTCGCGGGGATGAAGGCCTATGCTGGGCTCGTCGAGGATATACATCGAGCCCACCAGCGAGCTGCCGAGGGCGGTCACCAGGTTCACCCTCTGGCTTTCTCCGCCGGAGAGGGTGTTGGTGGCGCGGTCGAGGGTGAGATAGCCAAGGCCGACGTCTTCGATATATCTGAGACGCGAGACGACCTCGTCTATGGCCTTGCCCGCTATACCCCTGTCATAATCAGAGAGTTGCAGCTGCTGGAAGAAGGCCAGGAGCTCTTCCACGGTCATCTGCATCAGGGAGTGGATGTCCTTCCCGCCGACCTTCACGTAGAGCGCGTCCTTGCGAAGGCGGCTGCCCTTGCATTCCCCGCAGGTCGTCCTGCCGGAGAAGCGGTTGAGCATATACTTGTACTGGATTTTGTAGCGGTTGGATTCCACCCATTCGAAGAACTGGTTGATGCCGCAGAAGGAGCCCGGGTCCTCATAGTCGCCGTGCATATTCCATATGATGTCCTTCTGGGCGGCGGTCAGTTCGCACCAGGGCTTGAAGATGGGGATGCCATATTTCGGGGCGACTTTCACCAGCTGGTCCTTGAACCAGCCCATCTTGTCGCCGCGCCAGCACATTATCGCGCCGTCGTAGATGCTCTTGGTCTTGTCCGGGATGACGAGGTCTTCGCTTATGCCTATTATCTTTCCTAGGCCTCCGCACACGGGGCAGGCGCCCAGGGGGCTGTTGAAGCTGAACATATATTCGTCCGGCTTGCGGAAGGTCATTCCGTCCGCCTCGAAGATGGTGCTGAAGCGCTCCAGGCGGCCGTCGCTGAAGACATACATCACTCCCCTGCCCATACTGAAGCAGTTCTCCACCGACGAGCGTAGGCGGGTCAGAAGGTCGGCGTCGGGCTCGCCGTCTATCTTCGCCCTGTCCACTAGAAGGTACAGCTCCTGGGGCCACTTGCCGTCAAGGGCCATAACTTCCTCTATCAGAAGCATTTTATCTCCGTCCCAGAAGCGGGAATAGCCCTGCTCCTTGAGCGAGAGCATCAGCTCCACCTTGTCGGTCCTGTCCTTCCAGAGAATGTCGGCAAGAAGATAGACCGCACCGCGCAGGGAGAGCACATATGCCATCACGTCATTGGGGGTGTGGCACCTGACCTCGGCGCCGCTCACGGGAGAGTAGGTCCTGCCGATGCGGGCATATATAAGTTTCAGATAGTCATATATTTCCGTCGTGGTGGCTACCGTCGAGCGGGGGTTCTTCACATTGACCTTCTGCTCGATGGCAATGGCCGGAGGGACGCCGTCGATGAACTCCACGTCGGGCTTGGACATCCTCCCGAGGAACTGGCGGGCATACGAGGAGAGGCTTTCGGCAAAGCGCCTCTGCCCTTCGGCGAAAAGCGTGTCGAACGCCAGGGATGACTTCCCGCTGCCGGAAATGCCGGTAATGACCACGAATTTCCCGCGCGGAATCTCCACGGTGATGTCCTTGAGGTTGTTGACCCTCGCCCGCCGAATCACTATGTTCCCTTCCTGAGGCATACCCTTGTGAGTTAAATTTTGTAAATATACGCATTTTTCCCAAGAAACGGAAAATCTTCCCCACTTCCCGCCCCTAACTGCCCCTCCGGAACCCCTTGACCTGCCAGAAAAACGCTCCCTGGACGGCAGTCACCAGCATAATCTCACCTCGCCTGCCCGGAATCAACCATTTTTGCGCAGTCAATGCCCTTTTTGCTGCTCGCCTGCCCGGAATCAACCATTTTTGCGCAGTCAAGGTCCGAGTGCCCGTAATCTGCCGCCAGCACCCCACTTTGCCCCGGGGGACTTGCCAATTTTGGAGGCGTTTTCTGGCAAGTATCGGTGCTGATGAGGGGGGACTTGCCAGTTTGGGACGGGTTTTCTGGTAAGTGTCGGTGTGGGAGGGGGTACCTTGCACTTTTTGAGGCGTTTTTGAACGAGGTACTCGGTTCGATGTGGGGACCTTGCACTTTTTGAGGCGTTTTTGAACGAGGTACCCGGTTCGATGTGGGGACCTTGCACTTTTTGGCCCCTTTTTGAACGAGGTACCCAATGTGGCGGTGAGGATGAAGGACGGAAGGACATTGACGGGAATGGAGTTGGCTTTGTGCGGAGGCGTGCGTGGGGTTTGTGCAGGGCACGGTCCTGCGTCAGCAGGATGACCGACAGCCGGACTCGAGTTTACGGGCGCAGCCCGTCGAGTTTTGAGGTCAACTTTGCCCCGGGGGACTTGCCAGTTTTGGAGGCGTTTTCTGGCAAGTATCGGTGCTGATGAGGGGGACTTGCCAGTTTTGGACGGGTTTTCTGGTAAGTGTCGGTGCTGATGAGGGGGGACTTGCCAGTTTGGGACGGGTTTTCTGGTAAGTGTCAGTGTGGGAGGGGGTACCTTGCAGTTTTCGGGGTCTTTTTGAACGAGGTACCCCGCAAAGGGCGGGCAGTAAAGGCCTGAGTGAATTTGACGGGAATGGAGTGGGCCTTGTGCGGGGACTTGCGGGAAAGTGAGAAACTTTATTTCCGGGAGGACACCAATCTCGCATAATATTTGTATCTTTGTCGGATAATATGAGGCGATTGCTGGGAATACTGGCGGCACTCCTGTTGCTGCCCCTGGCCCTTGATGCGCAGAGCACCAAGGTGCGCGGGCGCGTGACCGATGCCGAGACCGGCGAGGCGCTGCCTTTTGTCGCCATATACTACAAGGGCACCACCATCGGCATCTCCTCCGACCTGGACGGCAACTACTCCCTCGAGACGAGGGACCCCGCCGCCAAGGTCCTCTCCGCCACCATCCTCGGCTATGACAGCCAGGAGGTCGAAGTGCAACAGCACTCATTCCAGGTCATCAATTTCCAACTGAAGGCCACCCGTAACCACCTGAACGCCAGCCTGGTAAAGCCGGACAACCGGAGGATGAAGCGGATGCTGCGCGACATCAACGAACGCAAGCCCTTCAACGACCCCGACAGGAAAAAAGCCTACAACAGCGAAGTCTACACACGTATGGAACTGGACCTGACCGACCCGCAGTCACAGATTCCGGTGAGTTCCTTCTGGCGCAACTTCGACTTCACCCTGGCCTATATGGACACCTCCGTGGTGAACGGCCAGCCCTTCCTGCCGGTGATGATATCCGAAACGGTATCCCGCAAATACAGCGGCCGCAACCCCTACTTCAACAAAGAGATAATCGAGGCCAACCGCATCTCCGGAATCGAGGACGAAAACTTCCTCACCCAGTTCACCGGAGCGATGCATATGAAGACCAACTTCTACCAGGACTTCCTCAACATCTTCGAACAGAAGATCCCCTCGCCCCTTATCAGCACCGGCTTCCTCTATTATGACTATTACCTGATAGACAGCCTCCAGATCGACGGCAGGAAGACCTATTATATACGTTTCCATCCCGGCAAGATGGTCTCCAGCCCGGTTTTCGACGGCGAGATGAAGATAGACGCCGAGGACTTCGCCCTGAAGGAAATCCACGCCAAGCTGGCCAGGACGGGAGCCATCAACTGGGTCAGGGATATGGTCCTCGACACGGAGATGGACCGCGTGGGCGACAGCACCTGGTTCTTTAAGAATGAAAAGCTGTACCTGGATATGTCCGTATTCCTGACGGACTCGACCAACCTCACCTCGTTCATCGGCAACCGCCAGATGACCTTCTCCGACGTGCAGTTCTCCATCCCCAAGGACGACAAGGTCCTCAACGAGATGACCGGAATCACCCTGGTGAAATTCGACTCCGACAAGCCGGAGGCATACTGGCAGGAGCAGAGGCCCTATCCCCTCTCCGAGCGGGAATCCGGCATCTTCGATATGGTGGACCAGGTCAAGGATATGCCCTTCTACCGGGGGGCCTATGCGGTGGTCAACGTCTTCCTCAACAGCTTCCTGGACATAGGGAAAATAGGCTTCGGCCCGTTCGACCAGATAATAAGCAAGAACGGCCTGGAAGGCTACCGGGTCGTGCTTGGTATGCACACTTCGCCAAAATTCAGCAAGCGCGTCCGCTACACGGCATATGGGGCATATGGTTTCAGGGACCATAAGTTCAAATTCGGAGGCACCTTCGAATATCTGTTCAGCAAGGACCCCACCCGCAAGCTGCTCATCTTCGGCTGCCACGACACCGAACAGTTCGGACGCGGCACCAACCTGGCCACTTCGGGCAACATATTCTCCTCGGTGCTCTCGCGCGGAGGCGACAAGCGCTGCATGATCAACGAATACCAGATCAAGTACGAGCACGAGAACAACATCAATTTCACCCAGACCTTCGAAATCCTGGGCCGGCAGATTTTCGGCAACGACGCCTTCGTGCCGCTGGTCCGCTACAAGAAGGATGAAGTCCTCGCCCCGGGATGGAGCCCACCACGGAGGTCGTCCCCTGGTTC
>CACZBP010000078.1 GCA_902779495.1 uncultured Bacteroidia bacterium
AGGTCCAGATCCGCACCGTGAGGATGGACGATATAGCCGAGAACGGCTTTGCCTCCCACTGGTCCTACAAGGGCATCCGCCGCGAGGAGAGTATGGACAAATGGCTGACCGCGGTCCGATATGCCCTTGAGCATCCTGACACCGACAGCCCCGAGGAGCTCCCGCAGCCTCCTTCCAGGGAGATATTCGTCTTCACCCCTTCCGGCGAGCTGAGGATCCTGCCCGCAGGGTCTTCCGTGCTGGATTTTGCCTTCAATATCCATTCCGGCCTGGGCCTGCGCTGCACAGGGGCTATGATAGGCGGGAAGGCCGTGTCCATCAAGGAGAAGCTCCACACTGGAGACGTCGTGGACATTATGTCCTCCAAGAACCAGAAGCCGAATGCCGACTGGGTGAATTTCGTGGTGTCTTCAAAGGCCCGCAACAAGATCCGCCAGGCCCTCCACGAGGCCGAATACAAGAAGGCAGCCGAGGGCAAGGAGCTGCTTGAGCGCCGCCTCAAGAACTGGAAGCTGGTCCTCCCGGACGAGATGATAACGGAGTTTATGAAGAAGCGCCGTTATTCCACGATACACGCCTTCTATGCTGCAGTTGGAGAGGGGACGCTGGATATCAATGAGATAAAGACAGCCATCCTCGAGCACGACGCCGTGGTCGCGGAAGCCGCAGCACGCGCTGCTGCAGCCGAAGCGGAGTCCCGCAAGGGCTGGGATGCCGGCGCCAGTTCGGGTACGGACGATATCCTGGTGATCAACGCCCGCAACCTCAAAGGCCTGGACTATCGTATGGCCCGCTGCTGCAACCCTGTCTTCGGAGACGACGTATTCGGCTTTGTCACAAGGGATTCCGGAATCAAGATACACCGTATAACCTGCCCCAACGCCGCCCGTCTGCTGGAGCTGTATCCCTACCGCATCCAGAAGGTCCGCTGGGCCGAGACACCTTCCTCAGGCTCATTCCAGGCCACCCTCAGGGTCATAGCTTCGATGGAGCCTTCCGTGCTCAATATGATAATCGACGTGGTGAACAGCTTCAAGGCTTCCCTGCGCGGTTTCAACGTCTCGGAGAACCAGCGCGGCGGCACCTACGACATATCGATGAAGGTTTCCGTGCCCTCCAATCTCGAACTGGACAAGGTTATTTCCCAGATACGTATGCTGAAAAACGTGCAGAAGGTGCACAGGCTATGATTTCCACACCTTCAGGTACTGCTGCAGGGCCCACATCTCGTCGCGAAGGCGCGCTGCCGTGCCAAAGTCCAGCTGAGCCGCGGCCTTCTGCATCTTCTGGCGGGTCTGTTCCACGGCCTTTTCCACTTGCTCCCTTGACATAGAGCGGATCACGGGGTCCTGCAGCACTGCTGCCAGGTCCGCTGCGATGTAGCCTTCAACATAGGCGGAGTTGCCTTCCCGCTTCGAATCTACGCCGAGGCCGACGGATATCTTGCCCTTTCCCAGAGCCGACGGGTCGGGGATGTATTCGGGAGCGTCGTAGGAATTGGCTGCGCTGAAACGGCCGCCCAGCTCGCCTATCAGGGCATTGTGGCGGACTTCCACCTGCTTGGGGGTTATTCCGTGCAACTTGTTGTATTCCATCTGTTTGGAGCGGCGGCGGTCGGTCTCGTAGATGGTTTCCTGCATGGAGCGGGTGATGGTGTCGGCATACATTATCACCAGGCCGTTGACGTTTCTGGCGGCGCGGCCTGCGGTCTGCGTGAGGGCCCTTCCGCTACGCAGGAAGCCTTCCTTGTCGGCATCAAGGATGGCGACAAGAGACACAGTGGGGATGTCAAGCCCTTCGCGCAGCAGGTTCACTCCCACCAGCACGTCGAACAGTCCGTTCTTGAAATCCTCTATTATTTCCACGCGTTCGGCCGTGTCCACGTCGGAATGGATATACCTTGTCCGGATGCCTATCCTTTCGAAGTAGGTGTTCAGTTCCTCGGCCATCCTCTTGGTGAGGGTGGTGACAAGGACCCTTTCGTCCAGTTCAGCCCTTTTTCGCACCTCTTCCACCAGGTCGTCCACCTGGTTTTTGACCGGGCGCACCTCGATGGGCGGGTCAAGAAGGCCCGTGGGCCGTACAACCTGTTCTACCACAAGGCCTTCCGATTTCTCGAGCTCATATTCCGCAGGGGTGGCGCTCACGTAGACCGTCTGGCCCGTTATCCCTTCGAACTCGTCGAAGGTGAGAGGCCTGTTGTCGGCCGCGGCGGGAAGGCGGAAGCCATATTCGATCAGTACCGACTTTCGGGAGTGGTCGCCTCCGAACATAGCACGGATCTGGGGAATCGTGACGTGGCTCTCGTCTATGAACGTTATGAAATCCTTGGGGAAGTAGTCTATCAGGCAGAAGGGCCTCTGGCCGGGCTGGCGGCCGTCCAGGTAGCGGGAATAGTTCTCTATGCCGGGGCAGTAGCCCATCTCCTTCATCATCTCCAGGTCATATTCCACCCTCTGCTTGAGGCGCTTGGCTTCCAGGTGTTTGCCTATTTCCTCGAAATATTCTATCTGGCGGGCGAGGTCGTCCTGGATGAGGCTGACGGCCTGGATGCTTCTTTCCTTGGTGGTTACGAAGTTGTTGGCTGGGTATATGGGAACCTCCGTGAGGTCTTCAAGGCGGGCGCCGGTCACGGGGTCGATGAGGCTTATAGCCTCGATCTCGTCCCCGAAGAATTCTATCCTCACCGCTTCGTCGGCACCTCCCAGGAACACGTCCACGGTGTCCCCGCGCACCCTGAAGGTTCCTCTCTTGAAGTCGGTCTCGGTCCTTGAGTAGAGGGCGTCGACAAGGTGGTAGAGAAGCCTGGTGAGGCTGCGTTTCTCTCCTTTACGGACCGTAACCGTCTGATTGTGAAAATCTTCAGGATTGCCTATGCCATACAGGCAGGAGACGCTGGAGACCACTATGACGTCCCTTCTTCCGGCCATCAGGGCGGATGCGGCGCTGAGGCGAAGCTTGTCTATCACCTCGTTGATGCTGAGGTCCTTTTCGATGTAGGTGTCGGTCGAGGGGATATATGCCTCCGGCTGGTAATAATCATAATAGGAGACGAAGTACTCGACGGAATTGTGGGGGAAAAATGACTTGAATTCACCGTAGAGCTGGGCGGCCAGGGTCTTGTTGTGGCTTAGGATCAGGGCAGGACGCTGGAGCCTTTGTATGACGTTGGCCATGGTGAATGTCTTGCCGGAGCCCGTCACTCCTAGGAGAGTCACGGCGTTATCGCCTTCCGACAGGGCCCTGCAAAGGCCGTCGATGGCTTCGGGCTGGTCTCCGGAAGGAGTGAAACTGGATTCGAGCTTGAATTTCATATAGGAATGGTTGAATCACTGCACAAATATATAAAAAAAGGGCAGAATATTTTTTGCGGTCAGAAAAAAATACTATATTTGCATTTGATTTGGTGGAAAAAGGTATTTTCCGCCCGCAAATAGCTAATATATTTTAACTTATTCAATATTATGAAAGGAATCAAAGCAATTTTCGGAGCACTTGCAGTAGCAGGACTCCTCTTCTCCGGCAGCGCATTCGCACAGGAGAATGGTAACCGTGACGCCGATGGCAACATCGTTCGCGGACCTTACGAAACCAATGGTTTCTGGCAGAACTGGTTCATCGGTATCGGCGGTGGCGCCCAGTGGAACTACAGCATCATGCACTCCGACCTCGTCGGAACCCTCAAGAAGCCTGCATTCCTCGGCGAAATCCAGATTGGTAAGTGGATCACCCCTTCATTTGGTGTCCGTTTCGTTGACGAGGTCGGTTTCACCGGCAACTCCGTCATCACCAAGACCGGCATCAACACCAACTGGCCCAACGATGGCAAGAACAAGAAAGACGGTTATGTCCACCTCGATGCTATGTGGAACCTCTCCAACGCATTCAGCGGATATAAAGAGACCCGTTTCTGGGACATCATAGCCTACGTCCAGGGTGGTGTCATCGACTTCACCAACTTCCAGGCTGGCCAGGGCTTCTTCGAGAACCTCTCCAAGACCTCTGACTTCCAGTGGACTATGGGCTTCGGTTTCATCAACGACTTCCGTCTTGGCAAGAGGGTTGACCTCTACCTCGACTTCTCCTTCCCGATCCTCCCTTCACACGTCTATGGAATCACCAATGGTCACCCCACAGACTACACCTTCAAGGAGTCCTTCGGCAAGTTCGCCATCAAGCCTGAGGCAAAACTTGGACTTATCTTCAACCTCGGCCGCACCAACTTCGACCGTCACAGCAGCGTAACTCCCGTCATCATCCCTCTGCCTTTCACCGAGGATGACTACAACGCTCTCAAGAAGCGTGTTGACGAGCTCGAGAAAGAGAACGCAGCTCTCAAGGAGGAAATCGAGGCTCTCAAGAACCAGGCTCCTGACACTGTCTATGTTGGCAGCAACAACGTCGAGTCCCCTGCATATGCATTCTTCGAGATCGGTTCCGCCAAGCTCACCGACCGTGAGAAACTCCACCTCGACTTCTTCTGCGACAACGTAGTCGCCAACCTCGATGAGGAGAAGGGTCTGCTTGTCACCGGTTCCGCCGACAGCGCCACTGGTTCCGCAAAGCGCAACCAGCAGCTCTCCGAGCAGCGCGCAAAGGCTGTCAAGGACTACCTCGTAAAGAAGGGTGTTGCTGAAGATCGTATCGAGGTCGAATCCCTCGGTGGTATCGAAGGCGCAGTTGAGTCCCGCCGCGTGATTGTCTCCGTGAAGTAATTCACGCTGACGCGAAATAAAATTCCCGGCCTCAGGGTCGGGAATTTTTTTGCATAATAAAGGTGGCCTCGCCAGGGGCCACCTTTAATTCGATAGGTTTGTCTACTGGATGAACTTGCGGCTGCGGGCGATGAAGTCGCTGAGGGCTTTGCCTTTCAGCAGGCCGTTCGCCAGTAGGGCTAGGTCGGTGACCTGGCGGAGGATGTCACCGTCCTTGTCTTCACCGGCCATAATCTTGGAGATCAGGGGATTGTCCATATTGACCGTGATGTCGTAGGAAGGAGGGAGCTCGCCGTAGAAGTTCATTCCTCCGCCAAGGGCGCTCATCTCGCGGTAGCGGCGGAAGAACTCGTTTTGGGTGATCAGCACGGGTTCTGCATCCTCGCCAAGGCTGTCGCCTTCGACGTTATACTCGTTGCCTTCGGGAAGGACGCTCTTGAACAGGTCGGAGAGTTCTTTCTTCTTCTCCTCGCTCATCTCGGGCTTAATCTTCTCTTCCTTGGGGATAAGCCTTTCTATGCTGTCGGAATCGACCCTTGCGAAGCGTACATCCTTTAGCTTCTGCTCCAGGAGGTTGACGTAGTGGGAGTCGAGTTCGCAGTCCATCAGGAGGACGTCATATCCTTTGTTCTTTGCCGCCTCGATGAAGGAATACTGCTCATCCTTGGCCGTGGCATAAAGATAGACCGTCTTCTTGTCCTTGTCCTTCTGCTGGGTCTCGACAGCCTTCTGGTACTCTTCGAAGCTGAAATATTTGCCGTCCGTGTTTTTCAGCAGGGCGAACTTCAGGGCCCTTTCGCAGAACTTCTCGTCTGAGAGCATTCCGTATTCGATGAAGAGCTTGAGATTGTCCCACTTGCCTTCGAACTCGGTGCGTTGGGAATTGAAGATGTCTTCCAGGCGGTCGGAAACCTTCTTTGTGATGTAGGTCGAGATCTTCTTGACATTCGCATCACTCTGCAGATAGCTCCTGGAAACATTCAGAGGAATGTCGGGAGAGTCGATCACTCCGTGAAGCAGGGTCAGGAAGTCGGGGACGATGTTGTCCACGTGGTCCGTGACGAACATCTGGTTGCAGTAGAGCTGGATCTTGTTCTTCTCGATGGACATCCTGTCCTTGAGTTTGGGGAAGTACAGCACTCCAGTCAGGGTGAAAGGGTAGTCCACGTTGAGGTGAATCCAGAACATGGGGTCTTCGTGGCCGGGGTAGATGGCCTTGTAGAACTTGAGATAGTCTTCATCCTTGAGTTCGGACGGAGCTTTGGTCCATATGGGCTCTATGCTGTTGATAACCTTGTCTTTATCGGTGTCCACATATTTGCCGTCCTTCCATTCCTGCTCCTTGCCGAAAATAATCGGCACGGGCATAAACTTGCAGTATTTGTCCAGAAGGGTTTCAATCTTGGACTTGACGGCATATTCTGCAGAGTCGTCGTCGAGCCAGAGGGTGATTTCAGTGCCCCTTCCGGCCTTCTTCGAGGATTCCATCTTGTACTCGGGACTGCCGTCGCAGGTCCATTTCACAGCCTTGGAGCCTTCTTTCCAGCTCAGGGTGTCGATGGTGACTTTCTTTGCCACCATAAAGGCAGAGTAGAAGCCAAGGCCGAAGTGGCCTATGATGCTGCCTATCTGGTCCTTATATTTCTCCAGGAATTCTCCGGCGGAGGAGAATGCTATCTGGTTGATATATTTGTCAACCTCTTCCTCTGTCATTCCTATGCCTCGGTCTATGACCTTCAGCACCTTCTTCTTTTCGTCAAGCTCTATCCTGACGTCCATCTGTCCGAGTTCCTCCTTGCAATCTCCGCTGAGGGCGAGTGCCTTCATCTTCTGGGTGGCGTCAACCGCGTTGGCGACCAGCTCGCGAAGGAAGATTTCATGGTCGGAATACAGGAACTGTTTGATTACCGGGAAGATGTTCTCGGTAGTCACTCCGATTTTTCCGTTCTGTGCCATAATATCAGTAGTTTGTAAGATACAAATAAGGCGGGCGCCAAATGAGCGTCCGCCTTACAAAGGTCAAAATGCGTTCCAAGCAGGAAGCTATGACAAATTGTCATTATTTATATAGGTAACGTTTGATGGACATCTTCGGGGTTTTCTCGAAGGGCTTGTCCATAGTTTCTACCTGGGATATCTTGCTGTAAGCAGGGAGCTGTTTGTTGGCGCCTATCTTGATCCTTTCGGGGATTTCTGCGGCAGCTTCCTTGTCGAGCAGGTCCTTGGCTATCGCAACCTGGTCGAGATAGACCAGGGCAACCAGCTTGCCGCCACGGTCAACTACCACGGATTCAAGCACATAAGGCTGGTTGTTGACTATTGCTTCGACCTCTTCGGGATAGATGTTCTGTCCGTTGGCGGAGAGAATCATATTCTTGGAGCGGCCGCGGATGAAGATATTGCCTTCGGCGTCCATTATGCCGAGGTCGCCAGTGCGCAGGAAGCCGTCTTCGGTGAAAGCATTGGCGGAGGCTTCTTCATTCTTGTAGTAGCCTATCGTTATGTTGTCGCCCTTGGCCTGGATCTCACCGACGACATGCTGGGGGTCGTCGGAGTCTATGCGCACCTCGGCGCAGTCGACGGGCTTTCCGCAGGAGCCGGGGACATACTTCGTCCAGTGCTCATATGCAAGCAGGGGGCAGGCCTCGGTCATTCCATATCCTACCAGGTAAGGGAACTTTATCTTCTTGAATATCTTTTCCACCTCGGGATTCAGCGCGGCGCCGCC
>CACZBP010000079.1 GCA_902779495.1 uncultured Bacteroidia bacterium
GAAGTGGCTGATGGCCTGGCCGCTGAAGGGGATGAGGGCTTTGATGGAGTCGGCGTCAACGCCATATTTTGCCAGCCAGCTCTTGTCCAGTCCGAGCATCATCGTCAGGTAGCCGCCCGCGGAATGGCCTGATACATATATCTTTGCGGGGTCGCCGCCATATCTCTGGATATTCTTGAAGACCCAGGCGAGGGCTTCGGCCGCGTCGTCGATGCATTCGTCTATGGTGACTCCCGGGAGGAGCCTGTAGCCCACTCCGACCACCACCAGGCCCCTGTCCTGCAGCACCTTCGGCACTTCCTTCGCGCCGCTGGTGAGGCCGCCGCTGTGATACCAGACCACCACCTTGCAGCCTTCGGCGTCCAGGGGGTAGTGGATGTCAAGCCTGAGGCGTTCGTCCGCCTTTGAACTGTAGGGAATATCGCGCACCGTGCGGTGGGATGCGGCCAGCGCCGGAAGCCACAGGGCCGCGGCAAGGGCCAATGCTGTCAGAATCCTTTTCATATATGCAAACATATGCATTTTCTTCGACAAGTGCAATCCTTTTACTATATTTGTAACTATGACCGTGAGGCAGGCGACATACGAGCAAATCCCTGACATCCTGGTAGTTCTCGAAGCCGCCAGAGGCATTATGCGCTCCAGCGGCAACGCCCGCCAGTGGGTCGACGGCTACCCCGGCGAGCAAGTCATCCGCGCCGACCTCGCCGCCGGCGCCGGCTACGTCCTGGTCGACACCGCCGGCCTGGACGGCAACTATGTCCCGGGCGGCAACTGCGTCCCGGGCGGCAACTATGGCCCGGGTGTCGCGCCCGAGGTCTCCAAAAATCGCCCGGACCTCGGGCAGGGAATCGCCCCCTCACGCACCCAGAAGCCGCTTTCGGCGCCCGAGGTCCCACCCCAAAACGTAGACCTCGGGCATCCACCCACTCCGCCCCTCTCTGCCGCACCAGTTCCCGACCCCGCACCCGCCCCAACGCTCGCCCCCAACGCCGCGGTTGCCCCCATACCCGGTGACACGATCGGTGCCAATCCAAGTGCCACGGTCGGGCTTGACACCCCGTCAAACGCCTCGAACAGTCCTGCCCCCTCCCGCACCCCCACGGTCGTGCCTTCCTCGCACGCCGCAAGCAGCGCGACACTGCCCGGTTCCGTCTCCTCCCGTTTCGGCCGCTTTCTCCGCCCCCTTTGGGCAGCACTGCGGCTTTTTTTGCCCGAGGTCTCCAAAAAACGCCTGGACCTCGGGCAGGGAATCGTCCCCTCACGCACCCAGAAGCCACTTTCGGCGCCCGAGGTCCCGCCCCAAAACGTAGACCTCGGGCATCTACCCTCTCCGCCCCTCTCTGCCGCACCAGTTCCCGACCCCGCACCCGCCCCAACGCTCGCCCCCAACGCCGCGGTTGCCCCCATACCCGGTGACACGATCGGCGCCAATCAGGGTGCCAATCCAAGTGCCGCGGTCACCCCCGTGCCCGGTGCCAGCCCAGATGCAACACATATAACCGCCTCCAGTTCCTACCCCGACCCGACGCTTGCCCTCTCGATCGCGTCCTCTCCCGCACCCGCCCCCGCGCTACCGACGAAGGCGGAGCGCATCGTCGGGTATTTCGCGTATATGCCGTCGCCCGAACCAACCTACGCCCGCATCTACGGCGGCGCCTGGCTCGACGACTCCCTCCCCTACCACGTCATCCACCGCATCGCCAGCCTCCCTTCGGTCCACGGCGTCTTCGCAGCGATGCTCGACTTCTGCTCCGCCGCCGAGCCCAACATCCGCATCGACACCCACAGCGACAACCACATCATGCAGCACCTCCTCGCCCGTCACGGTTTCACCCTCTGCGGCACCATCTACCTCGCCTCCGGCTCCCCCCGCCTCGCCTACCAGCGCCTCCTCCCCACCGCCACCCATCCCGCCAAGTAGCCGCCCGTCCCCACCTCCCAATCCACGATACGCACTTCCGCAAAATGTCCCACAGAAGGCCGTCCAAGTGGAAGTGCGTGGAAGGGCGGGAGAAAGAATGTGCCACGGAGGAGCCTGAAAGGCCGGTTCGGCGACAGGCGGCGTTACGCACTTCCGGGAAATGTGCCACAGAAGGCCGTTCAGGGCGAAGTGCGTTTCAGGGCGGGAAAAGGAATGTGCCACAGAGGGGCCTGGGAGGCAGGTTCGGGGCGGAACGGCTTTACGCACTTCCGCAAAATGTCCCACAGAAGGCAGTCCAAGTGGAAGTGCGTGGAAGGGTGGGAAAAGGGATGTGCCACGGAGGGGCCTGGGAGGGCACTTCGGGGCGGCACGGCGTTACGCACTTCCGCAAAAAGTGCCGCAGAAGGCCGTTCAGGGCGAAGTGCGTTTCAGGGCGGGAGAAGGAATGTGCCACGGAGGGGCCTGGGGGACTGCTTCGTGTTTTGCTCGTGCGCGCAAGTGCACAGGCTCCCCTGATGGAGATGCGTGGAAGGCAGGTCGGCTGGAAGTGCGCACAGGTGCAAAAGACGAGAAGTACCCAGGAAGTGCGCGCCGGGTACCCGCCAGGACCGGATTACCGCCTTTTCGGTCCTAGCCGGTGACTCCAGATCCCCGCAAAGACCGAATCTGCACAATTCCGATCCTCGCGAGTGACCCTTCTTCAAGAAAGACACCCTCGCAGCCAAGCAGCACGGGCGGTAGGCACTTTGCGGAGCCTGAAAGGGATGTTCGGTAACGAACGTGGTGTCCACGAGGGCACCCAAGAGTACGTTTTGCGGCGTATTTGTTCTCTCAGGTGCCCTCAAGGGCGGCCAAGAGTACGTTTTTGGGCATTATTGTTCGCGTAGGTGCCCCTAAGGGACCTGGAAGCCAGATTCGGCGCCGGGAGGGTTCACGCACTTCGGCAAAATGTCCCACAGAAGGCCGTTCAGGGCGAAGTGCGTTTCAGGGCGGGAGAAGGGATGTACCACGAAGGGGCCTGGGGGCTGCTTCGTGTTTTGAACGTGCGCGCAAGTGCACAGGCCCCCCTGCTGGAGATGCGTGGAAGGCAGGTTCGCTGGAAGTGCGCGCACATGCAGGGACGGGATGTGCCTTGCAGGGGCCGAGACCGCGCCGACGGCATCCAAGCAGGCGTCGGCACAACCGAGGGCGGTCCTTCAGGCCAGGCGGCGGCTCAGGCGAGGGCGTCCCAGCGGGCGGCGGTGAAGTCGGGGAGCTGGAGGGAGGAGAGGGGGCGGAGGGTGGCGGGAGGGAGGGTGGTGCAGAGGGCGACGGTGAACATGCCGGCCGCGGTGCCGGAGCGGAGGCCGTTGAGGCTGTCTTCGAAGACGACGCAGTCGGCCGGGGAGAGGCCGAGGCGGCGGGCGGCGACGAGGTAGCAGTCGGGGTCGGGCTTGCTGCGGGAGAAGTCCTCCGAAGTGAGGATGGCGTCGAACATGTCCCGGAACTCGGGGTGGCGGCGGTAGACGTTCGCCATCTTGGGGAGGTTGCTGCTGGTGACGACGGCAGTGCGCACGCCGCGGGAGCGGATATCCTCCAGGAAGGTCTGGAAGCCGGGGACATATTCAAAGGCCATATGGCTTTCGAACTCGTTCATACGCCTTACTACCTCGCCTCGCAGATGCTCGTAAGGGCCTGAGAACCAGCGGTTCAGGGTATATACCATCGTCTGGCCCTTCATCTGGCGGACCATCTCGGGGGTGTCGGGGCGGAACTCCCGGGATATGCCTTCCCAGAATATGTCATAGAGGAGCTCGGTGTGGAATATGACCCCATCGAGGTCGAAGAGGGCTGCCTTTTTCATCGCTTGAACTCCACCGGCACATACAGCACCGTCCGCGAGGGCTGGCCGTTATATTTCCCCGGCTTCCACTTGGGCGAGCTGGCCACCACGCGGACCGCCTCGGCGTCCAGCAGCGGATGGACCTTGTCCACCACCTGAATCTCCTGCACCTTACCGTTGCGCCCGACGACGAACTTCACCACGACGGTGCCCTGGGCGGAGCAGCCGGCGGGATATTGAACCCGCGAGGCGACCCACTTCTCAAAGTCCTTGACGGTGCCGCCCTTAAAGCGCGGCATCTTCTCTGCCTTCTGGCGCTCGGCAATCTTATCGTGGTCCGGGCCTTTGGCGTAATAGACCAGGTGGCCGTTCTTCATCTCTATGGTGGAGCCATACAGGCTGCGGCAGCCGCACACCGCCAGCGTGTCGCCCACCAGCACCCCGATGGAGCGGAAGCTGCGCGACCCGCCTTCGTAATCCAACATCCTGTAAAGCAGCACCTTACCGGTGGCGTCTTTCAGATAGAGATTGCCGGATTCGGGGTTGCGGATGGACTCCACGACGCCGCGGAGGATAACCCGGGTGGTGTCGTCGTCGCCCATACGGAGGAAGTCCCGCACGGGGATAAGCCTGGGCTGCGCCTGGCCCGACGGCTGAAGAACCGGAGCCGTCTGACCGACCGGTTGAAAACCGGGGGCCGCCGGCTGGAGACTCGGGGCAACTGGCTGAAGATGCACGGCCGGCTGGGGACTCGGGTCAACCGGCTGAAGAGGCACGGCCGGCTGAGGGCACGGGGCAACTGGCTGCAGACCGACGGCAACCTGCTGAAGATCCCCCGCCTGCTGAAGCGGCGCCTGCCCCAGGGCCGGGAGCCCCAGGGCAAGCGCCAGGAGTATCAGTATCCTTCTCATATACAGGGGCTTTCCCCTACTTTCCGCCGAGGATGCCGCCGAGGATGCCGGTGACTTTGCCAAGGAGGCCGGAGCCGCCGGCGTTGCCGCCCTTGAGGGTCAGGATGATGTCGTTGAGGTCCACGTCGCCGTCACCGTCCTGGTCTTTCAGGATGCCGGAAAGCTTGCCCATAATGCCAGGAATCAGGGCCTTGAGGCTGGCTCCTGCGGCACCGAGCTTCAGCCCGGAGAGGACGTTCTTGTTGAAGAGGTTGCCTGCCAGGGCGGTTATGCTGCTGCTCGCGGCATCCGCCTTTCCGGTCAGGAGGCTCTTGATCTCATCGATTCCGCCAGGCTTTGCCACCGTCTGGGTAAGGGAGCCGAGAATGGAATCTTTCATTCCGCCGAGGACCTGGTCCTTGAGATTTGAAGGTATCTCCACCTTTCCTGCAGCAGCATTGACCTGCTTGAGGATATAATCACTGATGTTTGCCATATGGGATTGGGGTTTGATTATCAGAAATAGGTTATCTCGCGCTCGAAGTGGGTCGCACCTTGGTTGCCGTCGTAGCGGCCTACGAAATGGTAGGTATATTCAACCCAGTTGCCGTACTTGTCATATTTGTAGTTCTCCCAGCTGTCCTCATAGGAGGGAGTTGCACCTTCGGACCAGGGGGCCTTATCATAGCCGTCTTGACGAAGAACAGGCTCGCCGTGCTCATTGAACTTCATCCTTGTCCAGCGAGGGGTAAGGGATATGAAGGAAGGGTCGCCTTCCAGGAGGTCGAAGGTTTCCATCTGCAGATAGCGGGGGTCGTCCTTCATATGGTAGAGGTGAACGTCAATTCCGGTCTCGTAGTTATATGAGTTCTGCTCGCCATACTTGAAGTCCTTGAACATTCCGTTATCGTAATAGGAGACTTCGCGGATTGAGAATCTGAGCTTGTCGGAATCTATGGTGTGGGGATAGCCATCTGCCTGATAGCCAACCGTATAGCTATAGCTGCTGGGGTTCATTTTCTCCTCGCTGCCCACTTCTATGTAATAGTCCTCTTCCGTCACCTGGAGATTCCCGTCCCCGCCAAAGGAATATGTGAAGACTTTGTGGTAGTCGCCCAGGGGCTGATGATCGGTCTGGTGGCACAGTGACAGGCCCTTGACTATGGCCAGGGAGGCGTCGGCGTTACCGGGGCCGAACACGAAATCGTGGGTCGCCACGAAGCGGTCGCCGTTTTCATATTCATATTCCACGGTCTCCATACAATATGGCTCCTGGCCGTCATACCAGAAGTACTCCTTCTTGACCAGGCGGCCCTGGGCATCGTAGGTGTAGTCCCAGTGCTCGGGGATGCCATCGCTCTCCATGTTCACATTCGTGGACTTGATAAGGTGGCCTGCCTCGTCATATTCATACTCGGTGTAGGTGCTGTACTGCGTTTCGTGCCACTTCTTGACCGGGCCGCGCAGGCCGGCTTTCTGCCTGTCGGTGCGCTCCCAGTAGTTGACGCTGTACCAGTCGGGGTCGCTCCAGTCTATGGCATCGGCGCTGCTTTCGGGGCCGGGTTCATCCTTCGAAGGATCGGACGGAGACTGGGAAGGATCGTCGCTGCTGCCCACAGGGTCGCGGGACGGGTCCTTGATTTCAGGATTGACACCGGTGCAGGCCATCACCAGGCCGGCAAGGATAATGGAGGACAATATCTTTTTCATAGTAAAAGTTTTATTTCCTCCAAAGATATCAATTCTGCTCCAATAAAGCAAATCTGAGCTGAGAAGGCAGGCCTACCCTTCGGCGGCGATGCTGAACATCTGCTGCATGAACTGCTTGCTCATCGCAAAGGCCAAAGTCTTGACATTCAGGACGACACGGCCGGAAGGAAGCGACAGCAGGTCCTCGGCCGACATAGCCAGGCCGTCCCACTGGTCGATGTCATAGGCCAGGATAAACTGGTCCCAGTCGGAGAAAACGGGGATGACGTCCCCCTGCTCGGCGGCGAAAGTCATCACGTCGCCTTTGCGCAGGTTCTTGACCAGCTCGCTGTCCGGAGTGGAAGTTTTGAACGGAACCAGGAAACGGGCTCCGACGAAGCCGTGGATCATATCGTCCTCCAGCTTGCGGAGGACCTTGGCCTTGCCCTCGTAGTTCGCCTGCCAGCGCATCTCCTGCACAAGAAGGGACAGGGCGCGGATATAGTCCGGGTTCGACACGGGAATCTCGCTGGGCTGCTTTCCGCTGTAGTCCGGTCTGGGGACGAAGTCTTCCGGCTTCAGGACGAGGTACTGCTGCCCGGCGTCAACTACGGCATACAAGGCGCCGTTGCTGTAGAACTCCCTGCCAAGGTAGGGATATATATCTTCGCCCTCAACGGTCTCGATATGCCAAAGGCGCATCTGCTGCATATAGTAGTCCAGCGCCTCGGCGGCATATTCTTCCTTCGAGAAGAGGAAGACCCCGCCCCGCTCGTCCAGGAAGGGAAGGCCGGTGTTGTCGTCGATCAGGGTATATATCGCATCCTGCGCCATCAGCTTGTCCGGCACCAGAGCGGCGAGCCTCGATATGGCCGCCTTGAAATCTTCCTTTCGGAACCAGGTGTCGTTGAACATATCGTCGAGCAGCCCCTTATTAAGCACGTCGATGGCCTGATGCATTACCAATATGGTGTCCTGCACGTCCAGGGCGTCGATTTCCGCCCAGACGCCTTTTTCGCAAAGCCGCGGCACCAGATCGCCGCAGAGTTCCATCTCGTGCCTGTCTTTTTCTTCCTGAGTCATAGCGCAAATATATGAATTAACCACGCCCCAGTCAATACATATTTATATGCATCGGCGCCCGGGGCCTTGCGAAAACGGAAGATAGTTCTTATCTTGCGCCAAGAACCTGCAGACTTATGAGAGCCGGATTTATATATATACTTGCACTTTTCGCCCTAACGCTCGCCTACGTCATATGGCATCTGTGGCGGATTGTCCCCGGGGCGTGGCCGGTAAAGGCGGCGGTCGTCGCGGCATATATCCTCTGGATGGCTTTGGCATTTTCGCCTTTCTTCCTGCGTGGGCACCTCCCGGGCCAGGCCGTCAGCGTCCTATATGGGGTCGGCCTCCCCTGGCTTGTCGCCCACGTCTATCTGGCCCTGGCGTTTATCCTTGCCGATGCGGCCGTCATTTGCAGGATTTTGCCAAAGGCATATATATCAAGCAGTTGCGCCGGCTCGCTGGCAGTCTTCGGCGTCGTCGCCCTGACAATGGTCGCCGGCGGTCTTCATTACCGCCACAAGTACCGCGAAGAGATATCCCTTCAGACGGACAAGCCTCTTTCCAGGCCACTCACCGTCGTTGCGGCCAGCGACCTCCATCTGGGCTATTCCATCGGACGGGATGAACTCGCCGGCTGGATTGACCGTTTCATCGCCGAGAGCCCGGACCTCGTGCTTCTCTGCGGCGACGTGATAGATATCCAGCTGAAACCCGTCCTGGAAGGAGGCTATGCCGAGGAGTTCCATCGCCTGAAATGCCCTGTGATTGCCGTTCCGGGCAATCACGAATATATTGCCGGCATCCGCGATGTCCATCAGTTCTTCGACGAGGCCGGAATCACGCTCCTGCGGGACTCTGTGGCACATTTTGACGGCCTTGACATCATCGGGCGGGACGACCGAAGCAATCCCGGAAGGGAGGCTCTGAGTGAACTGGCGGATTCCCTGGGCGGCTTCACCATCCTCCTTGACCACCAGCCTTTCAACCTGGAAGAAGCCGAGCAGGCCGGCATCGACTTCCAGTTCAGCGGACACACCCACAGGGGGCAGTTCTGGCCCCTGTCCATCGTCACGGACATAATGTACGAAAAGTCCTGGGGCCACCACCGCCGCGGCGCCACCCGCTACTACGTCTCCTCCGGCCTGGGCATATGGGGCCCCAAGGTCCGCATCGGCTCCCGCTCGGAGTACGTCGTGCTACATATCGGCAACTGAGCCTGGGGCAGCAATAATACAAGTTATTGTGTGCAGATTTGGATTTTAGGATTAATTGTGCTATAATTGCAAAAACGAAAGAAGGTGATTAACGATGCCTCAACTGCATTCAATAGATTTCGAGACTATCCGTCGCTACAGCAAGGCCTTGAGCTTGGAGGTGAGCTCTTGGTCAGAGCATCCGTGGTCGCTGCAAGAAATGGAAGCACAGTATCGCAGGATTCATACGACCCCGAATCAGAGGCAGAACGAGGGTTAACGCAAGAATCCGAAATAGAGTCTTTCTCCAGATTGAACAACTGCTGGCACGATGACCCGAATGCATACTTTAGGTCATTGGGATATGTGTTCTATGGTTATGGAGGCGAAGCTCAAGTCTACCTGGAAGGAGATTCGTATGTCCATAAAGTATGCATGCCCTGAAGCCCACCTCTATGTTGAAGGCTTCGGCAGGAATGCCCAAGGTGATTTCGTTGTATTGCTAAGGCAAAGATTTTTTCGCCAGGCTTCGGCGATGTCTGATGAAGAGATAGAGTTATATATGAGCAGTCTGGGATTCTGCCGTTATGAGGATAATCATAATGCTGTCAAGTATTTATCCGACAAAGTGGTAGTTGAAGACATGCACTCTGGCAATATCTGGAAGACCCCAGAAAACAACATTGTAATAATTGACGGGTTCTTCTGCCTGAACATCCCAGGCCTCGGCCTCAACGGCACATTCTCGTTTTAATATAAACACTCAGAGCGGCCCGAGTGGGTCGCTTTGAACAAACTCAATTACGTTGTTCGACATCCTTAAGTATAAGCTACGTCACCTTCAATAGCTCGGGCAAATCATCTTTGTCATTCCTTCCAGATTGACACCGAAGCTTCACCATCCTCCTTGACCACCAGCCTTTCAACCTGGAAGAAGCCGAGCAGGCCGGCATCGATTTCCAGTTCAGCGGACACACCCACAGGGGGCAGTTCTGGCCCCTGTCCATAGTCACGGACATAATGTACGAAAAGTCCTGGGGCCACCACCGCCGCAGCAACACCCGCTACTACGTCTCCTCCGGCCTGGGCATATGGGGCCCCAAGGTCCGCATCGGCTCCCGCTCGGAGTACGTCGTGCTACATATCGGCAACTAGAATGTGATCAGCAGCTCCGCCGGCGGGCAGTCCAGGGCTTTGGCAAGGCGCAGGAGAGTGGACGCCTCCGCCTTGGAGATGTCCTGGGAGCCCTGTTCATACGCCCGGATCATCCGCAGGGACACGCCGCTGCATCCGGCCAGCTGAGCCTGGGACATTCC
>CACZBP010000080.1 GCA_902779495.1 uncultured Bacteroidia bacterium
GACCTCGGAAGGAGGGAAGTTCCTCCTCACCCCGATGAACTACGGCTACTGCGACATCACCGTGACCGGCACCGACGTGCGCGGAGAGTCTGTGTCCCAGACGTTTACGGTGCTCGTGCGTGATGGCTCCAAGGAGGTCGACGTCTATCCTAACCCCGTCTCGACCGACCTTTACGTGCGCGGCGGGTCCGATATGTCCGTCGAGGTGAGCGTCATCTCCTCCTCCGGTGCAACCTTCTTCCACGAGTCCAAGGACATAACCCCCTTCAATCCCGTGGTAATCGATATGCGCAAGGCTTTCCCGGGAGTCTATACGGTAATAGTGGTGAAGGACGGCAAGACCGTCAAAAATAACGTGGTGAAGATATGAGAAAGTTACTTTGCATCATAGCCGTCCTGGCGGGAGCCCTGGCGGCACAGGCCCAGACATTCCCCTCCCTGCTTGTCCCTTCCGACGCGGCCACACTGGCCCTCGGAGGCAACGGCGTGGCACTTGGGCCCCGCTCATTCGCAGTGGAGAACAACGCCGCAGCGATATCCCTTTCCGAGCAGACTCTCTCGGCTTCAGCTACTTACAGCCTCTGGCAGCCTTCCGCCGCAAAGGAGAATATCATAGCCGCAGGCGGCTGGTGGCATTCCGGCAAGATAGGCGTCGGCGCAAGCTTCGGCCGTCTGGGAATGCCCTCATATGTGATAACCAGCAACAACGGCACGGAAAGTCAGGTGGATGCCCCTTTCTCGCCCTCCGATATGGCCTTCTCCCTCGGCGGTTCTTTCGCCCTTATGGAGAACCTCTCCGTGGGTGTAACCGCGCGTATGGTGATTTCTTCCCTCGCGAAGGAAGCCAAGGCAGTGGCCCCCAGCTTCGGCGTTTCGGCAATGTATAAGGCGGGCGGCCTCACCGCAGGCCTGACCCTCGCCAACCTCGGCGGCAAGGTCAAATATGCCCAGGATTCCGAAGGATATGCCCAGCCTGCCGTCGTCCGCGCTGGTGCAGCCTACAGGATCATCGAAGGCCTCACCGCCCAGGCGGAAGTGTCCTACCTGTTTGCAGGCGCACTGGGTGCAGCTGCGGGTGTGGAATATGGTTTCAAGGATATGATTTTCGCAAGGGCCGGCTTCCACTATGGTTCAGCCTCCCTCGGCCTTCCGACCTACGCCTCGCTCGGCCTTGGCGCCAAGTTCGCGGGCGTGACGCTGGATGCTGCCTATCTTCTGGTAGGCAACCTGTCCAACTCGCTGATGTTCACTGTGGGGTACGGCTTCTAGCCTTCCCTGCGGATCTTTTCTATGTACCTGTCGATGCGATGCAGCTCGGCAGGTATATTTATGCTCTGCGGGCAGTGGGTCAGGCACTCCTTGCAGCCTATGCAGTGCGAGGCCTGGCGCAGGCTCTCCACAGCACGGTCGTAGCTCAGAAGATAGCGGCGGCGAAGACGTGCGAAGTCCTTCTGCTGGGGGTTCTGGGGGAAGTCTCCCTCACCCACGGCGCGGTTATAGTGCTGGAACGTGCCGGGGATGTCGACGCCCCAGGGGCAGGGCATACAGTAGTTGCAGGCGGTGCAGTTTACGGTGGGATATTCCTTCATCGTCGTGGCGAGTCGCTCGAGGAAGTCCAGCTCGGCCTCAGACAGCGGTTTAAAGCCCGTAAACGTGGAGAGATTGTCCTCGAGGTGTTCCTGGTAGGTCATACCGCTTAGGACCGTCAGAACGCCCGGATGCGTGCCTACGAAGCGCATAGCCCACGAGGCTGCGGAGGCGTCGGGGTCGCGCTCCTTGAGCTGCTGGGCAATGCTCCTGGGAAGATTGGCCAGCGCGCCGCCCTGGAGGGGCTCCATAACGACTATCGGGAGGCCCAGGGCGGTTATCTTGTCATAGAGATAGTCGGCATTGACGTTGCGCACTCCGTCTGCGTGCTTCCAGTCCACGTAGTTGAGCTGGATCTGGACAAAGTCATACTTGTAGGTGTCGTGGGTGGCGAGCATCGCGTCGAACTCGGGCTGGCTGCCGTGGAAGGAGAAGCCCAGCTGGCGGATCTTGCCCTTTTCCCTCTGGGCCAGGAGGAAATCCATCATCCCGTTCTCGATATAGCGGCGCGAGAAGGCCTCGAAGCCGCCGCGGCCGATGTTGTGGAGGAGGTAGTAGTCGATGTAGTCCGTCTCCATCACGTCGAAGGAATCGTAGTACATCTTCATCGACGCCTCGCGGCTCCAGTTGCGGAAATTGGACAGCTTGGTGGCGAGGAAATAGGAGTTTCTCGGATGGCGGTTCAGGGCCGCGGCAGAGGCCTTTTCCGACTGGCCCTGCAGATAGGCGGGGGAGGTGTCGAAATAGTTGACACCGGAGGCAATGGCCATATCCACCAGCTCGTCGACGCTGTCCTGGTCTATTATGTCGCGGCCTTCCTCGTCCTTAATCATCTGCCAGCGCATACAGCCATATCCCAGCAGGGAGACTTTGTCTCCGTTTATGGGGTTGGTGCGCATCTCCATCGTGCCTTCACTCTGGGGCTTCCCGCCTTTCACGCCGCAGGATGCCAGGGCGGCCGAAGCGGCGCCCGCCGCCGTAGTCTTTATGAATTGTCTTCTGTCCATCAGTCGATTATGTGATTTGAACGTCCGTTAACCGTGATTGCGCTCAGGGGCCTTGCGGGGCACAGGTTCTCGCAGGCTCCGCAGCCTATGCAGCGGCTTTCATCCACCGAGGGGATCATCAGGGAGTCTTCATCGTCGGGGTCCTTGCGGACCATCTGGATGGCGCCGGCGGGGCAGTGGCGTGCGCAGTTGCCGCAGGACACGCCGTCGGTCTCAACCACGCACAGGCTCCTGTCCACAGAAGCGATGCCTATGTGGATGGCGCTCTTGAGTTCGGGAGTGAGGGGGAATATGGCACCGGCAGGGCAGAGATCCGCGCACTTGGTGCACTCGGGGCGGCAGTAGCCCTTCTCGTATGACATTTCGGGCTGCATCAGGTGCTCCAGGCTCGAGGAGGGACGCAGCACGTTGTTCGGGCAGGCGGCCACGCACAGCTGGCACGCGGTGCAGGTGTCATAGAAGTGTTTGGGGCCAAACGAACCGGCAGGGGTGATCGGTGTCTTCCGCTGGGGCCTGGTCTTGGGGAGGATCTGCGCGAAGCCGCCGTCGGTTTTCTTCTCCTGGGCTTTGGCCAGCAGGGAGCCGCCAGCAAGGGCGCTCACCGTCAGGAAAGCACGGCGGCCGGAGTCTCCTTCGGCAGTGCCGGAGGCCTTTTTGCGGCCCCAGGCGAAGCGGTAGCGCAGGGCGCCGAACTTGCAGTCGTCTATGCAGTCAAAGCAGTCGACACAGCGGGAATAGTCTATCTTGTGCTCCTTGGCGTTGATGCAGGAAGCCTTGCACTGGCGGGCGCAGGAACCGCAGTTCTTGCACTTGGAAGTGTCGATGACGGGGCGGAACATCGAGAATCGGGACACCAGGCTCAGCATAGTGCCGACGGGGCATATGTTGTTGCAATATGCCCGGCCCCCCTTGATGGCCAGGATGGCCAGGGCGACGAGGGTCACCACCGCCACGATGAGGGTGGGAAGGCTTCTCAGCCACACTTCCTTGGGCCAGAAGGCATATGCCCCGGCCCGGGCGGAAATCCACGCCAGCAGGTTGTTGCCCCAGTCCCACAGGGGAGCCAGGAGGTTCTGGACCATACGGCCATAGGCGCTGTAGGGCTCTATGAAAGCCACGAAGACCTGCACCCCGGCGACGAGGGCGGCGATGAACAGCGCCAGCACTCCGTAGCGGAGCCATTTGCGTTCGGGCTTATAGCCAAAACGCCTCTTCTTCCCAAGGCGGGAAAGGATGTCCTGGAATATGCCCAGCGGGCATATGACGCTGCAGTAGATGCGGCCGAAAAGGAGGGTCAGCAACAGCAGGAGGGCTACCGCCCCCAGGTTGACGGCCATAACGGCGGGGAAGAATTGAAGCTTGGCAATCCAGCCCAGCCAGGCGTGGAGGGCTCCCGTGATGTCCAGAAAGAGAAGGGTTATTCCGGCCAGCATCAGACCGGCGATAATGATTCTTATTTTACGCAACATACGCAAATATATGAATATAATTTCGTAATTTTGTCCCCGGATGAAAAAATTCACGGTAATATTTTTCCTTTTTGCCACCTGGCTTGGCGCCGGGGCCCAGATAGTCAACCGGCTGGGGGTCGACGCCCCCACCTTCGAGCGCTATGCATATGGCCGTATGCAGATGTACAGCCCCTCTAACCTGGCCCTTGCCGACTCGCTGTATGCCCTTGGCGAACAGAAACAGAACTACCGCTACAAGTGCCTTGCCCTCTCGCTTGAATTCCCCGTGCGCTTCTCTATGGGGGATTATGACAGGATGGACGAAGCCGTTGCCGAAATGAAGGCCATCCTGCGCGACCGCAAGGACGTCCGCTCCTTCTATTTCTCCGTCCTCCACGAGTACTGCCAGTATCTCATCCACATCGGCCGCGCCTCCGACGCGATGCTTGAGGCCCGCGCGATGGAACGCACCGCCACCGAAGAGAAACGCCCGCTTGGAAAGATGTTCTCCTACCGCATAGTGGGCCTCATCCACAGCTACCGCGACAACTCCTTCCTCGCCATCCGCAACTTCGAAAAGGCTGCCACCTACTGCAAGGAAGCTCGTGCGGAACAGGACCTGCCGAATCTATATATCCTTATAGCCCAGGAATATACGAAGATGAAAGACTTCGCCCCGGCGGAGCGCTACTGCGAGATGGCAGAGGCCTACCAGAGCTTCTTCCCCTCCATCCGCATCAAGGCGCTGATGACCAGGGCCTATATCTTCAATGCCGAAGAAGACTGGCCCTCCTTCTGGGAGTGCTACCGCAAACTTGTCGAAGACCCCCTCTATGAGGTGCAGGCCGACAGCGACGCCCGCTACGGGATGGACGTGTGCTACCTGCAGTCCCGCGGCCTCTTCGAGCAGGCCCTCGCCAAGGCCGACTCACTGAGCACCGCCCGCGACCGCCACGGCTTTAAGCACGGCATCTATGCCGCCCAGGGCGTATTTGACAATGCCTACGGCGAACTCTCCGCCCTGATGTCGGAGAAGGATTCCATATACATCAAGGTCCAGAACGAAGACCTCGCCATCCTCGATGCCGAAATGAACAACGCCCAGCTCCGCCAGGATGCCGAGCGCCTCCGCCATCAGAACCAGAACACCATCCTGCTGGGCTTCCTGGTGATGTTCGCCATAGCCTTCTTCTCCATATTGCTGAGCCAGTGGCAGCTGCGAGAGAACCTCTCCCTGCTGCGCAAGCGCAACAACGAAATCCTCGTCGCCCGCCGCGCCTACCAGAAGGCCCTGGATGCCAAGGAAGCGGAGAACTCGATGAAAATCAAGATATTGCAAAACCGTAAATCCAACACCGTCAAGCTATGAAGCTGAAATTATCCAATATCCTGAAGTATAACCGCAACGAACTCGTTGCCCTGGGACTTTTCATAGTCGGAGGCACCCTCGGGATGCTCGGACTGATTCAGCGCGTGCCTCTGGTGCTGGGCATAGTGGGCATAGTGATCCTTGCCTCGGGAATGTTCTATTTCTGCCTGAGCTATTCCTCCGAGAGCGTCTACAAGAACTATTACAAGGATTCCTTCGAAATCGAGCACGAGACCATAGAGGAGGAAATCCGCAAGTCTATGGTCTACCACCGCTACCAGGAAGCGGTCATCAACCGCTACGAGTCCGCCTGCCGCGACCTCGGCCTGAGCGACGAGCAGAAGGACTGGCTGCTGACGCTGCTGATGGATGAGAAGAACAAGGTGGACGAAGACCTCCGCGCCTCCGGCGGAGGACACATCTAGGCTTTGCGCCTGGCCTGGACCAGCTGCATCTGGGTGACCACGCAGCTGAGCAGTTTCTCCATTATGATAGGCTTCATTATGAAGTCGTTGGCTCCGAGGTTGAAGCCTTTCACAACATCTTCCTGAGAGTTCAGGGCGGATAGGATAATTATCTGGATGTCAGCCGTTTCGGGATTGGCACGAAGGCGGCGTATCACCTCGAATCCGTCTATCCCGGGCATCATCAGGTCCAGCAGGATCAGGTCCGGCTTCTGCTCGGCCACGGCGTCGAGGGCCTGCTGGCCGCCGCCTGCAGTGCGTATCTTGAAGTTCATCCTGGAGAGCATCTTCTGCACGAGGAGGATGTTCAGCGGGATGTCGTCCACTGCCAGGATGTTGTAGTCGGAAAAGTCGTAATTCTGGGCGTATAACGGAGTCATATGCTATTGGATAAGGTTCTGGGGAGGTTCTACGGGGATGGTCAGTACGAAGCGGGCGCCGCCGGTGTAGGATGTGTCGAGCCATATGTGGCCGCCCATACTCTCGGAGATGTCGCGGCAGATGCTAAGGCCGAGGCCGGTGCCCTGGACGAATTCGTTGAGCTTGGTGAAACGGTCGAATATGGCTTCGGCCTTATCGGGGGGCACTCCGGTGCCGGTGTCCTCGACGGCGAACGTTACGAAGCCGGGATTGGCCGACAGCGAGCTTGTGAGGACTATCTTGCCCTTGGCTGTGTGCTTGCAGGCATTGGTGAGCATATTGATAATGATCTGCTGGACGCGGCGGGGGTCTGTCCTGAAGACGAAGGGTTCTTCGCTTTCGGGCTCATATTCCATCGTCACTCCGGGCTGCAGCCTGTGCTCGGCGCTGCTCATCGCGCTCTTGCACATAAAGTGGCATTCGCCGTCCTCGAGCTGTATCCTGTACTTGCCGGTGTCCATCGCCGTGGCGTTGAGGATGTCGTCCAGCAACATATTGAGCATCTTGGAGTTGTTGATGATGTGGTTGGCGAATTCATCCTTTTCTTCGGGAGGGAAGGAGCCGTCCGGCAGGCTCAGCAGCTGGGAGAAGCCCACTATGGCGTTGAGCGGGGTGCGCACCTCGTGGCTCATATTCTGGACGAAGCGGGTCTTGGCTTCGTTGGCCAGGCGGGCGGCTTCGTTGGCCTCGGTCAGGCGGGCTATCATCTCCTCGTCCTTCTTCTTGTTGCGCCGCAGGGTCATTACCCTGGTCATTGAGAAGATGAGGGCTCCGAACAGGATGAGGGCTATCAGGACGAATATGACCACCGTGGTCTTGGCGATGAGCTGTTCCTTTTCCACCAGGCTGGCCGACAGGACGATATTGCCGATGTGGGCGTTCATTTCCTCCAGGTTGGCCATACCTACCTTGGAGAGGTTGTTCTCCAGGCGGACGACAAGATGCTTCTCAAGCTCGAAGGCAAAGTCGCCGTTGCCATAGATTTCGGCTATGTTCGCAAGGAACTTGACGTTCCGTGAGGATATGATGCGTTCTACAGTCGTTTTGGCATCGTCCGGTTTGTCGCCTTTTACCAGATTGTCGACACAGTCGAAGAACACTGGCCTTGCCAC
>CACZBP010000081.1 GCA_902779495.1 uncultured Bacteroidia bacterium
TAAGCCGCGAAGGCCAGATAATGGTCTGCCCCGACGAGACCCTGGTGATGAAACAGTCTGTCGACCAGGTAATTGCGCGCCTGGATGACACCACCGGTTTCGGCAATCTCAACAAGGCAATGCTTGCCGGGGAATATGGCAATATGCCCGTAGACCTGTATGGAGTGACCAGCGTCGTGTATTTCGCACCTGTCGAGCGCACCGGATGGTCGATGTCCATAGTCATCCCCGAGAAGGAGATCTACGGAGAGCTTCGCAGACTGGGCTTAATCGTGGCCCTGTTCCAGCTGCTCGGTATCGTAATGCTGATCCTGATACTTCGTTCCTTCATTAAGAAACAGCACGAATACAACGAACTGGAAAACAGGCGCCAGAGATTCCAGGGAGAGCTGCACGTTGCCAGCAGCATCCAGATGTCGATGATTCCGAAGGTGCCCCCGTTCTCCGAGCGGCACGACCTGGATATGGCGGCGGTAATAATTCCGGCAAAGGAGGTGGGAGGCGACCTGTATGACTTCTATATCCGCGACGGAAAACTCTATTTCTGCATAGGCGACGTCAGCGGCAAAGGCATCCCCGCCTCGCTGGTTATGGCCGTTACAAGGACTATGTTCCGCGCCGTCTCCGCTCACGAGGACGACCCGGGCCGCATCGTTTCCCTGATGAACGACGGCCTGACCGATGCCAATGACAACAATATGTTCGTCACGCTCTTCTGCGGAGTGCTCGATCTGTCCACGGGCAAGATGTCCTACAGCAATGCCGGCCATAATCCCCCGATGATCCTGACGGACGAAATCCGTATGCTTCCCGTCTGGTCCAATCTCCCTCTGGGAATTCTCCCGGGGCAGGAGTACCCTGTCCAGGAAATCACCCTGGAAGCGGATGACGCCCTGTTCCTGTATACAGACGGCGTGACAGAGGCCGAGAACATCGCCCACGAGCAGTTCGGCGAAGAAAGGACGATCCAGGCCCTGAGGGCCCGCGGCAGCTCGGATGACCACCTGAGGACCGTAGGAGATGCCGTGTCGGTCTTCGTAGGCCAGGCCCCGCAGAGCGACGACCTCACGATGCTCTTCATCCACTACCTCGGCGCCGAGACCGCCCACAGGATTATCCTTGAGAATAATGTCAAACAGCTCTCCCGCCTTGCAGGTTGGGCTGCGAACATAGGCGCCGAAGCCGGACTGGACGAATCTTCTATATCCGGCATCAACCTGGCCCTGGAAGAGGCCGCCGCCAATGTGGTGAATTATGCATATCCCGAAGGGGAAACGGGTATCATCGAGCTTGAAGCCGACATCACTTCCTCGGGCATAACCTTCACTATGTCCGACAGGGGCAAGCCTTTCGACCCCACTGCAGCACCGGATGCGGACATCAACGCCTCCGTCGAAGACCGCCCCATAGGCGGGCTCGGAATCCATATGGTCCGAACCTTGATGGATTCAGTCAGCTATCAGTACAAGGACGGAAAGAACATTTTGAAAATGACAAAAAATATCAAATAGAATGGAAATCATTACCACAAGACAGAACGGTGAGACCATAGCCTGCCTCATCGGACGCCTGGACACTCCTGCATCCCAGGAGGTTGCTCCCCAGATTGAAAGCCTTAAGGAAGATGCTGCCGGGACCCTCGTCCTTGACTGCTCGAAGCTTTCCTATATCTCCTCCTCCGGCCTGAGGATATTCCTCACGCTGCGCAAGGCGGCGGCCGAAAAGGGCGGCACGGTCATCGTCCAGGACATCAGCGATGAAATCCGCAGCGTCTTTATGATGACAGGCTTCCTCAACCTGTTCACCATCCGCTGACGCTTTCCCCTTTGAAACGGCTCAGCTTCGCTATGATGCCGTCAAGCATACGGTAGAGTTCCGGGGTGGTTTCCGGGGTAAGGCTCTCGCACAGGACGGCGCTGCCGATGCGGAAGGGCACGCCGGAGAGTTTTTTCTGAAGTGATTTTCCCTTTGAGGTAAGGGTGACTATCATCTGACGGGCGTCCTGCGTGCCTCTGGTGCGGACAAGGATGCCCTCTTTTTCCATTCTCTGCAGCAGAGGGGTCACCGTGTTGGTCTCAAGATAGAGGCGCTTCGCGATGTCGTTCACCCCTATGGCGTCCTTCTCCCACAGGACCAGCAGAACGAGATACTGCGGGTAGGTCAGTCCGTGCTCCGAGAGCAGCGGATGATAGGCCTGTGAGAGAAGGCGCGAAGCGGTGTACAGCCTGAAACAGAGCTGGTTATCGAGCTTTAACTGCTCCGGGATCATAGCATTTCCTGAAGGTCTTTTTCAATCTCTTCCGGAGTCGTGACGGGAGCATAGCGCTTGATGACCGTTCCGTCGCGGTTCACCAGGAACTTGGTGAAGTTCCACAGGATGTCGCTGTCCTTCCTGGCAGTCTTGCTTATGCCCTTGAGCATAGTGCGGGTGGCTTTTGCCTTGAGGCCTTTATATTCCTCGGTGGGGGCCTGGGACTTCAGGTACTCGAAGACAGGTTCGGCGTTCTCGCCGTTGACATCGGTCTTGGCCATCAGGGGGAAGGTCACGCCGTGGTTTATGCGGCAGAATTCCTCGATCTGCTCGTTGGAGCCGGGCTCCTGGCCTGCGAACTGGTCGCAAGGGAATCCGAGGATCACCAAGCCCTGGTCCTTATATTTCTGATAAAGGGCCTCGAGGCCGTCATACTGCGGGGTGAAACCGCACTTGGAGGCAGTGTTGACTATCATCAGGACTTTGCCTTTGTACTGTGAGAGTTCGACTTCAGCGCCCTTGTTGCTGAGGGTCTTGAAAGAGTAGATCGTTTCCATGTTTTGTTTGTTTTGTGCGGCTGAAGGCAGCACCATAAGGGCTGCGAGGACCGCTGTAATTATACTTGTTTTCATATTATAAGCGATTAATTATATCGTTCACGATACAAATATACGACTTTATTTTTATATCGCAAGCGATATTTCAAAAAATTATGCCTGCTCGGCGTAAATTTTCTCGAAAATGGTCCTCAGACGAGCCTTGTCCCTTATGATTTCACGCAGACGCGCGAGGGGCTCTTCATTGGGTGAGGACGGGATGAGGAGGTGGAGATATCCCCCTTCGGCATATTTTTCCTGCAGGTGCTCGAGGGTGCGCAGCCAGTGGCCTTCCCTGTCCAGTTCGGGATAATGCGACAGGCCGAACTGGACGGTGCGCCGGATGATGGTCTCGGGGTCTATCATCCTGTCGGCCTCGGCAACCAGCGCGCCATAGATGCTGCGAGGCGGGGTCGTGGCCGAAGCGCGGTGGTCTTCGGCTGCCTGGGCGATAGTCTCTATCTGATCCGCAGCGAACCACTCTTTCAGCCGCCGGTCGGCACGGATAGCCTTGCCGCTTTCCAGATGATGGGTCTTCCGGTCCACCGCAAGGCCGATGTCGTGGAAGGCCGCTGCGGCATAGAGCATATCCTCGTCAATATCATAGGCACGCCCCATCGCCAGGGCGCGCTCTATCACTGCCCTGGCATGGTCTTCCCTGTGCGCCCTGTCGAAGGCGGCATAGAGCGGAATAATTTCAGATTCAATGTATTGGACTAACGACTCATTCATAGCTTAACTCTGCAAATATACTAAAGAAAAACACATATTTTTACTATATTTGCCACACTTAACTTTCCTGGCATATGAAAATCATCGGAAACATACTGTGGCTCATCCTGGGCGGAGTTGTCATCGCCCTGATTTACTGGATCATAGGCTTGCTCCTTTGCATTACCGTGATCGGAATTCCTTTCGGTGTCCAGCTGTTCAAGCTTGGCACATATGCCCTATGGCCCTTCGGCCACGAACTGGTGGGCGGCCCCACCGAGCCCGGATGCCTGTCCGTGGTGATGAACCTCATATGGATCCTTCTCGGATGGTGGGAGATAGCCCTTCTGCACCTGGGGTGCGGAGTGCTTTTCTGCATCACCATCGTCGGAATTCCCTGGGGATTGCAGCATTTCAAGATGGCCATAGGATCAGTTTTTCCCTTCGGAAAAGAGATTGTCTGACACCTGTTTATCTCTGATTTTGGCACAATAATTGGTTTATCACGAGACAACGTTTACTAAAACCTTTCGTGATATGAAACAGTCTATTGCACTTCTCGTCACCGCAGCGCTGGCAGTCGCAGGCTGCGTGAAAGGCAATTCCCCTTTCGGCCTTGACGGCCAGGGCGATATGCCAGGAGGAGCCCAGAGCGTGTCTTCCCTTAAAGATCCCTCACTCAGCTGGAGTGCAGATTCATTCGAAGCTACCATCGGCGCCGAAAACAGTTTTCCTACACTGGCGAATCCCAACGGTGTAGATGTTACATATTCCTCTTCACAGAGCGAAGTGGCCACCATCGATGCGAGCGGAGCAATCACCCTGCTTTCCAGCGGAAGCACCCTCATATCGGCCAGCTGCGCCGCGACCCAGACATATTCCGCCGCGAGCGACTCCTACCTGCTGACGGTGCTCAGCGCTTCCGGCAGTGAGGCGGACGACAATTCGCTCTCCTTCGCTTCCACCGGCGATCCCACATCCGAGGACGACATCTCCACCAGCACCTTCGTCGGGAAGATAACCATCTCATTCTCAGACTCCGGCAATGCTTCCGTCAGTGGCGACAGCTATGGCTATGTGGCCGTGGACGGCAACAAGGTGACGGTGAACAACACCGGCGGCGAGGCTCTCATATATGAGCTGCGCGGCACGACCTCCAACGGCTTCTTCAAGGTCTATGGAATCAAGAAACAGGCTATCGTACTGAACGGAGTCTCCATCACCAACCCCGACGGCGCAGCCCTCAACAACCAGAACAAGAAACGCACTTTCATAGTGGTGAAAGGCAGCAACACCCTTTCCGACGGCGCTTCGGCCTCATATACCAAAGAAGGCTCAGAGGACCTCAAGGCCGTGCTCTTCAGCGAGAGCCAGGTGATATTCAGCGGCAGCGGCCTCCTGACGGTCAACGCCCTCAATGCCCAGGGCAAGGCCGGCATCTCCTCGGACGACTATATCCGTCTGATGGACAGCCCCACCATCAAGGTGAACGCGGGCACCGGCGCAGGCAACGGCTTCAAGGGCAAGGACTATGTCCAGCTTTCAAGCGGCTCGCTGGTAGTCTCCATCGCGGCCGATATGGCAAAGGGCATCTCCACGGACGATTACGTCCTGGTGCAGGGCGGAACGCATATGGTCACATCGACCGGCGGCGTTGCATATGACGACGAGGATGCCGAGTATACCGGAACCTCCTGTGTCAAGGCCGACAACTACTTCGCGATGACCGGCGGCTCCCTCACTCTGAAGAACACCGGTGACGGCGGCAAGGGTATCCGCGCCGGAAGCTACGATTTTGACGCAACAAACCACACTCTGTCAGATAGTTACATCTCCGGTGGCACCCTTACGGTCTCTACCAGCGGGCGTGAAGTCAACGACGTCTCGGCAAAGAGCATCAAAATAGGCTGGGTGACCAAGAACGGCACCGGCGACCACGCCACGGTGACCGGCAACGCAGGCAACCTCATCATCAGTGGCGGCAGCATCAACGTCAGCTGTGCCAACGGCGAAGGCCTGGAAGTCAAGGGCACCCTCACATTTGACGGCGGCGAAACATATGTATATTCCGGAGGCGATGACGCCATCAACAGCCAGGGAGATCTTCTCGTAAACGATGGTTTCATCTATTCATATGCCACACGCAATGACGCTCTTGACGCCAATGGCGACATCAAGCTTAACGGCGGCTATGTGATGGCCGTCTGCACTGCCGGCGGTGCCGAAGTGGGCATCGACGCCAACACCGAAGGCGGCAAGAAGCTCTATATCAACAGCGGAGCTACCATCGTGGCCTACGGCGGATTGGAGCGCGGTTATTCCACCACCCAGGACGTCTATACGATGAGCGTAAGCGCAGGCTCCTGGAATGCCCTGCACGACGGACAGAAGTTCATCGCTGCCTTCAACGCTCCTTCCGGAATATCCTCCTATATTGTCTCAGCCCCCTCGCTTTCAAGCGGTTACAAGGGAGTCAGTGTCAGCGGCGAAGGCAAGTGCAGCGGAGCCTGGGCAACGGACGGCATCTCCGGAGGCTCCTCAGTAGCCCTGTCGGCCTACAACGGCTCCAGCGGAGGTAACTTCGGCGGCGGTCCCGGCGGCGGTGGTCCCGGCGGAAGACACTGATTGCGGCGGACGGGTGCGGTAATTGCGAAAAAATTATTATATTAGCGCGGATAATGACCGACCCGTTATGAGAAGAATATTTTTGACTATTGCTGCCATTGCCACTCTGGCACTGGCAGCACCTTTCACCAAGGCCCAGGAAGCCTCCACGGTGTATTTCACAAGGGACATTTCCCCTGAA
The DNA here is from genome assembly GCA_902779495.1 of uncultured Bacteroidia bacterium. Taxonomy (GTDB): domain Bacteria; phylum Bacteroidota; class Bacteroidia; order Bacteroidales; family UBA932; genus Cryptobacteroides. The sequence continues at coordinate 6,365 of CACZBP010000081.1, forward strand.
GGCCTTATGAAGGTCTACAAAGCTCTGGGCGTCGAGCCCAAGGGGCGCGTAGCCGTGAAGATTTCCACCGGAGAGTCCGAGAAATCCAACCACCTGCGGCCTGAGCTCATCGAAGGCCTCGTCAAGCAGGTGAAAGGCACGCTGGTGGAATGCAACACGGCATATGAAGGCAGCCGCTCCTCCACAAAGTCCCACCGCAAGGAAATCAGCAAGCGCGGCTATGACAAGATAGCTGCCGTGGACATTATGGATGAGGAGGGCGAAATCAAGATTCCGGTCGTCGACGACAAGTGGATAAAGTATGACATCGTGGGCTCACACCTTGAGAACTACGACTTTATGATCAACCTGGCCCACTTCAAGGGCCACGCGATGGGCGGCTTCGGCGGCGTCCTGAAGAACGCCTCCATCGGCGTAGCGTCCCAGAACGGCAAGGCATATATCCACTCGGCCGGAAAGACTGAGGACTGGCGCAAACTGTGGACTAACCTTCCGGAAGGCTGGATGAGCTCCCCGGAAAAGAACACTCCCTTCATCGAGTCGATGTCCGCAGCCGCGCAGGCCGTCCATAACTATTTCGCCCAGCGCGAAGGCATTGTGTATATTGATGTAATGAACAATATATCAATCGATTGCGACTGCGACGGAAGCCCCCACAAGCCCACCATCGCCAATATCGGCATAGCCGCTTCGCTGGACCCCGTTGCCCTTGACAAATTCTGTCTGGACCAGGTTTTCAGCCTTCCTCCCAGCAAAGAAAACGATACCAAGGCCCTGCTTGAGCGCATCAATCAGCGCCACGGCACCCGTATAGTCTACCGTGCGGAAGAGACAGGCCTTGGCAAAACCCAGTATACTATGATAGATTTGGACGAAGCCCCGGGACAGGCCGTGCTGAAGAACATATTCTCCCGCAAGAGCGTCCGCACCTACACCGACCAGCCCGTGTCCGATGCCCAGGTGGAAACCCTTCTCAAGGCGGCTATGGCAGCCCCTTCCGGTATGAACATCCAGCCC
>CACZBP010000082.1 GCA_902779495.1 uncultured Bacteroidia bacterium
TCCGATGACAACTTCATAGTTTCAGCCGGACAGGCAGGTGACTACAAGGTGACCATCACCCTCACCTGGGACGGTGAGAAGAGGACCGCATTTGTCGGCAAGTTCGAGAAACTTTAGTCTTTGAAATACAGTTGTATTTCATCCCCACAGAGAGTCGGCCAGGCGGCCGGCTCTCTTTTTTTTGCCCTGAAATGTTTTATAATGAGGGAATATTTCGTAAATTTGCCTGAATAGCAAATAATTGATAGTATGAAAAGGCTGTTTGTCAATATCCTCTCTCTGGCCATAGCACTGTCCCTGGCCTCCTGCAAGGGCAATAACCCCGAAACCCCCGGCTCCCAGGACCCTTCCTCCGATGCCCCCACCTATAGCGCAGACCCTTCGTCCGACGGGCCTGCCGACCCTTCGCAAAGCGACGACAAGGACTACACGATGGAGATCAGCGTCTCCCCCCGTCCGGACGACCTGGTCGGCGAGGGCGGCTCCATCACCTACCAGCTCCTGGTCTACAGCTTCGCGGACAGCAACGGTGACGGCATAGGCGACTTCAAGGGCATAGAGCAGCATCTGGACTACATCTATAATCTCGGCGCCAGGGCCATATGGCTTTCCCCCATCCACCCCGCAATGTCCTATCACGGCTATGACATCCTCGACTACAGCGCCGTCAACAAGGATTATGGCACCGAGGACGACCTCAAGAGCCTGATTCACGCCGCCCATCAGAAGGGCATAAAGATATATCTGGACTATGTCCTGAACCACGCCGGCAGCAAGCACCCCTATTTCCTTGAGGCCGCAAAAGACCGCTCCAGTCAGTGGCGCACGGCGTTCATATTCTCCTCCAACCCCAAGAAGGACATCGCCGAAGGCAAGATCGATATGATTCCCTTCTCTTCGGCATATGAGTCCAGCCAGTGGTACAAAGCTCCCGGCACCCCGAATCTCGGTTCCAAGGGCCGCTATCATTTCAAGGTGGACTGGACAGTTGCCACAGTCCCCACGGTGACCGTGACGACGACGACCGAGCCCGCTCAGACTTCCAACACCAATATCTCCGTCGCCAAGTACCTGTTCTTCGGCGATGGCAAGAACCTCAGGCTCTATGAGACCGACGACAACATCTTCGAGATAACCGTCGATTTCGACTCCGACTGGGGCTTCCTCATCAGGACCTCCGCCACAGAATGGGGTGACAAGAAATGGGGAGCCGCCGTGGGCGACCAGGCCATAACCTTCGGTGAGCCGAAGGTGCTCGTCAAGGGCGACGCAGCCAACGACATCACCTTCTCCGCCGCGGAGTTCTACCACTCCCATATGTGGACCGACTGGTTCGCCGACTGGAACTACCACAAGGCTGAAAGCTCGGAAAAATCCCTGGCATTCAATCACCTGGCCTCCACTGTGGACAAATGGATAGGCTTCGGCATAGACGGCCTTCGCCTCGACGCTGTGAAGCACATCTACCACAATGCCAACAGCTCCGAAAACCCCGTTTTCCTCGGGAAATGGTATGAGCGCTGCAACGAGGCCTTCCACAAGGCCGGCGGCAAGGGCGACTTCTATATGGTCGGCGAACAGTATTCCGGCGCCGGCGAAGTGGCTCCTTACTACAAGGGCCTCCCGGGCTTCTTCGAGTTCGACTTCTGGAACCGCCTCAAGTGGGTCCTCAACGAAAGGACCGGCTGCTATTTCGTCAAGGACATAATGAGCTACCAGGCCGACTACGCCAAGTACCGTGCCGACTACATCGAAGCCACCAAGCTTTCCAACCACGATGAAAGCCGCACCGGCTCCGACCTTAACAAGAACCTCGCCCGTATGAAGCAGGCGGGCGCCTTCCTCCTCACCGCCGCCGGCGAGCCCTATATCTACCAGGGCGAAGAGCTTGGCTACTGGGGCAAGAAGGACGAAGGCGACGAGTGGGTCCGCACCCCCATTATGTGGAGGGCTGACGGCTCCGGCCTCGCCGACAAGAAACTCGGCACCAAGATTGACCGTTCTATGCTCACCTCGAGCATCTCCGTCGAGGTGCAGGACACTGAGCTCAGCTCAATCCTCAGCATCTACCGCCGTTTCGGCCAGACCCGCAACACCTTCGACTGCCTTGGCAAGGGCAAGATGAGCAAACACCCCAAATATAACGACTCCAACACCACCGACAAGACCGTCTCCTGCTGGTATATGACAGCATCCTCCGGCCAGAAGGCCCTTGTCGTCCACAACGTAGGTTCCTCCCCCGTGACCCTGAACTTCCCCGACGACGACCTTAACGAGAATATCGTCGAACTGGGAGAACTGTCGGTGGACGGCCATAACCTCACCCTCGGAGCCAATTCTTCCGTAGTATTTCTTCAATAACTGACGATATGAAAAGGATAGCAATTGTCCTGCTGGCAGTCACCACGCTGCTTTCGTGTATGAGGGAGCAACCCGTCGGCGTGGGCGGCCCCGTCAATTTCAAGTGCGCAAGGACGCAGATGTCCTTCAACGCCGATGGAGCTTCACTACTGTTCACCATAGAGGCCGACGGCCCGTGGAAGGCATCCGTGGATGCCTCCTGGCTCACCCTGAGCGCCTACGAAGGTGCAAAGACCGCTTCAATCACAGCTACGGCTTCCGCCAACACGGGCGAAAGGCGCAGCGCCAAGATAGTGTTCGAGGCCCAGTCCGGCCAGGGGACTCCCTTCGAGCTCCCCGTGGTGCAGTATGCACCAGGCGAGACCCCTCCCGATCCCAGCTCAGAACCTGAGTCCGAAGATCCCGAAGAGCCTGAGGAGCCCGGCCGCGTCATAGAGCGCAGCGAGTTCACCCTCGAAACCGAGTGGGGCATAACCGGCACCCTGATGGACCTCAACTGGGGCAATGACGGCGCCCCGGACATCCCTATGCTCGGAGAGCCTTCCGGCTGGGTTGCCGCATTCGACGTCGTCATCAAGGACGGCGACCAGTTCAAGTTCCGTATGAACAACGACTGGGCGAACAACTACGGCACCTCCGGCCCCCAGCCCAAGATTGACCGCAAGTACCACCTGGGCGAGGGCGGTATGGACAATAACTTCCAGCTTGCCGCAGGCACATATGACATATATGTCCACCCGACGTTTATGATTATGTACCTGGAGAATGCCGGCGACGAATTTGCCCACGGCGACGCCAAGGGCGACCAGGAGGAGGGGGAGAACATCCGTATATATATCCTCAACAACTCCACCTGGGACACCCCGTACCTGTATGCCTACGCCGGCGGTGGCGGCTACCAGCCCAACGGCTCCTGGCCCGGACGCTACTGCGCCGGCACCAAGACCTTCGGCGACTACCTCTATACCTATTGGGAGGCTTCCGGCTTCACCGACGTGTCCGGCATCAGCTTCATCATCAATGACGGCGGCTCCAAACAGTATCCTGCCACTGACGAGACGGACCCTGCCTGGAGCAACCTCACCGTCAACACCAGCCTGTTCTTCGTCTTCGACGGCACCTCCGTCACCAAGGTCGAGGATCCCGAGAAGCCTGGCGTAAGTGGCAAAGGCATTGAGCCTAAGGAGATTAAGTTCGGAACCAGCTCCTGGACCGTCATCGGCACCCTGGGCGGGACTTCCTGGGACTACGATTTCCCTATGGACACCGAAGGCTACTGGGAAGTGGCCCGCGAGGTTTCCATCGCCGCAGGCGAGCAGTTCAAGTTCCGCCAGAACCGCCAGTGGGCTATGAACCTCGGATATGGCGAATATTCCGAAACCAGTGCCACGACAGTCTCGCTTGACACGAAACTCTCCCTCTCCGCAGGAGCCGGCAATATGACCGTAGCTTCCTCGGGGACATATGACATCTATCTTGCTGCCGAGAAGGGCCTGGCCTATATCCTTACCTCCGGCAGTGCCTGGACCCACGAGGCCGACGGCAAGCCCGAAGTGGACTTCGCCGGCGCCTACGACCCCGACGCCTTCGTCACATCCCCGACCTCGAAGCATTCCGGCATCACCTACCAGATCAACATCTTCTCCTTCAAGGACTCCAACAACGACGGCTACGGCGACCTCAACGGCATCACCCAGAACCTCGACTACTTCGACCGCCTGGGCGTCACCGGCCTGTGGCTCTCGCCCGTGCAGCCCGCCCAGTCCTATCACGGCTATGACGTGACCGACTATGAGAAGATCAACCCCCGCTTCGGCACCGAGGAAGACTTCGAAAACCTCATCAAGGAGGCCCACAAGCACAATATCCGCATCTATATGGACTACGTCATCAACCACTCCGGCGACCAGAACAAGTGGTTCCTCGACGTCAAGAAGAACGGCCCCGCCTCCGAGTACTGGGACTACTATTCCCTTTCGAAGAACCCCGAGGCCGATTCCAAGAGCGGCAAGTTCCCCCAGACCTGCGGCTGGTATAATTCCGGCAAGTGGTTCCCCGTGCTGATCGGTGCGGGCGGCAAGGAGCGCATCAAGATCGAACTCGACTGGACGAACGCTTCCGCCCCGACGATGAAGGTCACCAAGACGACCGAGGAAGTGACTTCGGCTTCGGCACCCCATAACAATCCTGAGCGCTACCTCTTCTGGGGCAACAGCACCTACACCCAGTTCGCCGACAACGGTTCGAACAAGTATGTCCTCGTGCTCGACTTCGAGTCGTCCTGGGGCTGCCTTGTGCGCACCACGACCGACAAGGACGACTGGTCCGAGGGCACCAAGTGGGGCCTCAACAAGTCCGGCGACCAGCTTAAATATGGCGAGGCCCACGTCCTGTACAAGGGCGCCAGCGACAATGTCCAGAACATCGTGATGCCCGGCGGCGAGATATATTACTACTACACCGAGTTCGGTACCGGAATGTTCGTCGACTTCGACTATGGCCCGTCCACTTCGGTTGCTTCTTCCTCTGCCTTCAAGGCGGTGGTGGGCAGCGCCAAGAAGTGGCTCGAGATGGGCGTGGACGGCTTCCGCCTCGATGCCGTAAAGCATATATATGCCAACGAGACCGGTCCCGAGAACAAGAATTTCTGGAAGGCCTTCTACAATGCCTGCAACGAGACCTACAAGGCCAGCGCCTCCAAGCGCACCGGACTTGCCTGGCAGGACGAGAACATATTTATGGTGGGCGAGGTCCTCTCCGGCGACGGCGACTGCACCCCGTTCTACGAGTGCCTGCCCGCCCTGTTCGAGTTCCAGTTCTGGTGGGATCTGCGCGAGTGCCTTGGCGGTGAATCCATATGGAACGCCGGTTATGGCCAGACCTTCCCTGGCTCGTTGTCCTATCGCTGGAACAACCACCGCGCCCAGCGTTCCGATGCCATATCCACCCCGAAACTGGCCAACCACGACGAGGACCGCACCGCCTCCACCCTGGGCAACTACAAGCCGAAGATCCGCCTTGCAGCGGCAGTGCTCCTCACCTCCGCGGGACGCCCGTATATCTATCAGGGTGAGGAACTTGGCTACTGGGGCACCAAGGCCGGCGGCGACGAATATGTCCGCACTCCCATAATGTGGACCGAGCAGCAGTCTTCCGCCGCCTCCAAGGGAGTTTCGAACAAGGTCGACTGGAATATGCTGACTCCTTCCATATCCGTCGCGCACCAGAGCGAGGATGAGACCTCGCTGCTGACGCTCTACCGCCGCTTTGCATATGCCCGCAACATCAACGCCGCCCTCGCGGACGGCTACCCGACGGTCGACGACCTCACCAAGGACGGCTATGGCGGCCACATCGCCGGCTGGTACCTGCATTCGCAGGACGGCAGCAAGGACGTGCTCGTGATGCACAACCTCAGCGGCTACACCGAGAATGTCAGCAGGACCTACAGCGCGGAACTTTCCGACAACCTCAGCAACATCCTGGTTGCCAACGGCAAGGTGACCGTTTCCGGCAGCACCGTTACGATGCCTCCATACAGTTCGGTAGTGTTTGCTCTGAATTAAGTGCTTGGCTGATAATGAAATCGGGTGGCTCTTTCGAGTCACCCGATTTTTCATATTGTCATCCTGAGGAGGGCCTCTTTTCCTGTCATCCTGAGGAAGCCGATGGCCGACGTGAGGATCTACATCACCGCGGTGAGGACAATCTCCTTCGCCGCCTTCGGCAGGCTGGCCATGCAGGGTTCAAACGCGAATGGCTCCTTGACAGTGAATGTCACATAGGTCTCGTGCTTCTCGACATCCTTAAGCCTGCTTTCAGGGGCAATTTCCCATTCGAGGGAAGTGTTCTCGAGGGTGGTGTAGTTGATTTCAGACACGCTTGTCCAGGCCTCTTTGCCATATTCGCGGCACACCATGCTCAGGCTGTATTTCTTTCCTACCTTGAGGGCCTCGGGGTTGGCTTCCTTCCAGGAGTCTCCATCGGCTTCGAAGACGACAAGTTTCCAGGGCCTGATTTCGAACTCGTTGGTCTGGGGGTTCACTTCGGGCTTGTCGGGATTCTTTGCGCTGATCTCGGTTTTTATTGCATGGTCGGTCAGGGCAGGCAGGGTGACGGTCATCCATGCCTCTTTGCCCTTGATTTCAAGGCTGACGTAATCCTTGTTGTAGCCGTACCATTCGTAGTTGCAGGTTCCGGTGCGGATGATGCGGAACTCCTGTCCGTCATAGAGGTTGCGCACCTGGAACATCGGGTCCGAGGTGATCGTTTCGAGGAGCGCCTCGCAGCTGCTGAGGCTCATGATTGCAGCGACTGCCGCAATGATGGTTATGATTCTCTTCATAGGTGATTATTGATTAGTTAATTTTTTCTGCCGGCAAAGTTAGTCATTCTTCCACAAACAAACAATAACGGGCTTTTCTGTCATATGGTTTCATATTTTGGAAAAAAGGAGTAACTTTGCCGTCCGATTTTTAGAGCGTTTTGCGATGAAAGGACTTGGAACCGTTTTGATGTTGGTCTTGTCCAACATATTCATGACCTTCGCCTGGTATGGCCACCTCAAGCTCCAGGAGATGAAGATATCCACCGGCTGGCCCCTCATTCTCATCATCCTGATGTCCTGGGGAGTAGCCTTCTTCGAGTACTGCCTCACCGTCCCCGCCAACCGCATCGGCTTCATCTCCAACGGCGGCCCTTTCAACCTCCTCCAACTCAAAGTGATCCAGGAAGTTATCTCCCTGACGGTTTTCACCGTGATCGTAATGTTCTGCTTCAAGGGCCAGACCCTTGAGTGGAACCATTTCGCCGCCTTCATCTGCCTCATCCTCGCCGTCTTCTTCGTGTTCCTGAAGTAAGAGTCGAGAGAATCGACCGGGGAGGACCTGCCAGAAAAACGCCCTCCTGATGGCAGGTCCCCCCACTGCATCACCGACACTTACCAGAAAACCTGCCCTATCCCGGAGGACTCCGCTCCGCGCTGAAGCGCTCCGCTCCGGCCCCTCCCACCATCTACTGCGTCATTTGCTGCGCAAATAACTTGTATCTGGCGGGCCCCTCCCCCTACCCGTGTCCGGGGGTGGACACGCCTCCGGGACAGTACTTCCTCCCTCCTCACCGAGCAAAGTGGCCTTTCACGAAAAATGCCCTGATAATTACTTTCGACGCTGACTGCTCCCAGCCACCCGCTCTCGACGTTTTAGCCGTTTCCCCGCTATTATCACGCAGCGCGGCGGTCGTTTTGCCCGAGGTCTCCAAAAAGTGCCCGGACCTCGGGCAAAGAATCGGCATCTCACGCAACTGGGAGCCACTTTCGCTGCCCGAGGTCTCGCCCCAAAATGAGGACCTCGTGCAGCGAGCTGGACGTAAAATCCTGTAAATAATGCAATTATTGAGGACAATATGTAACAACGTATCAATTAATTTATTATCTTTGCAAACTCGGGACTATGGCTCGCTTTGGCCGCCCCCGAGAAATGATTGGAAATAACAAATAAAAAACAATAACAATTATGAAAAGAACAATTTATGA
>CACZBP010000083.1 GCA_902779495.1 uncultured Bacteroidia bacterium
GGGCTGCAAGAAGCCGGTTTTCACATATAAACACGACAATGTGGATATCACCTCGATAACGGTCACCAACCTGGGAGAACCCGTGTTCGCCTCCATCTCCGGGCAGATAAACCAGGAGACGGGCGAGATACTCTTCCCCATCCCCAGGGCCGATGCCGACAAGTTCGACATAAACCATATGAAGGCATATGCCTCCATTCCCCTGGACGCGAGGATCGAGCCCCCGCTCGCCGGCATCCACGATTTCGAGAAGGACTATCCCATCAAGGTGATCTCGATGCAGACGGGGAATTCCAGGGAATATGTCCTTAAGGTCTATTTCTCAAGGTATTAATCTATTAACCAATTTTTTATATTATGAAGAAGATTCTATTGATAGCGGCATCTGCATTGATGCTGGCCGCTGTTTCCTGCCAGAAGAAACCCGAACCCGTGAGCCCTTCAGGAGATCCTTCCGGCAGCCCTACTGACAATCCTTCCGCGGACCCTGCCAAGAGCAGCGAGTGCAAGGTGCTCGAATTCTCCCTCGAGGTCGGCGCAAAGGTATTCCCCGGCACCGCCTACCATCAGGACAAGGCCATCGTGGTCGAGGCTGAAGGAAGCGAATCCGAACTGCTGAAGGCGGTCACCAAGGTCAACTATACCCTTTCCGAAGGCGCAACCATCAATCCCGACCCCGCAGGCGTGACTGACTACACAACAAAGCCCAAGTTCACGGTCACTGCCGAGGACGGAAAGACCACCCAGGAATATACGGTGGAAATCGAGGCTGCGATGTACAAGGTCAGCATTGCCGTAAGGGCAGGACAGAAAGACCCCATCGCCGTTGAGGAGATCGGAGCGAGCAACGATATGGTGAAATATCCCGGCAACCAGGTGGCTTTCGTCGGTCCCCAGCTTTTCGCTACCTCCGACGGCCGCGTCTATGACCTTGACCTCAACTACAAGGGAGACATAAATATGGACGGCATAGACTCCGAACTGGTGATAGGCTCTATGGGCAACGATGACAACGGCATCCTCATCGCAGCTCTCGTCAAGGGCGAGGAATACAAGTCATCCTCGACCAGCTGCACCTACTACTATGTGTGGCTCGACGGCTGGGACAAGGCTCCCAAGGGCTTCTATATGAAGGACGAAGGCAACTTCGCCGACTTTATGAACGTCACCGGTGACGCCCGTACCCGTATGCTCATCACCGCCATTCAAGCCGGCCGTACCGCCCATCACGCCTGGTATTTCGACTATGACGAGACCCTCGGAATGCCTCAGACCGACGGCGACCACTGGTCCGCATTCCAGACCGGACTCGCCTACAACCTCGCAGCTTCCTATATCTTCGGAAACAGCGCCGGTGAGACCCTCTGCCCCGTGGATGCCGACAAGAACGGCCCCATCGTGTGGTCCCACACCCTCGGACTGCTGTCCGTCGAGGATCCCAAGTATGAGGAGCATCTGGGCGACGGCGAAGAGCAGAACCTGCATTGGAAGAAGGACGGCGGCGCCGGTTCAGTCGTACGTTTCAGCCAAGGTAAGGATGATCCCGCAGCCAGGGTGCTGAGCACCACCGACATAATGACTCTTCGCGGAACTGTATATCCTGACGCATATTCCACCCTTCGCTACGGTGGCCTGTGGGGCTTTGGCAACCTGTCTTCCGGCGTGAATATCAAGTCCTTCCGCTTTGCCGGCAACATCTATGCGGCCGTCGGCCACTCCTGCTGGCAGAAGTCCTGTGCCACCGTCATCGACGTGACCAATTCGAAGGATTCCCAGGACGCCGGTACCGCTCCTGATGGCAACAACACCAGCTACCTGCTCCGTTCCCAGTGCTACGACTCTCCTTTCGGCTCTGCGGTCTCCGTGGCCTATATCGCCGATCCCGAGAATGAATCCGGCCATCTGGTGTTCCTCCACGGTCACACCGACATCGAAGGTTCCGACTACACCAGGATCCAGGTATTCGACCTGAGCAAGAAGAAGATATAATCCCTATTAATGGGGATGGCAGGAACGGATTTTTATCCTTAACTTTGCCCCCTGCAAAGCAAAGCTGCCGATAAATGAGACTGTCCGACCTGCATACTGGAGAAAAAGCCGTCATAGCCAAGGTAAATGGCCATGGCGGCTTCCGTAAGAGACTCGTCGAGATGGGGTTCATATCCGGCAAGCACGTCACAGTCGTGATGAATGCGCCGCTGAAGGACCCCATCGAATACGAGATTCTCGGCTACCGCATATCCCTTCGCCGTGAAGAGGCGAGGATGATAGAGGTGGTCAGCGAGTCCGAGGCTAAGGAGCACATAGCCAGGGAGCACGCGCAGGAAGTGCTCGTTTCCGACGAGGAATTCCTCATAAACCGCGAGATGAGCGAGCTGGCCTCGGAGAAAGGCCGGGAAATCCGCGTCGCCCTGGTGGGCAACCCCAACTGCGGCAAGACTTCCCTTTTCAACGTAGCATCCGGAAGCCACGAGCACGTGGGCAACTACAGCGGAGTCACAGTGGATGCGAAGGAAGGCCGTTTTGAATATGGCGGCTACCGCTTCGTCCTCGTGGACCTCCCCGGAACATATTCCCTTTCGGCCTACAGCCCCGAAGAGCTGTATGTCCGAAGGAACCTTACCGAAAACGTCCCCGACGTGGTGATAAACGTCGTGGACGCTTCGAATATCGAGCGCAACCTCTACCTCACCACCCAGGTCATCGATATGAACCTGCGCACGGTGATAGCCCTGAATATGTATGACGAGCTGCGCTCCAAGGGAGACAAGCTGGACATTCCCCAGCTGAGCCTTCTGCTCGGAGCCCCCGTCTGCCCGACCGTGAGCCGAAGCGGAGAGGGGATTCCGCAGCTGTTCGACACCGTCATAAAGGTCTACACCGGCAACGATCCCAGGCTCGCCCGCCATATCCACATCAACCACGGGCCCGAGCTGGAAAAGAGCATAGACCGCATAAAGGAAATGCTCTGGCGGGACCAGGACCTGCACACCCGCTATTCGTGCAGATATCTGGCTATCAAGTACTTGGAAGGCGACAAGGATATAGAGAAAATCATAGCGGCGCTTCCCTTCGGAGCCGAGGTGGAAGCCGTCAGGAAGGAGGAAGTCTCCCGTATCAAGGACATTCTCCAGACCTCGGCAGAGTCGGCCATAGTGGATGCGAAATATGCCTTCATCCAGGGAGCCCTCGCCGAGACCTACAGCCGCCACATCGAAGACCGTCCACGAAGGACCCTGACCGACAGGATAGACGCCATCGTGACCAACAAGTGGCTGGCGTTCCCCATATTCATACTGCTTCTGTATCTGATATTCCAGGCCACCTTCACCCTGGGCCAGTATCCAATGGACTGGATAGAATGGCTCGTGGCGCGCTTCGGCTCCTTTATAGGCGATTTTATGAGCGACGGATGGCTGAAGGACCTTGTGGTGGACGGAATCATCGCCGGCGTGGGAAGCGTCCTTGTCTTCCTGCCCAACATATTGATACTGTACTGTTTCATATCCCTGATGGAGGATTCCGGCTATATGGCCCGTGCCGCGTTCATAGTGGACAAGCTGATGCACCGGATAGGCCTTCACGGGAAGAGTTTCATTCCTATGGTCATGGGCTTTGGCTGCAATGTGCCGGCCATAATGGCCACGCGGGCAATCGAGAGCCGCAAGAGCAGGCTGATCACAATCGCCATATTGCCTTTTATGTCCTGCGCGGGACGGCTTCCGATCTTCGTGCTGCTGGCGGGGGCATTCTTCCCCCGCCACGCGGCACTGGCGCTCCTGGCCATATATGCCCTGGGCGTCGTCCTTGCCATACTTTCCGCGCTGGTTATCAAGCGTTTCGTGCGTGATGACGACCTTCCTTTCGTGATGGAACTCCCGCCCTACCGCGTCCCTACCGGCAAAGCCATATGGCGTCACACCTGGGAGAAGGGAAAGCAGTATCTCGAGAAGATGGCGACCACCATCCTCATCGGTTCCATAATTATCTGGACGCTTGGCTATTTCCCCCGTCACGAAGGGCAGACCGAGCGTGAGCAGCAGGAAAACTCCTACATAGGCCACCTCGGCAAGGCCGTCGCTCCCGCCCTCGACCCGCTGGGGTTTGACTGGAGGATGGACATCGGCCTTCTGACCGGCGTGGTGGCCAAAGAGCTGGTAGTCAGCACTCTCGGCGTGATGTATGCGCCCGCAGCCGAGGCCGTGGAGGAAGAAGGCGAAGTCTCTGACACCCAGCTGCAGTCAGCCCTGGTGTCCAGCGTCTCGCTGCCCGCAGCCGTAGCCTTTATGATATTCGTGCTGCTGTATTTCCCGTGCATAGCCACGTTCGTGGCCATCAAGAACGAGACGGGGAAGTGGCGCTGGGCCATCGCCGTGTGTGCCTATACGATGGTCGTCGCCTGGGGCGTCGCCTGGATTGGCTTCCATATTACGGCGCTTCTTATCTGACCCCTCTAGAAGTCCAGGATACCGTCGCGGTAGAAGCTCAGAAGGCGCGATGAGTAGAGGAACTCGTAGCGTGCCTGGGCCAGGTCTGAGGCCGACTTGAGGTAGTTCTGCTTGGCCTCGTTGAATTCGGTTATATTGGCTTTTCCGCCTTCATATTTAGCAAGCACCAGGTTGTAGGACTCTGCGGTGCTGGCTTCGGCGTCCTGGCTGCTCAGGTATTTTGTCTGCGCTGCGAGGGCGTTGTACCAGGCCTGCTGGATTTCCTTGTAGAGGGATTTGCGCGAGGATTCGAGCTGCAGCTGCTGGTTGTCCCTGGCAAGCTGCGCGCTGCGGACCTGGTTGCGCGTTGCGAAACGGTTGAAGATGGGGATGCTCAGCGTCAGGCCGAGGGACTGGCTGAAGTTGTTCTTCATCTGGTCGGCGAAGGAGGCCATCTGGGTGCGGGAAGTGGTGTAGTAGTTGGTGCCTATGCCGCCGCTCAGCGAGAGCGAAGGGTAGTACTGGCTCTTTGCGAGATCTATCTGTTTTTCAGCTACTTCCAGCCTGCGCTGCTCGGCCAGGACGGATGCCCTGCCCACGACGGCGTCGGCATAGATGTCCTCGGGGGAGTCAAGCAGCCTGACGTCCAGCTCTGCGGGCTCGGGCCGCGCCACGACGAATCCTTCCGGGGAGGGGAGTTCAAGCAGCTGGGTGAGTTCGAGGGTGGCTATCGAGAGGTTGCTCGTCGCCACTGCCGCGCTGTAGCGGCTCTGGCCGAGGGCCGATTTCTGCTGGGCCACCTCGGCGGCGCTGGCCTTTCCGGTGAGCTTCATCGCCTCGAGCCTTTCCACCTGAAGGGAATCTATCCCCACCTGGCTGCGGGCCACGTCCAGGATTTCCATATCATAGAGAATCTGCACATATGCCCTGGCTACCGACATACGGATGTCGTCCTTTATCTTCTCGAGATTGGCCTCCGCCGCGGCAAGGTTAAGCTTGCGCAGGGCAATCTGATGGTTGATGGCAAATCCCTGGAACACAGGCACCTGGGCACCGAGGTTGAAGCCGGTGCCGGTGGTGTTGGCATTCTCATAGACGTTGTCGGCTCCGATGCCTCGGCCGAAGGACAGGCTTTCGGACGCGCTGCCGGATACCGCCGGCAGGCGGCTCATCTGCGCCGTGTTCAGGTCTATCTCTCCCTGCTGGACGGAGATGCTCCCCTGGCGGACGGTGATATTGTGCTCCAGCGCATAGTCTATGCACTGCTGCAGGGTCCATTCCTGGGCGCCCGCCGCCAGCGGCAGGATGGAGAGCAATAGCGTAAATACTCTTCTCATAGCATCTTACAGTTTACGGTTACCCCTGATGGTGTCGCTTTCGTCGATTCCGGAGACGATCTCTATCCTGAGGCCGTCGGAGAGGCCTGTCTTGACAGGGGTCTTCTCATAGCCGGCCGCGCCCACTTTGTAGACGAAGGTGGAATCGCCGCTGAACTCGAGCACGCTTTCCGGAAGGGATATCACATTCTCGGCGCTCTGGAGGACTATTTCCGCATTGGCGCTATAGCCGGAGCGTATCCTGTTGCCCTCCGGCACCTTCACGGCTGCCTTTATTTCGAACTGGTTGGTGCCGTTGCTTTCCACGGCCTTCGGGGCTATATATTCCAGCTGCGCGCCGAAGCTCAGGTCCTGCAGGGCGCCCACGGTGATTACCATAGGCATTCCCTCCACCAGGCGGCCGACCTCCGTCTCGTCGATGTTGCCGTCGAAGATGAGGTCATTCATATCGGCCACCGTCGCCACCGTCGTGCCGTCGTTCAGGGTGTTGGCCTGGATGACGGAGTTACCGACCTTGACGGGGATGTCCAGGATGAGGCCGGATATGGTGGAGCGCACCAGGGTGGAGCTGGACTTGGCATTGGACGAGGACACGCCGTCGCGGATGACCTCGAGGGCGTCCTGTGCCGCCGCCTGTTCCTCCTTGGCCTGGGCCAGCGCCTGGGCTGTGCGCTCGAACTCGTCGTCGCTGATGAGCGACTTGTCGTGGAGCTTGAGGTCGCGCTCGTAGTTGGTCTTGGCCTGTGAGAGGTTGATTCCGGCGAGTCGGACGCGGCTCTGGGCTGCGCTCAGCGAGGACATCTCGGGGATGACCTTCAGCTTGGCTATCACTTCGCCCGCGGCCACCGGCTGGCCGGCTTCCTTGTAGAGTTCGGCTATGATGCCGTTGATCTGCGGCTTGATGTTGACTTCGTCGCGGGGCTGTATCTTGCCCGTCACGACGGTCGTCTTGCGGATATCCGCCCTCTCGGCGTGGATCTCCTCATAGGAGACCTCCTTGGGGCGGGAGTTACGCCACAGGTAGTAGAATGTGCCGCCAAAAAGGGCCACCAGGATGGCTGCAAGCAGGATTTTCAGAAACTTTTTCATATTGCTGAACTGTTTATTATTCGTCTCTCATCGCATCCACGGGTTTTATCTGCATCGCCCTGGATGCGGGGGCGAGGCCGGCGAGTACTCCGAGCACGGTGAGCATCAGGGCGGAAAGGACCGCCATCAGGAAGCTCACCTGGAAATGCGCCGTCTGGATTCCGTCCTTGAAGGCAAGCTTGTCTCCGAGGGCCAGGACGCCCACGGCCAGCACAATGCCAAGGAAGCCGGCTACCATAGTAAGGATTATGCTTTCGGATATGATCTGCGATAGGATCATCCTGGGCGTGGCGCCGATAGCACGGCGTATGCCTATCTCCACCGTCCTTTCACGCACCGTCACCAGGCCGATGAGCCATATCAGGATGTTGACTCCGTCGAAGAGGGTGTCCATAATACCGAACATCAGCTCGGTGTTGAGGATGAACATTGCCTTGGAGTCGGTGGGGTCTATATAGTGGGCGCGGGCTATGACCTGGCGGATCTTGGGCTCCAGCTGTTTCATCTTCACTCCAGGCCTGGCGGTCATACACAGCAGGTGGACGTTGTCGCCGAAGTTGAAGGCCTTGCGCATCACCGAAATCGGCACCAGAAGGCTCTCGGCGGCATTTCCGTTGATGCTCATATTGCCTTCGGACCAGTCCACTCCGACGACGCGGTAGTAGATGCTGCCGACCCTTATGAACTTCCCGCAGGGGTCGCCGCCCTCCGGGAAGAGGGTGGAATAGATCTTCTTGCCTATGACGCAGACCTTCCTTTCGTGAAGGATGTCAGGCTCGTTGAGGTAGCGGCCATATCTGAGGATAGGCTCCTCTATCTTGCAGTAGTCGGCGCGGATGCCCTTGAGGCTGCCGCTTATCTGCTGGTTGCCGTAGGTTATCTTGGAGCCCCAGGAGGAGACCATAGGCGTGACGATGTCCAGCTCCGGGATGCAGTTCTTGAGCCTGTCCACATCACGGTAGTGCATGCTCCAGCGGCGTTCCTTGCGGAATCCCTTGTAGGGTTTTCCGGTGTTGTCGGCGAACATTATCAGGGAGTTGGTGGCGAAACCTTCGAAGTTCCTGGCGAGGATTTCCTTGAGCCCCTGTCCGCCGCCGGCCATCGCAAGCAGCATAAAGACTCCCCAGAACACTCCGAATCCCGTGAGGAATGTCCTGCTTCGGTTGCGCGAGAGGGTCTGCGCAATCTCCCGGAAGCGGTCTGTATCGAATAACAACATACTCTATTGTGCCGCAAGGGCTTCTACCGGACGCACCCTGGAAGCCTTCCTGGCCGGCCAGTAGCCGGCTATGGTGCCCGCCACTATCAGCAGCAGGGTTGCTTCCAGTGCAACGTCCAGCCCCACGGTAGGGTTGAGGAACATATTTATCTTTTCGATGCCGAGGTCCACGGGTTGGTTGCCTATGGTCTTGTCCAGTATCTCGCAGGCCAGCATCCCGAGGAACATCCCTATATAACCGAAGAAGGCCGTTATGGCTATGCTCTCCGTAATGATAAGGCGCAGTATCGCGGCGGGGGAGGCCCCTATTGCCTTTCGTATTCCGAATTCGTGCGTGCGCTCCTTGACCGTTATCAGCATTATGTTGGAGACGCCCACTATTCCGCTCAGCAGTGTGAATATGCCTATTATCCACAGGGCTATCTGGAGGATGGACGTGGCCTTGTTCATCTTCATATTCTGCGTGAAACGGTTCCATATCCATACGGCGGTGGGGTCCTTGGGGTCTGCCCTGTGGTTGGCGTTGATGGCAGCCTTGTAGCGGGCTTCGAAGGCTTCGTTCTCCTGGACGGTATTCAGGCCGTCGAAGGAGAATATCACCTGGCTCACCCTGTCGCCCGTGGCCGTGATTGTGCGCAGGGTGGAGAAGGGCACGAAAGTCTGCCTGTCCATCTGGCTCTCATCGGTGCGGTAGATGCCGACCACTCTGAAGGACAGGTCGCCTGCCTTGACGTAGCGACCGACCATCGAGGCTGCATCGCCTGTGCCCGAGAACTCCGCCGCGTCGTAGCTGTCCATCACCATAACCTTGCGGTTCTCCTTGATATCCAGCTCGTTGAT
>CACZBP010000084.1 GCA_902779495.1 uncultured Bacteroidia bacterium
GAATGTCGCTGCTGAGATGGCATACGGGCTTGCCGGCAGGACTTCCACTTTCAGTTCGTCGAGGAATGCGCTTGAAATTGCCTGGAATCTTTCTTCGTAGCTGAACATCTGGCCTTCATCTCCGACGGGGATTATGAACAGTTTGTCGCAGTCGGTGCAGGCCGCGCGCACCAGATAATCGTGGCCCCAGGTGAGGGGATTGGCGTTCATTACGATGACACCGTTGCGTCCCGGAGTGCGGTGCCTCTCAAGCGTTTCGAGATATTTCTGCAGTCCTTTGCCGTTCTCCAGGAGGATGGCCCGCTCGGAGCAGCCTATGCATCTGAAGCCAAGGCTTTCGAATATGGCTTTGTTGCCGGGCTTGGTGAAGACTTTCAGATTGCTGTGCCCTTTTTCGGCCCCTATAGCTATCAGCCTGGAAACCAGTTTGTTGGTGAGGCGTTCATCCCTCATTTCGGGGGACACGGCAAGGCACTTGAGCACATCGCCGGCAATTCCGCCGCCGGCAACGATGCGTCCGTCGTCATCCACCGCGGCGAGATACTCATCGCAGGGGTCAAGCTTCAGGCCGTTGGCGGAGAGGAACTCTTGCACGCGTGCGCGCGTGAAACGATCCCCAAGGGGCATAGGAACTATCTCATACATAGGCATTTACCATTTCGTCTATTCGGGCTAGTATCTCTTCCGTCGAGTGGGTGTGACCCCGCATACACCACCGGGCAGGCTGGTCGCAAAGCAGGCATTTGCGCGGCTCGAGGCCGATATCGGCCCTCTGGAGAGGGACGCCGTCCTGACCGATAACGTCGATGTCGAACAGGCGTCCCAGCGGATGCTCCTGCTCAATACGGCAAACCGCCCGCTTCGCCTCCACTGCAGGGAGGGAAGTGAGCAGGTACGCTTCAAATCCGGTGGGGAGGTCCCGGGTTTGCAATCCGGAACTTCCGAACTGCGCGGTCAGCGCGTCCAGGGCTGCATTCGCAACGATCAGCGACTGCCGGTTCCGCTTCATGCTTCCAGGCATCACGACAGTCAGGCACAGCAGCGTCATCCCGGGATTCCGCTCCAGCATTTCCCGCTGCAGCCTCTGCCGGTCCTCCCTTGCCGCCAATATTTCCTGAAGCGTAACCATTTACACTTTCACGATACGCGGTCTGCCCTCTCGTCCAAAAACCCATGCCACCCTCGGCACTGTTAGAGGGAGGGGCCCATTTATGGGAGGGATGGAGCGAAGCGGAAGGTTTTTGGATGAGAGGGCAGACCGCATATATACTATCTGATAATATGAATTTTGTCCAGCACGCTGCCGTCGCGGTTCATAACGATGCCGACGACCCGGTCGCCGAAGGGGAGAGGGTCGGGGGTGCCGATGATGCTGGTGGCCTTGGCTGCAAGGTCGTGGATGTCAACGACTTTCAGGCCGGCGAGGCGGAGCCTTTCGGCGACTTCGGGACGGCCGGGATTGACGGCGATGCCATATTCGGTGACGACCACATCGATGGTCGAACCGGGGGTTATCAGAGTCGTGACTTTCGGCACGATGCAAGGAATCCTGCCGCGCAGGAGCGGGCACACGATGATGCTCAGCGCGCTGTCAGCTGCGGTGTCCTGATGGCCGCCGATGGCGCCGCGGATTATTCCGTCGGAGCCGACGAGCACGTTGACGTTGAAGTCCACGTCGACCTCCAGGGCCGAAAGGATAACGATGTCAAGCGCGTGCACGGCAGAGCCCTTGTGCATCCCGCTGGCATATTCCACCGCGGAGACTTCCTGATGGAAAGGATCGTTCTTGATGGACTCGGCTGCGACCTTGTCAAACGACTGGACGTCAATGAGTTTGCCTATGAGGCCCTCCTCGTGGAGTTTCACCATATGGGCAGTTATGCCGCCCAGGGCGAAGGACGCCTTGATGCCCTTCTGGAGCATACTCTCGCGGATATATTTCACTACCGCGAGCGAAGCGCCGCCGGTGCCGGTCTGGATGGAGAAACCATCCTCGAAAAGGCCGGAATTGATTACCACCTTGGCTGCTTGCTTGGCGAGCAGGATGTCGCGGGGGTTCTTGCTGTCGCGTATGGCGCCTGCGGAAATCTTGGAAGAATCGCCGACGCTGTCAACCACGACGACGCTCTCGACATCGGCCGCGGAGATGGACATAGGCATATTGGGATAGGCCACGAGGTCGTCGGTTATGACCACCACGTGGTCCGCATAGCGTGCGTCGGGAAGGGCGTAACCAAGTGAGCCACAGATGGATTTGGCATTCTCGCTGCGGGAGAAGCCGCAGGCGTTGCCAAGCTCGTCCGAGGAGGATGCGCCCAGGAAGGCGACATCGATGTGCAGCTCGCCCGAGGCGATGGCGCTGCCGCGGCCGCCGTGGCTGCGGAACACCACCGGCTCAGCCATAAGGCCGTGGGAAATCGCATTTGCGAGCTCGCCGCGAAGGCCGGAAGTGGATATGCCCGTTATGACGCCGTTCTTTATATGTTCAATCAGCGGAGCGTGGACATCGGAAAGGCTGGAGGCTGCCAGCTTGAGGTCCTTGAAGCCCATCTGGGCGAGCTTGTCCACTACCATATTGACGACCTTGTCGCCGCCGCGGAAATGATGGTGGAAGCTGATGGTCATTCCGTCGCGAAGACCGCTTCGGCGGATGGCTTCTTCCAGAGAGGATAACTTGCTGTTTCTCATATCATTTCCTCCTTATCTATTATGCCGGCGGCAACCGCCAGGGCGATGGTGCGCTCGGCGCGGATCACTACCGGACGGTCGACCATCTTGCCGTTCACGGAGACGACTCCGGAGCCTTTGGCCTGGGCGTCGCGGATGGCGGCTATTATAGTGCGTGCTTTCAGAATCTCTTTTTCGGTGGGGGTGAACACCTCGTTCACGACCTCTATCTGGCGGGGGTTGATGATGGACTTGCCGTCGAAGCCCAGGGTCTTGATGAGCTGGACTTCAGCGCGGAAGGTGTCCATATCGTCGAGGTTCGAGTAGACCGTGTCGAAGCAGGCGATGCCGGCTGCGCGTGCGGCCACGACTATGGTCTCGCGGGCAAGCAGGAGTTCTGCTCCGCCGGGAGTGCGCTGGGTCTTGAGGTTGGCCGAATAGTCCTCGGCGCCAAGGGCGATGCCCATCATACGCTTCGATGCGGTGGCAATCTCATATGCATTCACTACGCCGAGGGCGCTCTCTATGGCGGCCATTATCTGAGTGCGGCCGGGGCAGCCTATCTCCTCCTCGACCTTCAGGATTTCCGCCTCAAGCTCGCGGACCTCGTCGGCCGTTTCGGTCTTGGGCATCCTGACAACGTCCACACCGGCCTTGACCACCGCCTCGACGTCCTTGCGGCCATAGGGGGTGCTCAGGGGGTTTATGCGGACGACCATCTCGGTGGAGCCGTAATCGATTGATTTCAAGGCATTATATACCAGCAACCTGGCGGCGTCCTTCTCCGCCATTGTGACGGAATCCTCGAGGTCCAGCATTATGGAGTCGGGGCCGTAGATGTGGGCGTCCGCCATCATTCCGGGGTTGTTGCCCGGAACGAACATCATAGTCCTTCTCAGTCTTTCCATACGTCCTTTCCCGTTGCGCGGACTGCAGCCGCAGTGACCCTGGCGCGGATGGTGCAGTCGAGTGCTCCCTTGTCCACGGCTTTTACCTGTGCTTTTTCTATCCCGAGCCCCTGGAGGGTTTCGGCGATGAGCGAGCGGATCTGGCGGCCGAACTGGGCTTCGACCGAGCTGTCAAGCTCGATGCTGAGCCCCTGGGCCGCAGGTCCGATCTGAATCATTATGTCTCCGGATTCAAGAGTGCCGGCGACGGCGTTTTTGAGTTCCATTATCGGTGGGTGGTTTATATTTTCATTGCTTTGCGAAGTTCCTCCACATCCATGCAGAAGGCGGTGCGGCAGGCGCTCTGGAGCCCCTTAACCGACTCGAATCCGCTTTCGTCCGCCACTGCTTCAATGGCCTTGGACGGGTCTTCCTGCATAAGTTTCACGGCATAGTCGATGCGCCAGGAGGTGATATAATCCTGGATGGAGGAATCCTTGAAGAGGTTTTCGACGGTCTTCCTGTCGGTGCCAAGGAGTTCGGCCATATCGTCTTTGCCGAATTTCTTGCGCAGGTAGCGGTGGCTGACCTGCATCGCGTCGTCAAGACGCTCCTTAAGGTCGGTCTGGCGGCTCTCAACCGTGCCTTTTTCAGTGGGCTTGTTCATCAGGGCGTCATTGGCCGCGCGGGCGTCTTCCAGGTGCTCCTGGGTGTCGGTCAGAGTGGCCTGGAGGGCCTTCTGACGGGCCTTGAGATTCTCCGAAATCATATACTGCTTCCAGATGAAGGCGTTGCGCTTGGAAAGGCGCGAGCGCATAACAAGGACGCGGACCGCCCAGACGATCCACAGTATCAGAAACAGAAGGGCTATGACGAACAGGAAAACGTCAATTCCGCTAATCGAGGTGTGTTCCATGTCTTAGTGTTTAAAAAGTGTACAAATTTACAAATATTTTATTAACTTCGCACAAACTAATACTCCGCATATGGCATCCGATTATAAAGAAGTAGCCAAACAGTGGCTCGAAGGGGATTTCGACCCCGAAACCAAGTGTAAGATCATAGAACTGCGCAACAACGACCCCGCCGGTTTCGAAGACGCGTTCTACCGCAATCTCGAGTTCGGCACGGGCGGCCTGCGAGGCATAATGGGAGTCGGCACCAACAGGATGAACCGCTACACCGTTGGAATGGCCACCCAGGGTCTTGCGAACTACATCAAGTCCCACGTCCAGGGCGAGGACCTTAAGGTCTGCATCTCCTACGACAGCCGCAACAACAGCAAGGAATTCGCCAAGATCACGGCCGACGTTCTGTGCGCCAACGGCCTCCACGTCTTCCTTTTCGAGAACATCCGCCCCATCCCGCTGCTGAGCTATTCGGTCCGCGCCAAGAAGGCCGTCGCCGGCGTGATGATCACCGCTTCGCACAACCCCAAGGAATATAACGGCTACAAGGTCTTCTGGTCCGACGGCGCCCAGATCATATCCCCTGTGGACAAGGACATAGTGGCCGAGGTTGCCAAGATCACCGACCCTTCGATGGTGAAGTTCCATCCCGGCGATGAGTGCGGCGAGATAGAGCTTATGGGCCGCGACATTGACGAAGCCTATTTCAAGGACGTCCTCGGCCTGATGCTCTCTCCTGAAGCCAGAGCTAAGCATTCCGACCTGAAGATAGTATATACCCCCATCCACGGCAGCGGCGTGCGCATAGTCCCCGAGGCCCTGGAGCGCCTGGGATTCAAGAACATAATCCACGTCCCCGCGCAGGATGTGAGCGACGGAGATTTCCCCACCGTGATGTCTCCCAACCCGGAGGAGGCTTCCGCCCTCAAGATGGCCCTCGAGACCGCCGACAGGGAAGGCGCCGACATCGTGATGGGCACAGACCCCGATGCCGACCGTCTTGGCATTGCAGTTCGCGACAATGAGGGCAAGATGGTCCTGTTCAACGGCAACCAGACCGGTGCGATGCTCACCTATTACATCCTCACCCGCTGGAAGGAACTCGGAAAGCTGGGTCCGGACAAATATGTCGTCAAGACCATAGTCACGACCGAGCTCATACGCCAGATCGCAGAGAGTTTCGGCGTGAAGTGCTATGACGTGCTGACCGGCTTCAAGTTCATAGCCGATGTGGTGCGCCGCAACGAAGGCAAGGGCGAATTCATATGCGGAGGCGAGGAGAGCTATGGCTTCAACGTGGGCGAGTTCGTCCGCGACAAGGACGCCCCCATCTCCTGCTGTATGGTGGCCGAGTGCGCCGCCTGGGCAGCCGAGCAGGGCCTCACGCTCTACCAGCTTCTCCAGAAGATCTACAAGCAGTATGGCTACCGCAAGGAAGGCCTCGTCTCCCTGGTGCGCAAGGGCAAGAGCGGCGCCGAGGAGATCCAGCAGATTATGAAGGATATGAGGGCCACACCTCCCTCCGAGCTGGTGGGCTCCAAGGTGACCAAAGTGATTGATTATCTGGACACTGCAGCAACGGGTCTGCCTTCATCCAACGTGCTCCAGTTCTTCGACGAGGCAGGCGACGTCGTGTCTGTCCGCCCTTCGGGAACGGAACCCAAGATCAAGTTCTACTTCGGAGCCGCCGGCGATGACGCCGACGAGAAGATAGCCCAGCTCAGAGCCCAGTTCGTGAGCTAGTCGTATTTTTCAGTAATAACTATAGCGCTGGTGACGGGTCTTTCAGATCCGTCACTTGGTTTATTCAGGATCTGGCCGTCGGTGCCGACCATGCAGGAGGAGCCGCCGCCGTCGAGGTTCATCGCATCGGTGCAGCCAAGGGAGATGAACTTGGCGGAGAGTTCGGCCAGGGTGTAGCCGGCGCTGCCGTTGGAGCCGCGGCCGTCGCACACTATGAGTATCAGCTTGTTATCGGCGGTGATGCCGGCTGCGGTGCGGGGCACGCGGGAGAATCCGGATGTGCCGCCGGCGTTGAGGCATTCACCCCAATAGCTGTCCGTTGACACGTCAACGCCATCCTTGACGAGGCGGGGTCCTCCGCCGATTGCCTCCTGCGGGTGCCACTCATAGGTGCCTTCGCAGTAGTCGGCGGTCGGAGCTTCCTGCATAAACTGCTCTGTCTTCTCGTTGTTGTCAAGAGGGGAGGGGTAGACTATATGCGTGCCATAGCCGGGATTCGTGCAGTAGACCCACTGAATCTCAAAGGAACCGTCTTCCATCCAGCCGATGGCAGAGCGGACGGGGTATATGGTAGTGGGTTCCTCAGCTTCATCGTTGGGCCAGTTGAAGGCGCGGTAGGCCGAACAGATGAAATCTCCGCCGTGTGCAACCAGGCTTACGGATGTGCTTCCGGCAAAGTAGCCTCCATTGGTGGCAAGGCAGGGGACTCCGTCGGCTTCAGGCGTGCTGGAGAAGAAGGCCGTGGGGCCTTTCTTCTTGCTTGTCTTGCGGCAGGTGAAACGAAGGTGCGGGTTGGCGGAAAAGTCGATTGTGGCGACCCAGCCGACGCATTTCTTTCCGTCGGTGAATTCTTCCGTAAACGGCTCTACGCTAACGCCTTGCGGATAACCGTCCACCCACGGGAGGGGCTCTTCGGAGGGTTCCTGGGAAGGCTCTTCGGACGGCTCGGCTGAGGGCTCCT
>CACZBP010000085.1 GCA_902779495.1 uncultured Bacteroidia bacterium
GCGGGACTTGGTGTACTCGCGGTCCACGACGGCTTGCCTGGAACGTTTGGCAAAGATGATGGACGCCGCCTTCAGAAGGGGATTCCGGACAAAGGCGAACTCTTTCCGGTAGTTGAGCTTCTTCTGCTTGGAAACCAGGCTCTTAGGGGCACGGATAATGCTTGAAAGATAGTTCATAAGGGCCGTCTGGTCGTCCCTCCAGGGCTTGTTGCGAAGCTCCGCCTCCTTGATGCAGCGATGGCCGTGGCGGGAGAGGAAAGAGCGGTAAAGCGTGGCGATTTCCTCGTTCGCCCCGATATATTCAAGCAGCTCCTTCGGGCTGAAGTTCACCGCGTCCGGCTGGTAACGTTTGATTATCGCTGCAAGTTCCTGCAGGCTGGACAGGATGTCGGCGCTCTCGATGCCGGGGATGTCGCTCAGCAGATGCGACAGGAAGGACTGATACTCCTTCTTGTCGGGGAAATAAGGGTCGACAAGCTGGTACAGAGTGCTGGACGAACTTCCTGAATATGAGGAAGATGCGTAATGGTATATGAGGCTTTCGTCAAGGTAGGCCAGGTTCGCGTCGATCGAGTCATACAGCTCCTTGTATGACGAAGTCCCGGCAAAGTGGACCTTGGTCAGAAGCTTGTCGAACCTGCCCATCGCCCGGTGGCCGGAGAAGACATATCGCAGGAACTTCACGGAGTTGACAGCCCTTACGAAGTTATTGGAAAAAGGCGCCGTGACGGGCGGATAGTCGTGATATTCGCCCATAATGGAGAGGTTCATCGACTGGGGATCTGCTATGCCCACCTTGGAGTACATATTGTAGAGCAGGTTCATATCGAAAAACAGGTGGCCGGATATCGAGGAAATCAGCCTCAGCGCCGGTTCATCATAGGGGGTCTTGTAGACCCCGGCCTTGCAGAGCATATAGCGCATTCCGTAGTCGATGGCCTTGACCGAGGTGGACAGGGTGAGGGGAGTGACGGCTCCCGGCATCATCTCGCCGACGTTCCTCTTGGTGAAAAGGTGCCCACTAAGGTCATCGTCGCGGTCAAACTCCTCTATGTCAATTATTTCCGTAGTGATGGGACGCATCTGTAGAAGGTACAGGATGCCGCCTTGGATGGCCCATTCGACGTCCTTGTCCCCGCCGAAGGAGGCGCGGATGCTCTTAGCTGTCTCATACAGCTGGCGGATCTGCTCCTCGGTGAGGAGCTCGTCGCCGCAGGGACGGTAGCATTTGCGGGAAATCTCATAGCGGTGGGCGGAGACCTGCCCGGAGACAAGGTTTTCGCCCTGGCCGCTGATCGCCTCGATGAGGATTGCGGAGCCGTTGCTCGGGCTGGCAGTAAAGAGCACGCCGGACCGCTCGCTGTCAATCATCTGCTGGACGACGACGTTCATCGCCCCTTTGCCTATGCCGAAATGCCTGGCATAATCCTGGACGCGCCTGGACTCCAGTGAATCGATGCAAGCGCGGACTTTCTCCGCCAGGTGGGCCCTGTCGACGAAAAGGAAGGTGTCATACTGGCCGGCATTGGAGGCGGAAGCCCCGTCTTCGTTGGAAGCCGACGAGCGGACCGACACCTGCTCCACGCCAAGGGCGTCAAACGCCTCGCAGAGGGCATCCTCGTCTATATCCTCCAGATCCGTGAGGACGAATCCTTTCGGTACGGTAAATCCTTGTCTTACAAGCTGATCCAATCCTGCAGCCTTGCCTCCAGAACGGGCATACGCCTCCTTGGGAAGCTTCCCTAACTGAAATATCTTCATCTTCTTATCCCTTCCAGTGCCCTATGGTTAAATAATCTGCTCCCGTCAGCGTTGAAGCCAATTTCAAGGATGCCGCGGCAGACGGTTTCGTCTATGGTGAAACGGGCTATGTTTTCGTGCAGGATGTAGCGGCCTTCCTGGAAACGGTAGGTTACTCCCGCGAGGACCCTGGCCGAAACGGGGATTGTCCTGCCGTCGTCAAGGTTCACGTTCAGAGCCAGTTCCGCGGGGACTGAACCCCCCTTAATCTGCTGGAAATCAAGGTCTGCCGAAAGCATATAGTGCTGCCCTGCGGCGTCCCTGAAATTGCCCACCTCCAGGACGCTTATCGCCGGATATGATACCAGCGAGTAATTCAGCTGGACGGGGTCGGAGACGGCCATCAGCCAAAGGTGGTTGTTCATATAGTTCCAGTCCCTCTTGCCGAAGGAATGGTCCCGCACGCAGGGAAGGCTGAAATCCAGCGTCCTGCCGTTAAGGGTCATAGTGCCCTCCAGAGTGCCTTCCTGCTCGTAGTGGCACTGGCCGCTGATTGCCTGAAGCTGAGTGAAAAAGCCCCTGCTCCATCTCTCGTTGGCCATTCCGGTAGCCATACGTGATGAGGGCATATTGGTCGTGAAATCGATGGGGGCCTGGCGGGGCTTGAAAGTGCCCTGGAAGGAGATCCTGTCGTCTTCGTTCAGCACTCCCTCGTAGGAAACGGTCCAGCTGCCATTGCCTTTATTCTCGACCAAAACAGGAGCCTTCCCGGCAGGGAATGTCTCCTGCTTCAAAGAATACATCTTGCCGTCCAGGTAGAGGGCAAACCAGGTTTCTTCCATATTCACCCTTCTGCCAAGACGGGCATAGATGGACATATCCTCGCCGTGGGCGGAGAAATAGTATGAGTTGTTGACAAGGGGGTCGGCCGTGGCATCGAGCGAGTAGCTTTCAGCATATGAAAAATCGAAGGGATGCTGAGCATTCCTTCTTTCTATCGCCTTGCCCATCAACGTCTTCTTAAGCGAAAATAGCATTTCAGTACACGTAATCTATCATACAAAGATACGAAAAAATACTGAAATGCTTTTGCTTAAGGGAAATGCCGGTTTTATTGCGGGCTGAAGACTATCGCCTGGCCGCCGCCGGGGGCAAGGTGCACCGGGAGGGTGTCTTCGCAGGTGACGGTGCAGTGGATTATCTGGTAGGCATATGGATTGTCCTGCCAGGAGGCGTCAGGGGCGTCGGCATAGATGACAGCCTCGTAGACGGTTCCTCTCCTGAGGAAGTCCAGGGACTGGACAATATCACGGGCGGAATCGTCGGTCGTCGCTCCGTAGAAGTATTTGTCTGCTGCGCGCCGGACGACGGCGATATACTCTCCAACCTCTCCGGAAAGGGCTCTGGACTCGTCGCAGTCGGGGTCAAAGTCGCGGAAGAACTGGAAGGCAGGGTGCCCCTCATAGTTGGATATGAGGTCGCAGGCCATCTGGAGGGGGGAATACAGCACGACCCAGTTGGCAATCTGCTTGCAAAGGGTCGTGTTGACGCGGCATTCGGTGCCGGGCCGTCCCCAGCTTCGGACCTGCTCAAGTCCCTGGATATTACGGTATTGCACGTCGAAGACTCCGGGGGTGTAGTCCACCGGGCCTCCAAGCGCTCGGGTGTATGGCAGTATCTCGTGATGGGACGGAGGATTGCCCGTGCTCCAGCCGTTGTACTCCATCCCGCGCACGCATTCGCGCGTCATGAAATTGGGCCAGGTGCGGCGTATGCCTGTGGGCTTTATGACCTCGTGGCCGTCTATCATCACCTTGTGCGCTGCAGCCGCTTGCGCCACCCTCTGGAAATGCTGCACGCCCTGCTGGCTGTGACGCGGCACGCCACCACGCAGTCCGCCTCCGGCATATCCTGTCTTAAGTGCGTGGATTCCAAGCCCTTCGGCCCAGTCCAGAGACCTTTCCAGCTGCTGCTCGAAGCGGGCGACATTGCCGCCGGTTTCGTTGTGGGTAATGAAGCAGACGCCTTTCTCCCTGGCATATTCCACGACCGCTTCGACGTCAAAGTCGGGGGCGGGACTCGTGAAGTCGAAATCCGGCAGGGCGTCCGAGCCTTTCCAGGCGTCGTTCCAGCCCTCGAACAGCACGCCCTGGATGTTGTTCTGCGCGGCGAAATCTATATACCGTATGGCTTCCTGCGTCGTGGCCCCGTGCCAGCGGTCTCCGCCCCAGGAGGCTATTCCCAGGTGCATCGCCCACCACACGCCTATATATTTCATCGGCTTTATCCAGGAAACGTCCTCTAAGGCGCAGGGCTCGTTGAGGTTGAGAATAACACTGGAATTCACCAGGCCGACCGCATCGGGCGATATCTGAAGGGTCCTCCAGGGCGTCCTGAAGGATGAGGGGACGATGGCCTTGACCGAATCCCCGTAGTGCCTCGGGGCCAGGTCGGCCTTGAAGGCAGTGCCTTCTTTCTTGCGGAGGACCATCTCGGGGAAATCCATCAGGGCAGCTTCGTGAACGCTCAGGTGCAGCCCGTCCTCGCGGCGTATGGTGAGGGGAGTGTTGGCATCCCTGAGGGCGGAAAGGGGCATCTTGCGATAGAGATGCTCGTAGGAGTTGAAGTCGCCGGGAATGGACCAGCTGAGGGCGTCCTCGCTGAAGCGGAACTCGGTCAGCTCGTCTGAAACCAGCAGGCTGTCGCCGGGGGCGTCATAGCTGCTTCGGAAAGTAATTCCGTCGTCGAAAGCCCTGAATTCCAGGCTCATAGCCACTCCGGAGGCGTTCTTCAGCTTCAGCGTCAGGGCGTTGTGACGGTCGCGTATCTGCTTGTTCTCGCCCCAGGGCTGGGACCAGGTCTCATCGTGCCTCGAGAGTTTGGAACCCACAAGGGTGTAGCCTTCCTCGAGCGAGGCGCCGAAGGCGGCAAGGCCGACGGGAGAAGGGTCGACTACCTTTCTCCCGTCCACTTCCACCGCCCAGAAAGGGACGCCTTCCTGGATGGAAAAGAGCACCCGGGTCCTGCCGTCGGGGGACAGGACCGAGGTCTTTGGCGCGCAGGACAGCGCCACGAAAAGGGCTGCAAGAAGATACGCTTTTTTCATAGCCTTACCAGGAGTAGATCTTGAAGCCGTAGGCGCCAAGGCTCACTTCCTTGGGAAGGCCGTTCTTGCCGGCAAGGCTGGCGGGAAGGCCGTAGGCGGCATGGGTTGCGCCGGTGTTGACCACCACAAGGGCGTTCGGCCAGCTGACAAAGACCACCGTTCCCTGGCCATATGCAGTCATCTGGCCGCTCCTGTCAACCTTGGCGAGGGAACCCATCGCCGAAGCGTAAGATGATGTCAGTGAGGAGTTTGCACTCCAGTCGAAGGATATGGGATTGAAGAAATTGATGGTCTTCGCATATCCTGTCTCCTGGGAGCCGTAGATCATTGATGCACCGTTGAGGGAAGACATCAGCACGAAGGCGGCAAGTCCGCCATCGTTGCTGCCAAACTGCTGGGCAGGATACCCTTCGGTGGCATCGTCGTGGTTGGTGATGAAGAAGAGCTTGGACTTTCCGGAAGGGGTCTTTCCCTGGTCGGACTTGTACCAGGAGAAGAAGTCGGCCGGCTTGCCGCCGCCGAACAGATCCCTCATCCTGGCCTTCATCGCGCGGTCGAATATGATGTCGAAACCGTCGTTGAACATCCTTTCGAAGTCGGACTCGGCGAGCATCAGGAAACCGGGTTTGAGGGCCTTCAGGCGGGCGATGGCATCCTTCCAGAAGTCATCCTTGACACCGTGGGCATAGTCGCAGCGGTAGCCGTCGATATCCAGTTCGGTGACCCAATATTCCAGGGCATCCTCCATCGCGCTCCAGAGCTCCTTGTTGGAATAGTCGAGCTGAGCGACGTCGGTCCAGGCGCCGTCCTTGGTGGGATAGACGATATTGCCGTCCTTGTCCTTCTCGTACCAGTCCTTGTGGTCCTTCACCCAGGCGTTGTCCCAGGCCGTGTGGTTGGCCACCCAGTCGAACATAACCTTCATCCCCTTGCCGTGGGCGGCGTCTACGAGGGATTTAAGCTCGGCCAGGGTGCCATAGCTGGAGTTGACCTTCTTGAAGTCCTTGATGCAGTAGGGGGAGCCGATGGCCTTTTCCTTGCCCTCCTCATAGACGGGCATAAGGTAGAGGATATCGATTCCGAGGCCCTTGATGGCGTCGAGGCGCTTCTCAATTTTGCCGAAAGCGCCGCTGCTGCCGTAGAGCTTGGGATTGACCTGATATATAAGAGTATTTATACGCTGGGAAGCCGGCATTGAAAGCAGCTCCACGGGGCCGGAGGCGGTGTTTTCGTCCCCGCCTATGACTTTGTTGCGGTCGTCAGCGCCGCTCTTCCCGCAGGCGCAGGAAGAGCAGAGCACTGCCGCTGTAAGAAGGAATATTAATAACTTTCTCATAGCTCGGTAGCCTGGGTTGCGGTCACTTCGAGGGAATAGTCACCGGTCAGGGCGATGACGGGACCGTCATACTGCACCTGGTCGGCCTCGGGGACTGCAGCCACTTTGTTATTGAATATCAGATGGTAGGTCTGGCCGTAATGCTCGGTGATGTCAACCTCGAAGTAGGTTTCCCCGCCGCTGATGGTTGCAGCGGCACCGGGCCAGTTGCCGAACAGTTCGGGGATGTTGTCGCCCCAGGCATACAGGCGGAGGTTCTCGCCCCAGCCGGACTTGTCGTCGATGTAGATGCGAAGTTTGGGAGCGTCCACGACGGATGCGGCCGTCGCGGTCAGATCCACGAACATAAGACCTCCGATCTCGATTGCGGGACCGTCATACTGCACCTGGTCGGCCTCGGGAACCTCGGCCACCTTGTTGTTGGGGATAAGGTTGTAGGTGCTGCCGCTGAAAGAGGCTTCGATAGGGAACACCTCCCAGGTCTCGCCGCTCAGTGAAGTGGCGGAAGAAGATGCGCTTCCGGGCCAGTTGCCGAACAGTTCGGGAAGATTGACACCCCAGGCATACAGCCTCAGGTTCTCGCCCCAGCCCATTCCGTTCTTGACGAACAGGGTGGAAGGCTCGCCTGTGGGTTCCTCGCCAGGATCCTTGGACTCCTCGCCGGGATCCTCGGATTCCTCGCCTGGCTCCTCTGAAGGCTCGTCAGAAGGCTGGTCGGTGCCGCCTTCGAAGGGATTGTCGATAGGAGTGACGCCGGTGGCGGTCACTTCCAGGAAGTAGTCGACAACGCCCTCGGCGAAGGTAACGTCGTAGTCGGGAAGCTGTTTGCCGTCGTTGTTGTTATTGAATATCAAGTGCTGGGAAAGGCCGAAGATGTCGTTTCCGTACTCAAAGTACTTATACTCTGTGCCGCCGAGGGTCACGGTGCCTGCAACCTGGACGCCGGGCCAGCCGCCGCCGAAGTCGTTGACGCCGCCC
>CACZBP010000086.1 GCA_902779495.1 uncultured Bacteroidia bacterium
CGGGAATGGCGGAATTGGCAGACGCGCATGATTCAGGTTCATGTGTACGTACGTACTTGCAGGTTCAAGTCCTGTTTCCCGCACATCTGAGACCGTTGTTAATCAACGGTCTCTTTTTTTACCCTGAAGCGGAACTGTGCATGGCCCTGCCGTCTTTTATTTTCCATCTGCCTATAGTACAATGCAGTAAAATACATCTTGTTTCGTTATTGATACAGGAGGACGGCAGCATGATTGAGTTCAGGAAGTTTTCTGAATTTCCGCGGGGAACGCTTTACGATACCCTTGCGGACGCATACTCCTTTGATGAAAGGAACCGGCAGATCTGGGACACGAACTGGAAGGAGACGGACGATTTTTTTACGACCACCCGGAGATTGCCGACCAATACAACATCTCGATCCACACCGTGATAACCCACCGCAAGAACATAACCCGCAAAACCGGCATCAAGACCGTGGCCGGCCTGACGGTGTATGCCCTGCTGAACAACCTGCTGGATGTAGGCTCCGTCGAGTAGGGGAGAGACGTTTCGGCGTGGGATTTGCAGGGAAGGGGGAAACTCAAACTGATCGAGAATATGAAGAAATTCTTTATGATGGCCCTCATAGCCGTCGCCACACTCTGCGGGGCAGTCTCGGCCCACGCGCAGAAAGCCGATGACATCATCGGAAAGTATGAATCCAAACAGGGAGATGACGAGTACAAGGTGGAGATAACCAAGAAGGCCGACGGCACCTACAAAGCCCAGCTCTTCTGGGTAAAGGACCCCATCGACCACGCCACCGGCAAGGTCGCCCTCGACCCCAAGAACCCCGACAAGAGCCTCCGCGGCGTCCGCTGCGACCAGATAGTCCTCATCGACGGCCTCCACTTCAATGCCGAAAAGAAGCAGTGGGACAAGGCCAACCTGAGATATGAAAGCTGACAGATATTTTTTGTATGCCGCCCTGGCGGTTCTTTTTGTCTCCTGCGCCAAGGGAGACTACTTTATGAAGGGGATGCCCTATATGGAGGCCGCGGCCGATATGAACGGGATGCCAGCCTCGCCCGAGGAGAGTGCCGGTGAAGGAGACCGCTTCGACGCCATAGTTGAGAATGATTTCATCAGGACAGCGGACCAGCCCGTTTCCACCTTCTCGGTAGATGCCGACGGGGCGTCATATGCATATATGCGCAGATGCATCGAAAGCGGCTGGCTTCCAAGTGGCGGTGCAGTCCGCATAGAGGAGTACCTGAACTATTTCACCTTTGACTATCCCGACCCTGAAGACGGCTCCGACGTAGCCATCAACGCCGAGGTCGGACCCTGCCCCTGGAACACCCAGAACAAGCTTCTGCGCCTTGGCATCAAGGGCAAGTCCATCCCCGAAGACAAGGTCCCTCAGGCCAATTTCGTCTTCCTGATCGACGTCTCCGGCTCGATGTCCTCCAACGACAAGCTCCCCGTCCTCAAGCAGGGCCTGCAGATTATGCTTGACTATATGCGTCCCGACGACAGGGTTGCCGTGGTGACATATGCTAGCGGCGAAAAGCTCGTCCTCGACTCCACCCCCGTGAGTGAGAAGGGGAAGATAGTGGCCGCCATCAAGGACCTGCAGGCCAGCGGCTCCACCGCAGGAGCCAGGGCGATGCAGCTGGCCTACGACATTGCCACCAGGAACTTTATCCAGGGTGGCAACAACCGCGTGATAATGGGCACCGACGGCGACTTCAACGTGGGCGTGACCAGCACCGACGCTCTCGTGGAGATGGTCGAGAACTATGCCGGCAGGGGCATCTACCTGACTGTCTGCGGCTTCGGAATGGGCAATCTCAACGACTCGATGATGGAAAGCATATCCAACAGCGGCAACGGCACCTATGAATATATAGACTCCGAACTCGAGATGACCAAGGTTTTCGTCAACGAGCGCTCCCGCTTCGTGGCCGTGGCCAACGACTGCAAGGCGCAGGTCACCTTCGACCCCGAAACGGTTGAAAGCTACCGCCTTATCGGATATGAGAACCGCGTGATGAGCAGCGAAGACTTCGAAAACGACAGGAAGGACGCTGCCGAGATAGGCTCCGGCCAGACCATCACGGCTCTCTACGAAATAGTGCCGGTCAGCGGCCCCGCCGGCTCTCCCGGCAAGTTCGCCTTCCGCTATAAGAAAGCCCTTGGGGATCAGAGCATTCCCCTGGAGATGGACATCCCTCAGGCAGGGGAGACGGTCTCCGAAAGCTTCGACTTCGCCGCCTCGCTTGCCGCCTGGGGAATGACCCTTCGCGAATCAAAATACAGGGGCACGGCCAATCTGGAGATGGCCATAGAACTTGCCAGGAAATCGCTGAGCTTTGACCCATATGGCCTTCGTGCCCAGCACTTGAAACTGCTGGAAAAGGCCCGCGAGATCAAATAGCCTTGAGGCTCTCGCAGGCGGAAGTCTCTCCCGCAACCCAGACTATATCCCCAGGTTCGAATTCAAAATCGGGCTTGGGGTTTGTTATGAACTGCTCGCCGCGCAGAAGGCTTATCACCATACACTGGCGGTCGCGGAGCTTGGCTGAGCGGAGAGTCTTGCCGGTGAGGTAGGACGTCTCGCGGAGGGTTATGGTAATTACTTCGAAATCAGGACTTTCCACAGGAGCATCGCTCACGGAGGCGTCTATCTTCTCCCTCAGGGCATCAAGCTGGGAAGCGGTGCCGACGGCAACAAGGACATCGCCAGGATAGAGCAGGGTGTTGCCCCAGGGGATGAGGATGCTCTGCCTGCCGCGGCTTATCTTCACGATATTTGCTCCGGTTTCAAGGCGGAAATGCAGGTCCTCCAGCTTGCGGCCGGCGAAGGTGCTGTCCGGAGAGATGACCATCTCGCGGGTCTGGACGTCGTGGCCTGCCATCTTCTTCATAATGGAGGAAGAAACCGGCCTCAGCCTCATCTGCTGCTCCTCCTTCGTGTTGAGGTTCTGGAAGAAGCGCTGCTCGAGGAAGGAATATTTGTGCATCGACCTGCGGGCGAACAGGAAGAACGCCACGCCCGCTGCGATAATGAGCAGGGTCACCCAGCCGGAAAGGTTGAAGTAGCTGGAAATCACGCTTATGACTATGCCGATGGCAAGGAAGGTGCGGGCAAGGATGAGGCCGAGGATGGGCCAGACGTTGCCCTGCTTGGCCTTGATGAGCCTGGGGGCATAGAGGTTCAGGGAGCCGCGGCTGACGGCAAGGCCGTATATGAACGGGGCCATAAGCAGGAGGGTGGAGCCGGCGATGACGCTCTTTTGGAGGATAGGGCTCCAGGAGGGGAAGGTCTTGACGATGAAGGGTTCGAAATAGACCTTCACGCCTATGGAAATGGCGAGGATAATGACGCCATACATCAGGATGCGCAGGAAATATGCCTTCAGCAGGTTCTGCCAGTCGTTCTTCTCTGCGCTGGACCGCTTCTGGGGACGGCCTTCGGACTGGGACAGCCTCTTGAGCCAGGACTGGGGCAGCTTGCGCAGCAGGAAGTTATATGACGGAGCGGCGAGCTTTATCATATAAGGCGTTGTGAACGTGGTGATTACGGAGACGGCGATGATCACCGGGTAGATGAATTCCCGCATAACGCCCAGGCTGACTCCCACTCCCGCGATGATGAATCCGAATTCGCCCAGCTGGGCCAGGCTGAAACCGGTGTGGACGCCGTTCTCAAGGCCCCCGCCGGTGATGACGACGCCGAATGCGGAGAACAGGATATGGGTTACTATCACCAGAAGGGCGAGGATCAGGATGATGAACCAGTTGGCGGCAATCACGGAAGGGGAGACCATCATACCTACGGATATGAAGAAGATGGCTCCGAAGAGGTTCTTTATCGGGCCCACGAGCTTCTCAATGTGCTCGCTTTCAGTCGTTTCCGCAAGGATGGAACCCATCACGAAGGCGCCCAGCGCGGAGGAGAATCCCACCGCCGAGGCGAAGGTCACCATACCGAGGCAAAGGCCGATGCTGACAATCAGTAGGATCTCGTCGTTGAGCCACTTGCGGGCCTTGCTCAGGAGTGTGGGGATGACATATATGCCCACCAGGAACCACAGTATCAGGAAGAAGGCCAGTTTGCCCAGGTTGAAGAGCATCTCCCCGCCGGCGAACTTGTTGGAGACCGCCATAGTGGAGAGGAGCACCATCAGCAGGATCGCTATCAGGTCCTCCACCACGAGGGTGCCGAAGACCATCCCGGCATATGGCTTGTTCTTGAGGCCCATATCCTCATAGGACTTGATGACCACCGCCGTGGAAGACATCGACAGAAGACCTCCCAGGAATACGCATTCCATTGAGGTCCAGCCCATTGCCTGCCCCACGACGAAACCCAGCACGAAGACTCCCACGGCCTTGCTGCCGGCCGTTATAAGGGCCCCGCTGCCCACCTTCAGCAGCTTCTTGAAACTGAACTCCAGTCCGAGACCGAACATCATAAATATGATGCCGATTTCGGACCACTGGTGGACAGCCTCGTTGGAGGATATTCCGAAGAAAAAGTCGACGTTGGGGCCTATCAGGAAGCCGGCAAGGATATACCCCAGGACAAGGGGCTGCTTGAGGGCTTTGGATATGATAGTGAAAACTCCTGCGGATATGAGGATGACCGCAAGGTCGCGCACAAGGTTAAGCTCTTCTTCCATCTATTCGAACAAGGGCCCGTCGCCGGGCCCTGAAAATCAGTCGTTAAGGTTCTTGAGTGCCTCGCGGATCTTTGCTTCGACTTCGTCGCACAGTTCGGCGTTGTCGGCAAGGAGCTGCTTGGCCGCCTCGCGGCCTTGGGCAAGTTTGCTGTCGCCGTAGCTGAACCAGGAGCCGCTCTTGCCTATGATTCCGAGCTCGACTGCAAGGTCAAGCACCTCGCCGCTGTGGGAGATGCCTTCACCGTAGACGATGTCGAATTCGGCTTTCTTGAAAGGCGGGGCCATCTTGTTCTTGACGACCTTGACCTTTGTGCGGTTGCCGAGGGCTTCGTCTCCGTCCTTGATCTGGGTCGTCCTGCGGACGTCGATGCGCACCGAGGCATAGAACTTCAGGGCGTTGCCGCCGGTGGTCGTCTCGGGGTTGCCGAACATTATGCCGATCTTCTCACGGAGCTGGTTGATGAAGATGCAGCAAGTGTTTGTCTTGCTGATGTTTGCGGTGAGCTTGCGGAGGGCCTGGCTCATAAGCCTGGCCTGCAGGCCGACCTTGTTGTCTCCCATCTCGCCTTCGATTTCGGCCTTGGGCGTGAGGGCCGCGACGGAGTCGATGACGATGATGTCGATGGCTCCGGAACGGATGAGGTTGTCGGCGATTTCAAGGGCCTGCTCTCCGTTGTCGGGCTGCGAGATAAGGAGGGTCTCGAGGTCCACGCCAAGGGCTTTGGCATAGGTGCGGTCGAAGGCGTGCTCGGCGTCGATCATCGCGGCGATGCCGCCCTGCTTCTGGGCCTGGGCTATCGCGTGGATGGCGAGGGTCGTCTTACCGCTGGATTCGGGGCCGTAGATTTCGATGATGCGGCCTCTGGGGTAGCCTCCGATGCCGAGGGCGTGGTCAAGGGCGATGGATCCGCTCGGAATCACCTGAACATCCCATTGTGGCTGATCTCCCAGCTTCATGATAGTACCTTTCCCGAAGTCTTTCTCAATTTTGTCGATGGTAGCCTGCAGAGCTTTCAGCTTTCCTGCATTTGCTCCGGCTGCCTCCTGAGCTGTTTCTCTAGCCATAACAGAATAGTTAATAGTTAAAAATTAATGTTAAGTATGGCAAATATAGTTAAAAAGTCTGCCACCAAGAAATTTTTTTCAGTAATTTTGTGGACGCGTATGGAAAAGAAACTCAAACTGCTCGGAATGACTCCGGAGGAGCTGCGCGAGACAGCCCTCCAGGCCGGCCTTCCCGCTTTCGCGGGGAAGCAGATTGCTTCGTGGCTCTATCAGAAGAAGGTGCGGAGCATCTCCGCGATGACCAACATCTCAAAGGAGGGCCGCGCCCGCCTCGAGGAGAGCTATGAGGTCGGAGTCACAGCCCCTTCGGACTGCGTCACCGCCCGTGACGGCACCAAAAAATATCTCTTCCCGGTGAGCTGCCGTGTCGGCACGACGGTCGAGGACAGCTTCATCGAGGCCGTGATGATTCCCGACGGAGACCGCAAGACCCTCTGCGTCTCCTCCCAGGCCGGCTGCAAGATGGGCTGCCGCTTCTGTATGACGGGCCGCCAGGGCTTCCACGGCAACCTTTCGGTGGCCGACATCCTCTCGCAGCTCATCGGCGTGGAGGAATCCGACGAGCTGACCAACGTGGTCTTTATGGGTATGGGC
Source organism: uncultured Bacteroidia bacterium (assembly GCA_902779495.1). Taxonomy (GTDB): domain Bacteria; phylum Bacteroidota; class Bacteroidia; order Bacteroidales; family UBA932; genus Cryptobacteroides. The sequence goes on from CACZBP010000086.1 coordinate 6,310, forward strand.
GAGCCCCTCGACAACTACGATAACGTCCTCGCCGCCATCCGGATAATGACCGCCCCCTGGGGATTCGCCTGGAGCCCCAAGCGCATCACCCTCTCATCGATCGGGGTCCTTCCCAATCTTGAGAGGTATATGGCCGACACCAAGTGCCACCTGGCAATCAGCCTGCACGACCCTTTCCCCGAGGAGCGGGCCTCGATAATGCCGGTGCAGAATGCCTGGGACATAAGGGATGTGGTGGAGCTACTGAAAAAATATGATTTCAGCGGCCAGAGGCGCGTGAGCTTCGAGTACACGATGTTCGCCGGTCTGAACGATACCCGCCGCCACGCCGAAGCCCTCGTGCGGATGCTCCGCGGCCTGGAGTGCAGGGTGAATCTTATCCGCTTCCACAAAATCCCTGATTTTGAATACGATACGGCCTCCGACCGCATTATGGACTATTTCAAAGGCATCCTCGAGAAGGCAGGCCTGACGGCGACTATCCGTGCCTCCCGTGGGGAAGACATATTCGCGGCCTGCGGAATGCTGGCCGGCAAGAACAGCGGTAATGGACGATAAACTGAAAAAGACCCTTTCCCGCCTCCAGGCCCAGTGCGTCCGGAGGGAATACTGCGTGCGGGACATAAAGGCCAAGGCACTGAAGGCCACCGAAGGTGATGAGGCCGCCGCGCAGGAGCTGGTGGAGTCCCTGCTGCAGGACCGCTTCGTGGACGATGCCCGCTATGCCGCCGCCTTTGCCCGCGAGAAATCCTCCATCGCCGGCTGGGGCCCGGTGAAGATTTCATATGCGCTCGCCGCCAAAGGCATTGACCGTCAGGTGATTGCCGCCGCCCTCGAAGAGAGGGACGAGTCCGCCTCCTCCGCCCGTATGGAAAGCGTCCTTGCCGCCAAGTACCGCACCCTGAAGGACGACCCCCAGGCGAAGCTGAAGCTCCTCCGCTTCGCCCTCTCCCGCGGCTACAACTACGACCAGATTAAGGATTTCGTAAATGGTATAACTGAGAAAAAATGAACTGTCTCTACCCTAAACCTATGGCCACCCTCGGCCATATTAGAGGGAGGGGCCCGCTGGCTACAAGTTATTTGCGGAGCAAATGACGCGGTAGACAGTGGGAGGGATGGAGCGGAGCGAAGCGTAGCGGAAGGTTTATATGAATAGTATGGAAGATAATATAAAGTTGCCGGGACTGGAGGTGTCGGCGGTGCAGGAAGAGTATGACGGCGGGCCGCTGCCGGGGATGGCGGAGGATTCCGTCCACGCCGGGTTCCCCTCGCCGGCGCAGGATTATGTCCACGAAGGGGTGGACCTGAACAAAGTGCTCGTCAAGCATCCCAGCGCGACCTTCTATGCCCGCGTAGTGGGCGATTCGATGGTGGATGCCGGCGTGGATGAAGGCGATATCCTCGTGATAGACAAGTCGTTGGAGCCCAAGGAAGGGGATATGGCGGTGTGCTTTGTCGACCGCGAATTCGCCCTCAAATACATCTCCTTCCACGACCCCGGCAAACCCGCCGTGGCCGGTTCCGCCGGAGCCTCATCGTTCAGCATCCTGCCCAAGCGCGAGCTGTGGCTCCTGCCCGCCAACCCCTCGTATCCTCCCATCCACATCACCGAAACCAACGACTTCACCGTCTGGGGAGTCGTCACCCATATAATAAAGAGCATCCGCCGCGCATGACCTACGCCCTTGTCGACTGCAACAATTTCTTCGTCTCCTGCGAGAGGGCTTTCCAGCCTCAGCTGGAGGGCCGCCCCGTCGTGGTCCTGTCCAACAACGACGGATGCGTGGTGGCACGAAGCAATGAAAGCAAGGCGATGGGCGTGAAGATGGGCACCCCGTTCTTCAAGCTGAAGAACCTGGTGGATTCCGGTGCCCTGGAGGTCCGCTCCTCCAACTACTCCCTCTACGGCGACCTCTCCCACAGGGTTATGTCCCTGCTGGCCGACACCGCCCCGAAGATAGAAATCTACTCCATAGACGAAGCCTTTATGCTGATGGAAGGCATAGACGAGGCCAGGCTGGATGCAATATGCCGCTCTCTCGTCTGCCGCATCCGCCGCTGGGTGGGCATCCCCGTGAGCATCGGCATCGCCGGCACCAAGACCCTCGCCAAAGTGGCTAACCACTTCGCCAAGAAATATCCCGGCTACCACGGCGTCTGCCGCATTGCCACCCCCGAGCAGATGGTCAAAGCCCTGAAACTCACGCCAATAGATGACGTGTGGGGCATTGGCTGGAGGATGGCCCCGCGCCTTGACGCCCTCGGCATAAAGACGGCATATGACTTCACGCAGCGGCCCCAGAGCTGGGTGCATAAGCTGATGGGAATCACCGGCGTGCGCACCTGGAAAGAGTTGCAGGGCATAGAAGCCGTGCAGGAAGAGACCAAGGAAAGGAAGCAGTCCATATGCACCTCCCGCTCCTTCGCCGATATGACCTCCGACGAGAAGGAACTCACCCTGAAGATATCCGACTTCGCGGCTATGTGCGCAAGGAAGCTGCGCGACGAAGGCTCCGCGGCCTACTGCGTCACGACCTTCCTGTGGACCAACCGTTTCCGCGAAGATATGGAGCAGTACTTCCCCCAGGCCACCGTCCGCCTCCCGGTCCCGGCCAGCAGCACCCCCGAGATAGTCGGCACCGCGCTGCGGGCTTTCAGGACCATATTCCGCCCGGGATATGGCTACAAGAAAGCCGGAGTCATAGTCCACGACACGGTCGACGCATCCGCCCTGCAGCAGGCCCTTTTCGAATATGACGGGGCCGACCGCGACCGCAAGGACAGGATATCCGCCGTGATGGACAAGGTCAACACCGAAGGCCGCAACCTGCTCCGCCTGGCCACCCAGCGTCCCGGCCACTACGCAGACGGAATAAGGAGGGAACACTGTTCCCCCCTTTACACGACGTCCTGGTCGGACATATTGACTGTCAAGTGATTACTTTGAGAGGCGCTCCTTTATCTTCGCGCTGAGCTCCTCATATCCGGGCTTGCCCAGAAGGGCGAACATATTCTTCTTGTAGGCCTCGACTCCGGGCTGGTTGAAGGGGTTGACGCCAAGCGTGTAGGCGCTGACTCCGCAGGCGAATTCGAAGAAATAGAACAGGCCGCCGACCGAGGCCTCGTCAATCTTTTCTATGCTCACTTCGATCTGGGGCACGCCGCCGTCGATGTGGGCGAGCTTGGTGCCGAGCTGGGCCATTGCGCCGCAATGCTCGACGTGGGAGCCTGCGAGGAAGTTAAGCTGGTCGAGGTTCTGGGGGTCGGTGCCGATCACTACGCTGCGGTTGCTCTTTTCGATGTTGATGACCGTCTCGAACATAATCCTTTCACCTTCCTGGATGTACTGGCCCATAGAGTGAAGGTCGGCCGTGTTGTTGACCGAGGCGGGGAAGATGCCCTTGCCGTCCTTGCCTTCGGACTCGCCGTAGAGCTGCTTCCACCATTCGCCAAGATACTGGAACTTGGGATTGTAGGTGACCATAATCTCTATCTTCTTGCCGAGCTCGCTGTAGAGCAGGTTGCGCATTGCGGCATACTGGATGGCGGGGTTCTCGGGGCACTTGCAGAGCAGCTTTTCACGCACCTGGGCTGCGCCTTTCAGCATCGCGCGGATGTCGAATCCTGCGACTGTGATGGGAAGAAGGCCGACGGGAGTGAGCACTGAGAAGCGGCCTCCGACGTTGTCGGGGACTACGAAGGTGCGGTAGCCTTGCTGGGTGGAGAGGGTCTTGAGGGCGCCCTTGGTGGCGTCGGTGATGGCGACTATGCGCTCGGAAGCGTTGTCATATTTCTTCTCGATAAATTCCTTGACAAGGCGGAAGGCAACTGCGGGCTCGGTCGTCGTGCCGGACTTGGATATCACGATGCAGGCGGAGTTGCGCTCGGCCATAAGGTCCATAAGCTCAGCCACATACTCTTCCGAGAGGTTGTTGCCGGCGAAGACCACTTCGGGGGCGCCGCCCTTGTTGTAGAGAAGTTTTGCGAAGTTGTGGGAGAGGGCCTCGATGGCGCAGCGGGCGCCGAGATAGGAACCTCCGATGCCGATGACTACCACGAGGTCCACGCCGAGGGCTTTCCAGCTGTCGCGGACGGCCTCGCAGCCGGCTATTATCTCTTCGGGAGTGTCATTGGGGAGGGTCTTCCAGCCAAGGAAGTCGTTTCCTGCGCCGTTTTCCGCAATGAGGGTGTCGAATGCTTCGAGGGCCTTTGCCTCGTATGTCTTGTACTGGGATTCTTTTACAAAGGAGGAGCAACCTCCGAGATTGATTCTGACCATAACCTGTTTTTATTGATTGGACCGCAAAATTACAGAATTTCCCGAAAAATTGCTAACTTTGGATACAAATATTGGTAATATGACACTTAAAACTCTGGCAGCTACCGTGTTGGCTGCGATAATGACCATTTCGGCCCAGGCCCAGGAAAATCACAAGATAGCGATAGCGGCGCACCGCGGCTTCTGGAAATGCGAAGCCGGCGGGGGAGCACATAACTCAATCGCCTCCCTCCGCGAGGCCCAGGCGATAAATGCCTGGGGCACTGAGTTCGACGTGCATATGACAAAGGACGATGTCATCGTTGTGAACCACGACAATGAGATAGGCGGCGTCAACATCCAGTCCCACGACTATGCCGACATCAAGGATATGAAACTGGTCAACGGCGAGACTCTTCCGACCCTTGACCAGTATCTGGACCAGGGCGCCAAGTGCCCCACGACCAAGCTGGTCCTCGAGATAAAGGTCCACGAGAACCGCGACCGCAACCGCTATGTCGCCGACAAGTGCATCGAGGCCCTCAAGGCCCACGGCCTATATGACCCCGCCAGGGTTATGTTCATATCCTTCAGCTACTTTGTCTGCGAAAGGCTGGCCGAAGTCGCCCCCGAGTTCACCAACCAGTACCTTATGGGCGACAAGACTCCCGAGGAGCTCCACGAGGCCGGCATCAACGGCCTTGACTATGGCTACTGGATCTTCGACAAGAACCCCGATTGGGTGAAGCGTGCACACGACCTCGGGATGAGCGTCAACGCCTGGACGGTGGACAGGCCGGACGACATCCAGAGAATGATAGATATGGGGGTTGACTGCATCACGACCAACGAGCCCCTCGTCACCAGGGAACTCCTCGGTGAGAAGGAACTCCGTAACCCCGTCGCGCCGCAGATCGATGACCCTGTCGCCTCGGACGGAGCGACCGTGGTTTTCGGCAACGCCCGTTTCACTGTCCTCACCCCGAGGCTGGTGCGTATGGAATGGGCCGAGGACGGCCGCTTCGAAGACAGGGCCACCCTCGGCATAGTCAACAGGCACCTTCCCGTCCCGAAGTTCACCGTGAAGAAATCCGGTAAGAAGCTGACTGTCAAGACTTCCGACCTGACGCTGACCTATAGGGGCCCCGGCAATTTCACCGCCGATAACCTCTCCGTCACCTTTGCCAAGCCCGGCAGCAAGAAAGAGAAAACCGTCTGGCATCCCGGCCTTGACGACAGTGCCAACCTCCTTGGCACCTGCCGCACCCTCGACGGCTGCGACGGAGAAAAGACTATGGACCCCTATGACAAGGGCGTCATCTCCCGCGACGGCTGGGCCGTCATAGACGAGAGCAGCAGGCACCTCCTGGTGGACGTTCCCACGAGCTGGGGTAAGTGGGTGGAGTGCCGTCCCCAAGGGGAGCGCAGCGACCTGTATATGTTCGCATATGGTCACGACTACACCACCGCCGTATCGGACTACATCAAGATCGCCGGCCGCATCCCTATGCCTCCAAAATATGCCCTCGGCTACTGGTGGTGCCGCTACTGGCAATATTCTGACAATGAGCTGGTTGACCTCGCCACTCACTTCAAGTCCTACGACATCCCCATCGACGTGATGATTATCGATATGGACTGGCACGAGACCTGGAGCGCCGACGAATATCCCGGCCTTGTGGACGAGTCCGGCGAATGGCTCGGCTGGACGGGCTACACCTGGAAGAAAGAGTTCTTCCCCAACCCCGCCAACCACCTGGCTGACCTTCACAACTTCGGCGTGAAGACTTCCCTGAACATCCACCCCGCCGCCGGAATCCAGACTTTCGAAGAGCCCTATGAGCGTTTCGTAAAGGACTACACCTCAAGGACTTCCGACTATGACGGCCCGAAGGGATTCGTAAAGCCGGACGGCAAGAAGACATATGTCCCCTTCCGCATCGACCAGCAGGAATGGGCCGATGCCTATATGAACAGCGTGATGCATCCCTTCGAGAAGCAGGGCGTCGATTTCTGGTGGCTCGACTGGCAGCAATACCGTGACAGCCGCTATGTCCCCGGCCTGAGCAACACCTTCTGGCTCAACTACGTGTTCTTCAACGATATGAAGCGCCGCAGCGCCGAGGACGGTATATATGCCATACGCCCTATGATCTATCACCGCTGGGGCGGAATAGGCAGCCACCGCTACCAGGTGGGCTTCTCCGGCGACACCTGGGCCACCTGGAAAGTCCTCGGTTACCTGCCATATTTCACCAGCTCCGCCTCCAATGTCGGCTATGGCTACTGGGGCCACGACATCGGCGGCCATATGCAGTGGGGTAGGGCCGACAGGACGGATCCCGAACTGTATACCCGCTGGCTCCAAAGCGGCGTATTCACCCCCATATTCAAGACCCACTCCACCAAGGATATGACTATGGAGAAGCGTTTCTGGGTCTTCCCGGACCACTTCGATGCGATGAGGCAGGCCGTCCGCCTGAGGTATGACCTCGCCCCGTACATCTACAACGCTTCCCGCCAGGCCTATGAGACCGGAATCTCGATGTGCCGTCCCCTATATTATTACTACCCCGAGGAGGAGAAAGCCTACACCTTCACCCAGGAATATCTCTTCGGCGACGACATCCTTGCCACCGTGGTCTGCTCGCCCGCCGATAAGGTGACAGGCCTGGCACCCAGGCAGATGTGGTTCCCCGAGGGCAACGACTGGTACGACGTCTCCACCGGCACGACCTACAAGGGCGGCACCGAAGCCTCACTCTCATATACGATAGAAGAGAATCCCTGGTTCGTCAAGGCCGGTTCCATTATTCCAATGTCCTCACCTTCAATAGGTTCGCTGCAGGAAAAGAGCGACGAGCTGTACCTTTTCGTGGCTCCCGGCGACGGCACTTCCTCCGCCCGCGTCTATGAGGACGACGGCGCCACCCAGGCCTATGAGGAGGAATATGCGACGACCCTCGTGAGCAAGACTTCCGACGCTTCTTCCCTGACCCTCAAGGTGGAGGGCCGCACGGGTTCCTATGCCGGGATGCTTCCTTCACGCAAGGTGCGCGTCGTGCTCGACGGCATCCTCGCCCCCAGCGAAGTGAAGGTCGATGGCAAAGTCCTGGAATACAACCGTTTCGCTGCCCACCAGCAGAGTGGCTGGGGCTATGACGGCAACACCCTGTCGGTCACGGTGTACGTTCCTTCCAAGGCCGCGTCAGAGGCCACGGTGGTTGAGGTGAAATATGCCTCCGCGGACCGTGCCCTTGCCAATGGCAGGAAGGGTCTGATAAAGAGGGCTATGGCGCTGACCCCGGAAGTGAAATATCATTTCGCGGTGAGCGTAGACGGAAGCAAGCAGATTCCCAAGGCATTCCTTAATATCTCCCAGTGTGGCAGCTTTATGACCGAAGACCCCGCATCCTGCGAGGACTTCCTCAAGGCACTTAATCCTTCGGAGGCTGTGGATCTGTTCGGGACTTTCTCCGGACTGCCCTCAGACTTTGTGGCCAAAGTCCGCGCGCAGCTGCTATAGCGGCAGGTTGCCGTGGAGGATTTCAAGCTGCTCGGGAGTGTAGAGCAGCGTGTCGAGCCAGTCGGGGGCGACTCTGGCGGCTATCATAAACGCCACGAAAGCCAGTGCGGCCAGGATGACCAGCACTATCAGTATGACCAGCAGCACTTTGCCTGCTGACGACTTCTTCTTCGCAGGGGCCGCTTTCGGCTCCTGCGAAAGTTTTTCGGGGGCTGCTACCGGCTCTGCAGGCGTCTCTTCGGGCTGCGGGGCAGGAGTTTCAACTCTCTCGAGCGGAAGTTCGGAATCCTGAGCTGCCGGGCCTTCGGGGGAAGGCTGCTCCTGGGCCTCTGATT
>CACZBP010000087.1 GCA_902779495.1 uncultured Bacteroidia bacterium
CGAAGTCCTGGTATCACCTGTTCCAGAACTTCACCAATCTGGAGTCTCTGGTTGTGCAGGAAAGCGTCGATGCTTCCAATGTGTATGACTTCGGCTGGACCTTTGCAGGTCTGACCAAGCTGGAGACCGTTGATCTTTCCGGCCTCAAGAACGTCACGACCGTTGACTACATCGAAAACATGTTCAACGGCTGCTCCTCCATCAAGGTGATCGACCTGTCCATGCTGACCGGTGACAATGCCGGCGTCAGAGAGTGGAGCAATCATAATCCGATCGACCATATCAAAAAGGCGATCGCAGGCTGCAATCAGATCGAGGATCTGAACCTGACCGGTGAGTATCTCTACAATCTGGTTGAGAATGTCAAGAGCCAGCAGGGCAGCAGAATCGGCAACATCGACAATATCCTGGATGAGATGCTGGCAGACAATACCAGCCCGCACATCGAGGAAATCCGTCAGCGTCTGAGACAGCGTTATCTGGATTATGCTGCAGCGATCGCCGATCTGCATCAGTGGAGACCCGGCGCATGGCACTGGGATACGGAAGCCAAGACCTGCACCGTCGATGTCAAAAAACTGAAGGATGATGCAACAGGCAGACATCCCGAGGAAGATCCGAACAACTGGGCCTGGCAGTACGGCCTGCCGTGCTTCTATGAGTATTCTGTCGATCCGGCCCCGACCTGCACGGACGAGGGTACAAAGCTCATCATCGCAAAGTGGACGAACACGGATGTTGATCCGAACGTCACCTACACCAACGACGAGGGCCCTTACCCCTTCTCGAAGAACCTGACGGTATATATCGCCGGCCTGAAGAAGCCCGTAATCCTCCGTCTTCGCGGCACGGCCCGCAGCAAGAAAGAGCCCCTGGAGAAGGTATATCCCACGCATCTTGGCGAGCTCGGCATCAAGGAAATGACCCTCGCCGCAGGCAATATGACCCAGGGCAGCCAGAGGAGCGACAGCTTCACCCTTGCCAATCTCGGCAGGAAGAAGATGACAGTCTCCTTCGCGGACATATCCGAAGGCCTGGAGGTCTTCCCCCAGAAGGCCGACATAGCCCCCGGCGCCACCGCAAGCTTCTCGTTCACAGTCACTTCCTCACGTGACAAATGGGGCAGGAACAACTACTATATGACCCCCGTGGTGAACGGAAAGAAGGCCTCCGACGCCATAAGCGTGTGGGCATTCATCAAGGAAGATTTCTCGTCCTGGGACAAGAAGGCCCGCGACCGCGCTGCCCTTCCCTCCTTCGAGGCCAGCACGGTCAATCTGGGCACCGTGGACGGCAAGGCGGTAAAAGACATATCCTTCACTTTCAAGAACACCGGTAAGAGCGATTTCCACATCTATAAGGCAGACTCCGACTCCCCCGCCCTGACGGTTTCCGAGGTCCCGGACGTCGCTCCCGGGAAAAGCGGCGTCCTGAAAGGCCGTCTCGACTGTTCCAAACTCCCCAAGGGGGAATTCCTCATTATAGTTACTCTCACAACGAACACGCCCCTGCGACCGATGGTAAACCTCTTTGTCGCAGGAGCGGTAAAATAATCAGCTGAACGACTGTTATTCAGTCACATTGTAAGTCACCAGGAAGACCTCGGTGCGGCCCAGGGCGTCCTTGATGGAGAACTCCAGCTTGATGCTGTCTCCGGCAGAGCAGCGCCTTGCGACGAAGTTGAGGAGCTTGCCCATATTGAGGTTCAAGGTCGTTGCATCCTTGACATTGGTGCCCAGGCTGGTCTTGTCGATGTACTCGTCAAGGAGGTCGTTGGCGATGAGGTCAAGAGGAACGGTCGCGATGCCGTCGAGGGAGGTCTCATCAACGCCTATATTGTCGGCAAGGAGGGCTCCGACGCTGTTGGGAGCGGACACCTTTATGACGAATTCTTCGATCTTGCCGGGGGCGGTGACGGAGAAGTCGGCAGGGATTTCGGAAGCTTCCGTGCCCTTTGCGATGCTGCAAGGCTTGGACTGGTCTCCTCCGTTCCATTCGAGGTCGGGGGTGGCGGTCCAGTGGAACTTCACGACCAGACGGGCGTCCTTACCCACCTTGTCCTTGACGTAGATATTGAAGGTGAAGGTGTCGCCGTCTTTCATCGTCTTGACGCCGTTCATCAGTTCGGTGACAAGGGATATGGGGTTGAAAATCACTTCCTTGGAATCCTGGACGGAAGAGAGCTTGAAGAAGGAGGCAGCCTTGGAGTCGCCCACGAAATCGAGGATTCCGTCGGTGTTCTCGTCGGCATAGTTGGACTGGATGCTGATGGCCTTGTCGTTGAGCAGGGCGGCAAGCATAAGGCTGGGAACCTTGACTTCCACCTTGAGTTCGTCTATGCCCTGTTCGGCAGTTACGGTGACCTTGGTGCTTTCCTTGGTGCCGATTTCGGCGGTGTCACCCTCTATGCCCCAGGTGACGGTGGGAAGAGTCGTGTCCACGGGAGTGGATTCGGGGCCCTTTTTCTTGCAGGAAACGACTGCCACAAGGGCGGCTGCTGCAAGGAGAATGAGAATTTTCTTCATACGGTTATATTTTACATTGACAATTCCATTTTCAATGGTCACAAACTATGCGAAATTAGTCAAAATTTTTGTAAATTTGCAATTCTAGGAGAAAAAATATATGGCCCAAGTCGAAAATATGAATTATACGGATGACAACATCCGGACCCTGGAAGGAGTGGAACACATCCGCCGCCGCCCCGGTATGTATATCGGCCGCCTCGGCAACGGAGACAATCCCGGAGACGGTATCTACGTGCTGCTCAAGGAGATAGTGGATAATTCCATAGACGAGTATTCCGCCGGATTCGGTAAGCAGGTCCAGATCCAGGTGGAGGACGGAGCCGTGACAGTGCGCGACTTCGGCCGTGGCATCCCGCTGGACTCCGTGGTCAAAGCCACCAGCAAGCTCAACACGGGCGGCAAGTTCGACGATGCGGCCTTCAAAAAGTCCGTCGGCCTCAACGGCGTCGGCACCAAGGCCGTCAACGCCCTCTCCTCATATTTCTACGTGGAATCCTTCCGCGACGGCCAGAGCTCCTGGGCCGAATACCGCCAGGGCGAGCTCACCGGCAGCGGCCGTAAGGAAGCCACCGGCGAGAAGAACGGCACCCTCACGAGGTTCATCCCCGACACCGACATGTTCGGCCGCTACGCCTTCAATATGGACTATGTCGAAACGATGGTGAAGAATTACTCCTACCTGAAGAAAGGCCTCACCCTCGTGCTGAACGGCACTCCCTACAAGTCCGAGAACGGCCTTCTCGACCTGGTGAACGAAAACCTCTCCGAGACCCCGCTCTATCCCCCCATCCACCTGGAAGACGAAGACATCGAGATAGTCCTCACCCACGGTAATTCCTATGGCGAGAACATAGCCTCCTTCGTCAACGGCCAGAACACCCGCGACGGAGGCACCCACCTTGCGGCCTTCCGCGAAGCCATAGCCAAGACTCTCAAGGAGTTCTACAAGAAGAACTATGCCCCCGAGGACTGCCGCCAGGGCGTAGTAGGAGCCATAAGCATCCAGATCCAGGAGCCCAACTTCGAAGGCCAGACCAAGACCAAGCTCGGTTCCACCTATATGTGGGAGAAGTTCCTCCACGACGACCAGGGCAAGCAGGTCAAGAACGCCGACGGCTCCAACGCCATAGACCGCGGCCCCACCATCAGGACCTTCGTCAACGACTTCATAGCCAAGCACCTGAACAACTACCTCCATATGCACACGGACATAGTCCCTGTCATAGAGGAGAAGATAAAGTCCTCCCAGAAGGAGCGCGAGGAGATATCCGGCATCCAGAAGAAGACCCGCGAGCGCAACAAGAAGGTGGCGGTCTACAACCGCAAGCTCCGCGACTGCCGCTACCACTTCAACGACAAGGTAGCCAAAGACAAGGAGGAGTTCAAGGAGATGTCCAGCATATTCATCACCGAGGGAGACTCCGCTTCCGGAACCATCACCAAGGTGCGTGCCGCCAACTACCAGGCCGTCTTCAGCCTGCGCGGCAAGCCAATCAACTGCTTCAAGGAAAGCCGCCGCAAAGTGGCTGAGAACGAGGAGCTTAACCTGCTGATTTCCGCCCTTGGCGTGGAAAATGACCTGGACGACCTCCGCTACAACAACATCATAGTCGCGACCGATGCCGATGACGACGGAATGCACATCAGGATGCTGGTCCTGACCTTCTTTATGAAGTACTATCCGGACCTTATCCGGCGCGGCCACGTCCACATCCTCCAGACTCCCCTATTCCGCGTCCGCGGCAAGAAAGAGACCCGCTACTGCTACTCCATCGAGGAGAAGGAAGAGGCGGCGGCCAGTATGAAAGGCGGCGTGGAGATCACCCGGTTCAAGGGCCTGGGAGAGATAGACCCCGAGGAGTTCGTGGACTTCATCGGAGAGAACATGAGGCTCGACCTCGTGAAGCTCGGAGAGGAGGAATCCCCCGCCGAGATAATGGAGTTCTATATGGGCGACAACACTATGGACAGGCAGCTGTTCATCCGCCAGAACCTCCGCAGCGAAGAAGAACTGGAAGACGTTAACATCTAGCACGATATGGCCAAGATCAAAAGCACCTGCAGCCCCGGTTGGGCAAAGTTCTGCGGCTGGGCGCTCCGCAAGCTGGGATGGACCAGTGCCAGCGGCCCTATGCCCGTGAAGAAAGGCATAGTCCTGGGCGTTCCGCACACTTCCATATGGGACTTCCTCATATGCTACCTGTTCTACAACCAGTTCGGCAAGGTCGCGCACATAATGGTGAAGAAGGAGTTCTTCTTCTGGCCTCTGGGGCCCATACTCCGCGCCTGCGGAGCCGTCCCCGTGGACAGGAAGAGCCCCGCCGCCACCATCAGGAGCCTCATCGAAGCGATGAACCAGTGCGATGAGTTCCATCTGGCGATAGCCCCCGAAGGCACCCGCAAGCCCGTCAAGAAGTGGAAGACGGGATTCCATATGATAGCCCGCGAGACCGGTTCGGAAGTATTCGTCGGCTACTATGACTGGGGGCGCAAGGAGATAAGCGTCGGCGAGCATTTCATCCTCTCCGACAACGCCAGGGCCGATATGGACAGGATCCAGGCCCACTACGAGACCCTGGGTCTTGTCGGAAAACACAAAGACGGATTCGTAACCCATTGAAAAATGAGCAAAAAGAACAAGAGCCCATATAAAGCGTGGCGCAGGTACCGCAACCGCGAGAACACCTGTGTGACCCTGCACAAGGTCTTCGACTGGTCGACGACCAACTATCCCGACCGCCTTGCCTACCAGTTCGTGGACGGCGGCCAGCGCTACACCTACGGCGACTTCCACGTCAAGACCGAGCGCCTTTCCCAGAGGCTCTCCCGCTTCGGGATAAAGCACGGTGACAGGGTTGCGATATTCTCCCAGAATATGCCCAACTGGGTGGTGGCCTTCTTCGCCGCGACGGCATTCGGCCGCGTGGCCGTCCCCATCCTCCCGGACAGTTCCGAGAACGAGCTCACCAATATCCTCGGCCACTCCGAGTCCAAGGTGCTCTTCATCTCCCAGAGGCTCCTGCCCAAGCTCAGCGAAGAATCCCGCAAAAGGCTCACCCTCATTGTGGACATCGAGACCTTCGAGTTCCTCAAGAAGGACGACGAGGACTTCAAGTGCAACGGCTGGGTCAAAGACCCCCAGCCGGACGACCTCGCCGCAATCATCTACACCTCCGGCACGACCGGAAACGCCAAGGGCGTGATGCTGAGCCACAGGAACATATGCCACAACCTGGCGGCTTCCTTCAAGGCCCAGCCGGCGTTCAAGACGGACAGGTTCCTGTCCATACTGCCGGCCGCCCACGTCTATGAGATGAATGTCTCCACGATATATTCATTCTACGTCGGCGCCTCCTGCTACACCCTTCAGAAACCCCCGAGCCCCAGCATACTGCTGCCGGCGATGAAGAAGGTGCGCCCCACCATCATATGCTCCGTCCCCCTGATAATCGAGAAGGTCGTCAGGCAGAGCGTGTGGCCGACCATCCAGAAGAGCCGCGTCCTTTCCTGGGCTGAAAAGAGGCTCCCACACATCCTTCACTGGTTCATCGGCCGCAGGATAGTGAACACTTTCGGCGGCAAGCTGGCATTCTTCGGAGTCGGAGGCGCGAAGCTTGATCCCGAGGTGGAGAAGTTCCTCAAAGACTGCAAGTTCCCCTATGCCGTGGGCTACGGCCTCACCGAGACCTCTCCCCTGGTGTGCAACGCGATGGTGAACAAGCGCAAGAGGGTCGGCTCCATAGGAGTCGCCTCCTACGGAGTGGACATCCGCCTGGACAATGTCAATCCCGCCAACGGCGAAGGCGAAATAGTGGTGCGCGGCAACAACGTGATGCTCGGCTATTACAAAGATCCCGAGCGCACACTCAAGGTCCTTGACGACGAAGGCTGGTTCCACACGGGCGACATCGCCACCGTGGATGAAAACAACTACTATTACATAAAAGGCCGCCTCAACAACACCATCCTAGGCCCCTCGGGAGAGAACATCTATCCCGAAGAGATAGAGCAGGTCATCAACAACATCGAAGGCGTCGAGGAATCCCTCGTGATGGAAAGGGACGGCAAGCTGGTCGCCCTCGTGAAGTTCTCCGACAATGCCATCAACTGGGACCAGGAGAGCGAGGACAAGCTCTTTGAGACCCTCAAGGCCCGCAAGCAGGCCGTGCTTGACTTCGTCAACAAGCACGTCAACAAGCAGTCCAAGGTGAACGAGGTTGAAGCGATGAAAGAGCCCTTCGAAAAGACCGCCACCCAGAAGATCCGCCGCTTCCTCTACAAGAACGCCCACGGCGACGAGCAAAAGAAAGACAAATAACAGGCGGAACCATCCCAAAAACTGCAAAGATCTTAGCTAGCCCCGGGGACCTGCCATTTTTCCGGCGATTTTATGGCAGGTGGGGTTCATTTTACTGGGACCTGCCATCCAGAGGCGGTATTTCTGGCAGGTTCCCTGTTGCGGTGAGGATGAGGACGGAAGGCCAGCTGCCGGGAATGGGCGGCACCGGGCACTTGACCTCAAAACTCGACGGGC
>CACZBP010000088.1 GCA_902779495.1 uncultured Bacteroidia bacterium
GTGGAGATATCCCTTCCGGCAAGATGCAGGATGCCAAGGGCTCCGAGCGCCTCGTCCGCCTTTTTCTGATTCTGAGCGTCCAGCCTTCCCAGGGCGTCGGTAAGGAGATACTCCGAGGTGCGGAGGAACTCCCTGACGGTGAAGCCTTTAACCTTCGGAATCCTGGTCGGGACCATCACTGCGCCGCCTGACGAGGCGAGCTTTCGCAGAAGGGTCGTCTTGCCGCTGCCGTTGGGGCCGCACAGCAGGACGCATTCGCCCCGGTCCAGGGTGAAAGATATGCCGGAGGCAAGGGTCCTGTCTCCGTATCCTAACGTTATATCCTTGACTGACAGCATCTCAGAGCTCCTTGCGAAGCCTTGCCTTGGCTATTCCAAGCTGGTCGCGGTATTTGGCTATCGTGCGGCGGGCTACCTTATAGCCCCTGCGGTTCATCTCGTCCACGAGCTGGTCGTCGGTGAGGGGATGGTGCTTGTCTTCGCCGTCGACGCATTCCTGGAGGACCTTCTTCAGCTCCCTTGTCGAAACTTCCTCGCCTTCCTGGTTTTCAAGGCCTTCGGAGAAGAAATACTTGAGGGGGAATATGCCGAAATGGGTCTCGATATACTTGCTGTTGACCACCCTCGAGATGGTGGAGATGTCGAATCCGGTCTTCTGGGCTATGTCCTTTAGGACCATCGGGCGCAGGGAGGCTTCGTCTCCGTCCAGGAAGTAGTCTTTCTGGTAGTCGATTATGGCCTGCATCGTGTTGTAGAGGGTGTTGTGCCGCTGCTTGAGGGCTTCGACGAACCATTTGGCCGAGTCCATCTTCTGCTTTACGAAGGACGCGGCTTCCTTTTTCTGGCGCTCCGAAGAGCCGGCCGCCTCCATCAGGATGTCGGCATATTTGCGGTTCACCCTTATCTCGGGGATGGAGAAGCGGGGCATCGTGAGGTTCAGCTCGCCGTCGTCCAGGGTGAGGACGAAGTCGGGGATGATCTGCTGGGCCTGGTCGTTGTAGCTGTCGTCGACCTGGCCGCCGGGGGCGGGATTCAGCTTGACTATCTTGTTCATCGCCGCCTTCATCTGGTCTTCGTCAAGGCCAAGGCGGGACATTATCTTCTGGAAGTGGCGGTTGGAGAATTCCTGGAAGTAGTCCGAGACTATCCTGGTGGCGTTTTCCACGTCCGGGGTCTGCCGCAGGCTGCGAAGCTGCAGAAGGAGGCATTCGCGAAGGTCCCTGGCACCTACTCCCACGGGCTCGAACTCCTGGATGATGCCAAGGAGCTTCTCCACTTCTTCGGCGTCGGTTTCGATATTCGCCCTGAAGGCGAGGTCGTCCACCAGGCTTTCTATGTCGCGGCGAAGGTAGCCGTCTTCGTCGAGACTGCCGATTATGAAGGCGGCGACGGCTTTCTGGTGGTCGTCCAGGTTGCGGAAGCCAAGCTGCTCCATCAGGCTCTGCGTGAAGCTCTGCTTGACGGAGAAGGTGTTGTACTGGGGCTTTTCGTCTTTGCCCCAGTTGTTTACGCGCAGCTTATAGGCGGGGATGGGATCGTCTTCGTCTATTTCGGACAGGGAGACGTCGCGGGGCTCCTCTTCAGCCTCGTCCTTTTTCTCGGGGGGATTGTCATCCAGCACGGGGTTTTCCTCGAGCTCCTTGCGGATGCGCTGCTCGAGTTCCTGCACCGGAAGCTCAATTAGTTTTATGGTCTGGATCTGGAGGGGAGAGAGCTTCTGCTGCTGTTTCAGACCGAGTTCCTGCTTTATCATAGCGTCTGCCTGTATACTCTGACGGTGTCCACGACGAATGAATGCTGCCTGTCAGCGACGGGATAGTTGATGTTTTCCTTGACGATGAAGGCGGATGGGAATTCACCCTTGATGCGTTCGAGCAGTTCCATAGCTTCGCTGCGGGTGCGGAAATCGCCTACCGTGACCTTGAAGAAGGGGTTCTGGTAGCTGCGATAGGCGGGGACGCCGTGGACGCGGCCGAGGAAACGGCGCATCGCGGCATCGGAGGCGCCGCGGGCATATTGGGTGTTGTCGAAATATATCCTGACGCGGTAGCCGCTGATGGTGCGGCTGCGGCCCCTGGCGACGTGGCGGTTGAAGGCCGTGGCAATCGCCTGGGACTGATGGACTTTAACCTCTACGGTGTCTCCCTTGCTTCGGGAGGGGAGGAGGTTGAATATGGATTTCCCGGAGAGGGTGGAATCCAGGGCTGCGGTCTGGCGATAGACAAGGGAGTCGACGCCGACCATTTCCTGGGCGGCGGCCCCGATGCAGGCCGCAAGAAGCAGTGCCACTATGCAGAGTCTCTTCATTATTCGAGCAGTTCCTTGATGTTTATATTCTTGATTTTCAGTGCTTTGCCAACGCCGCTGCGGAGCTTTACCGTTACGTCTACATCGGCTGTAAATTCGGCGAGGTCATAGTTGCGGGCAAGACCGAGGACGGTCATAAGGGAGATCTCGGGCCGCAGCGCGGCGGAAGCGTTCAGCTCATAGACGCCGGCGGTGCGGGCCTTCACGGTGATGGGCTCGACCGTGAAGTCGACATAGGGCTCTCCGAGGCGGTAGATGGTGCCGGAGATGTCTTCGGCGGTGAACTGCATCGCCGGATTGTCTATGCCAAGGAGCACTCCGATGTCGAGGCTGCGAAGGCCGTTGGGCGAGAGGCTCTCAAGCGCGGCAGAGGTCACCTTGATGTTCTTGATCTTCTGGATGGGGGAACATCCGGCGGCGACAAGCAGCACCAGCGCAGCGGCTATGTAAGCTATTTTTCTTCTCATAACTCACAAAGATAAGAAATATTTCGGTAACTTTGCCACTGCATTTCAATCCTTGTGCCATTATGAAGAAAATATATATAGAAACATACGGCTGCCAGATGAACGTGAGCGACAGCGAGGTCATATTCGCCATCCTTGCCAAGGCCGGATATGAGCGGACCGAAGATATGGCCGCCGCCGACGTGATCCTGGCCAACACCTGCTCCATCCGCGACAACGCCGAGCAGAGGATCTGGAGCCGCCTGGAGCTGTTCGCAGCCCAGAAGAAGCGCCGCCCCGAGGTGCTGGTCGGCATCGTGGGATGTATGGCCGAAAGGCTCAAGGAGAAGCTGCTCGACTCCCGCAAGGTGGATATCGTTGCAGGCCCCGACGCCTATCGCTCCCTGCCCGCCCTGCTTGAAGCCGCGGCTCCGGACAATCCGCAGATCAATGTCCTCCTGTCCCGCGAGGAGACATATGGCGACATAATGCCGCTGCGCACGGACCGTGGCGGAGTGTCCGCGTTCATATCCATAATGCGCGGCTGCAACAATGTATGTTCCTACTGCGTAGTGCCTTACACCCGCGGCGCCGAGCGCAGCCGCGACCCCGAAACTATCCTTGCCGAGGCCAGGGACGTATATGAGAGGGGCTATAAGGAAGTGACCCTGCTGGGCCAGAACGTGGATTCATATTTCTGGAAATCTGCTGCGGGGAACACTGATTTTGCCGACCTCCTGGAGAGCGTCGCCCGGATTGCCCCCGACCTTCGTGTCCGTTATGCCACCTCCCACCCTAAGGACATCAGCGACAAGCTGATAGAGACTATGGGGCGATATGCCAACATCTGCCGCTGCATCCATCTTCCGGTCCAGAGCGGAAGCGACGTGATGCTGGAAAAGATGCGCCGCCGCTACACCAGGGAGTGGTACCTGGACCGCGTGCGCAAAATCCGTGAGGTTATGCCTGACTGCGCGATAACCACGGACGTGATTGCCGGTTTCTGCGGAGAGACCGAGCAGGATCATCAGGACACCCTGGGCATAATGCGCGAAGTGGGCTATGACTACGCCTATATGTTCGCCTATTCCGAGCGCCCCGGCACCCTTGCCGCCCGCAACTATCCGGACGACATTCCGCCCGAGGTGAAAAACCGCAGGCTGACGGAAATAATTGATCTTCAGAATGAACTGAGTCTCGAGAGCAACACCCGCGACGTGGGAAAGACTTTCGAGGTGCTGGTCGAGGGGCCTTCGAAACGCGACCCTTCCGACCTTTGCGGCCGCAACTCACAGAACAAGATGTGCGTCTTCCCGGCTCCCGGTGACACGGACATCCGCCCGGGCACCTACGTCACCGTCCGCATTCTCTCCTGCACTTCCGCCACCCTGCTGGGGGAACTTGTCTAAAGCTTATCGCCGAAGGCGAGGTCGCCGGCGTCGCCAAGGCCGGGGACTATGTAGGAGTGCCCGGTGAGTTCTTCGTCGATGGCTGCAGTCCAGAGGGTTACATCGTCTGAAGAGTAGCGCTTCTGGAGATACTCGACGGCATAGACGCTGGCGATGGGGCAGGCCAGGTGGATGTGGGAGGGGCGGCCTTCCTCGCACAGGCGGTCGAGGGTGATTTCCATCGACTGGCCAGTGGCGAGAAGCGCGTCGGCAAGGATGAGTACCTTGCCTTCAACTCCCGGCTGGGTGGCATATTCCACCTTCATCTCGAATTCATCTCCTTTATAATACTTGCGGAAGGTGGCTACGAACGCCGCTTCGGCATCGTCGAAGATGTCCATTATGCCCTTGAGGAAGGGGAGTCCGGCGCGGAGGATCGTGCTCACGACAATCTTGTCATCGCAGGTCGGGACGGTCGCGGTCCCGAGCGGGGTCGTGACTTCTTTGGGACTGTATCTGAGGGACTTGCTGATTTCCACGGCAAACACCTGTCCGACCCTTTCCATATTGTGACGGAACAGCAGCCTGTTCTTCTGGATGGTCTTGTCGCGCAGCTGGGCGACGAAGTTGTTCAGGACTGAATTGGTTTCCCCAAGGTTGATGACTTTCATAATCCGGACTTTTTAGTCTGACAAATATAAACATTTTTTGCTAAATTTGCGAATATGGAAAATCATAATACCGTCATCACTCCCGAAGTGAGGGAGAAGCTCTCCAGACTCAGGCATATAGCCCTGGATATGGACGGAACCATATACCTTGGCAGCCGGCTCTTTCCCTTTACGCCAGGTTTCCTCGAGGATATGCGTTCCGCAGGGATAGGCTATTCCTTCCTGACGAACAATCCCACCCGCAGCGTTGCCGACTACATCCGCAAGCTCGAAGGGATGGGAATTCAGGCGGGCGAGGATAATATGTACACCACGTCCCTTGCCGCAATCGACTGGATCAAAGAGACTTATCCTTCTGCACGACGGCTTTTCCTGCTTGGCACCCCGAGTATGGTGACGCAGTTCGAGAAGGCCGGATTCGTCTCCTGCGCCGACGACCCTGCCGACGTGCCGGACGTTCTCGTCGTTGCTTTCGACCCGACCCTGACATATGAGCGCCTGTGCCGCGCGGCCTGGTGGGCCTCGCAGGGCATCCCATACGTCGCGACGAACCCGGACCGCGTCTGCCCGACCGACAAGCCGACGGTCCTGGTGGATTGCGGCTCCCTGCAGAAATGCATCGAGCACGCCACCTCCCGCAAGCCCGACATCGTCCTTGGCAAGCCCGACCCGACGATGCTCCGCGGCATAATGCACCGCCACGGCCTGAAGCCTGACGAGATCGCGATGGTGGGCGACCGCATCTACACCGACACGGCGATGGCCCACAATGCCGGAGCCGTCGGCGTCCTCGTGCTCTCGGGCGAGACGACCCTCGCCACCGCCGAGGCCGTCGCCCGAGATGCCGCGACCAACCCCGCCCCCGAATTCTACCCTCCGGACTTCATCGTCCGCGACATCCGCGAGCTGGGGGATATGATCCTTGAGGCCCGCAACTAACTATTCTGACACCGTCAATTCACTACCGGAGTGGTTTAAACTGCCCCGGAGATAAGATTCGTATCTTTTTTTGCGAGTACGAACCACACCTTGCATTTTTCTCGGATTATTGACATATATTTGGACAAAACAAATAATTAAAAAGTGAAAACATATTTGGTGATTAATAGGAAAATTCCTATTTTTGTAACACGATAACGATGAAGTACAACGAGTTGGCAAAGAAACTTCGAAAAATCGGATGTTTCGACACAGGAGGACAGGCCAATGGCCACCCTCTTTGGTTCAGTCCGAAGACGGGCCACACATTTAAAATGAGCCCCAACCCTTCACAAAAAGCAAAATGATATGAAACACATCAAAGTTTTTGTTGAGAAATCATCTTACGGATACTCCGCATACATGGAGGACAACGATCTCGACTACGGACTCTTTGGCGAGGGGAAGACAGTAGAAGAAGCCATTGACGACTTCAATAAGACTTACGTGGGGATGCGCGAATACTACGAAAGTCAGGGGAAAGCTTTCGAGGAGATTGAGTATGAATTCTTCTACGACACCGCCAGTTTTCTCCAGGAGTACAGCAAGGCCTTCAGCCTCGCAGGTCTGGAGCGTATTACAGGCGTGAGTCAGACTCAGCTGGGCCATTATCTTCATGGCCGTAGCAAGCCCTCAAGGAAAACCATTGATAAAATCGATAAGGGCGTCCAAGCCTTCGCCCGTAATCTCACTGCCGTCCGTTTTGCTTAGTTATCGCAGAGGCGCTTAGCAATGACCTCAGTACCATTTTCGCCTAGCCCTCGAAACCGGCGGTTACTAAAACAAAGCAACCCCCGGATTTCTCCGGGAGTTGCAGCAGGGGTGGACGATGGGGCTCGAACCCACGACACTCGGAACCACAATCCGATGCTCTACCAACTGAACTACGTCCACCATTTTGGGACTGCAAAGGTACGAAAAAAAAATGTCTCTGCAAGTGATTTGGCAAAAAAATGGAAAGGAAATCCATCCGCTGTATTAATGACAGTGGCCGGATGAGAGGATCTTCTGCTGGCTGCCACTTCGCGGGAACCCCGTAGCCGACGTTTTCGGCGTTTTTCGCGAATCTTCGTCAATTTTCGTGCAAAATAATTAGGGTAACCGATTGATTATCAATTGGTTACCCTTGCTTTTTCGGATTATTTTTCGTAACTTAAGGT
>CACZBP010000089.1 GCA_902779495.1 uncultured Bacteroidia bacterium
GTCGCGGTTGTAGTTGACGGCCATGGTGCCGTAGGCCTCCAGATGGAACGGATCTATCATGTTCACGTCTTCGAGGTCTGCGGTGGCGGCCTCGTAGGCCACGTTCACGGGATGGTTCAGGGGCATGTTCCACACGGGGAAGGTCTCGAACTTGGCGTAGCCGGCCTTGATGCCGCGCTTGTTTTCCTGGTAGAGCTGGCTAAGGCAGACGGCCATCTTGCCGCTGCCGGGGCCCGGGGCGGTGACGACCACCAGGGGGCGTGTCGTCTCCACATAGTCGTTCTTGCCGAAACCTTCCTCGGAGTCGATCAGGGAGACATTGTTGGGGTAGCCTTCGATGGTGTGGTGGTAATAGACCCGGATGCCCATATTCTCCAGGCGCTTGCGATAGGCCTCGGCGCTGGACTGGCCGTTGTAGTGGGTTATGACAACCGAGTTGACCGACAGGTCGCGGGCCATAAACTCGTCGCGAAGGCGGAGGACGTCGACGTCGTAGGTGATGCCGAGGTCGCTGCGGATCTTGTTCTTCTCGATGTCTATGGCGCTTATGACAATGACGATTTCGGCATCGTCCTTCATCTTCATCAGCATCTTGAGCTTGCTGTCCGGCTCGAATCCCGGCAGCACGCGGCTGGCGTGATAGTCGTCGAAGAGCTTGCCTCCGAATTCCATATAGAGCTTGTGCCCGAAACGTGCTATCCTGTCCCTGATGTGCTCGGACTGGATCCTGATGTACTTGTCGTTGTCGAACCCGTATTTCATATTAGCCTAGGTTTATTAACACGGGATACAAATATATAAAAAAAAGCGGGAAAATCCCGCCTTGAAGATTATTTTTTATGTTGTTTGGTGTTCCAGTTGCCGTAGATCTCGCTGACGTTGCCGGCCGTCACGAAACATTTGATGTCGCTGTTCTTGAGATAATTGAACAGGGAGGCATACTCGTTCTGGGTGAGAAGGGTGACCACTTCCACGTGTTCCTCGCCGGAATAACCGCCCTGGAGGTGGTAGAGGCTGCATCCGCGTTCGAGGTTCTCGATGATATACTTGCGTATCTTTTCGGGGTCGTTGCTGATTATGCACACTCGCTTGCGCTTGTTGAGGGTGTCGGTGAAGTAATCCACCGCGATGCCGTTGATCCAGGTGCCTATGAGGCCTATCACGACCATCCTGAAGGGGTTGATGGCGAAGGCGGAGCAGCATATGAGGGCTCCGGCTATGGTCACGGAAGTGCCGATGTCGAAATGCAGGTACTTGTTGACTATCTTGGCGAGGATGTCCAGGCCGCCGGTCGAGGCGTTGATCCTGAAGAGGATGGCCTGGGAGATGGAGAGCATAAGCACGAAGCAGATAAGGTCCAGCCAGGGGTCGTTCATTACGGAAGTGCCGTCGGTTATTATCTTCTCATAGGGGAGGATCTTGCCCCACAGGTCCACCAGGGGGCCGAGGATGAGGGCCGTATATACTGTCTTGGCGCCGAATTCCTTGCCTATCAGCAGCCACGCCAGGACAAGGAGGACGGCATTAATGATAAGGATTATGTTCGAGACCGATATCGTGATGCCGATTTTGGGGAGAAGTTCCGCCAGCACGATGGAGAAACCGGAGATGCTGCCTATGATAAGCTTGCTCGGAATGAGGAAGTAATACACTGCCGCAGCTCCGACGGACATTCCCAAAGTCATTATTATGAGCTCCTTCCAGAACTTGAATGTTGCCAGGGGACTCAGAAGGTCTTTAAAACTTTTCATCGGTTGTTAAATATTTTAGCCAAATTTGGATATTTTCATTGAAATATCAAAATTTATCTCTATTTTCGTAACACTTTTTTACACCATATGAAAAGAATACTCCTGACTGCTCTGATTCTGGTCCCTCTGTGCCTGGGCGCACAGGGCAAGGTGGACCGGCTTTTCTTCGATATGCGTGGCTCCTTCCACCAGGAAATCACGGACGGCGTCTATGACAGCCAGCTGGTAGGGGAGCATTTCAATTTCCATATGATGGGCCACATAACCCCGAATCTGGACTACCGCATCCGCCAGAGGCTCAACAAGAAAGTCTTCGACGAGAAGAATATGTTCAACGCCACGGACTTTATGTACCTGAACTGGCAGGCCACCGAGCGCTGGAGCTTCCTTTTCGGCAAGCACGCCGTCCTCATCGGAGGGTATGAATATGACGCCGCCCCCATCGACGTGTATTTCTACAGCCAGTTCTGCAACAACATCTACCAGGGCTTTACCTTCGGAGCATCAGCCACTTACAGTTTCGCGCCCGGGCAGAACGCCGTGCTGCAGGTGTGCAATTCGCCCCTGTCCCTCGGCTTCCAGTCCATATATGCCTACAACCTTGCCTGGTGCGGAGAGTTCTTCCCCTGGTGGAAGACCATCTGGACCCTCAATTTCGTGGAGGACAAGGACAAGAAGATCTGCAACTACATAGCCCTGGGAAACCATATGACCTTCGGCCCTGTCCTTTTCGACGTGGACATAATGAACCGTGCCGGCCTTGGCCAGAAGAACTTCTTCTTTACAGATATAACCCTGATAACCAAGCTGATATGGAGTGTGGGCAAATGGAATATATGCGGCAAGGCGGGCTATGAGACCAATTCTGCCGACAACGTCGACGAGAACGGTCGCCCCTATGACCTTGTCATCGCCCCCGGCACCCAGTATATATATGCCGGCGCGGGGATTGAATGGTTCCCTCTGGGCCGCGACAACCTCCGCCTCCACGCCACCTACTTCCGCGACTCCGCCCTCCACAAGAACAACATAGAGATAGGCGTCACCTGGCGGGTCGACGTCATTGGGAAGCCTTCCCTATAATTCAAGCTTGTAGACGTTCGTCTCGTAGCGGGTGAAGCCCACAGCCTGGTAAAGGAGATTGGCCTTTTCGCGCGAGGGGCGGGATGTCAGGTGGAGCTGGATGGGGGAGAGTTCTTCCCTAGCAAAGCCGATGATGTGCTCCACGAGGGCCCTTCCAAGGTGTTTTCCGCGTTCTTTGGCGCTCACAACGACATCCTCGATGCCGCCCTTGCGGCCGGTTGGGGAATGACTCACGCACAGGCTGGCAGTGCCCACGATGCGGCCGTCCTCGATGGCGGCGAAAAAGTGGGTCGCAGGGTCTTCGGCGGCCATTTTCAGCATCTGGGGAGTTATGTGCAGCTCGGGGTTCAGCTCACGCATAAGGCCCAGCAGGTCCTCGATATTTTCCGGGGTAAGGCTACGCAGTTCGGTGATATTCATAATCAGATAGGAAGAAGGACAAAGACAAGGGCGTCCCAAAGGGCGTGGCTTATGACCAGCGCGGGGAGGGCCTTGGGGCAGAAACGGTAGATCAGGCCCCAGACGGCTCCGGCCACCAGCGCGGCCATCACCAGCATAAAGTTGAAGGACCAGATGTGAACGAGGGCATATATGGCCGCCGTAATGAAGAATGCCTTGTCAGGGCTCAGCAGGGAAGACATTGTACGCTGGACGTAGCCCCTCCAGAAAAGCTCTTCGGCAGGGCCGATAAGGACCAGCAGCAGGGTGCATATGCCCCAGTCGGGGATGCCGGTCTTCATCGCATAGACGTTATCCACCTGGGGCCTGGCGAAGTCGAATAGCCAGGCGGAAGCCTTGTCACCAATCCAGAACACGCCCCACAGTGCGAAGGCTATGGCTATGCCCGCAAGCACCTGAAGCACAGGCTTTTCGATGTTGATCTTCTCTCTTGGGGAGAAGCGGACGGTCATATATGTCAGGATCGCCGCGGCAAGGGACATCGACAGCCAGAAGTTGGTAAGATGGCCGGTCCAGGGGCTGAACATCCAGAACCAGAGTATGGCGGCCACAAGGACCGCCACTACCAGGTTCTTAACGTTGCCGCTCATAGCAGACCCGCTATGAATAGGCCGATCGACAGGGTGCCGGAGAACACCAGCTGGAGCTGGGCGGAGGCCAGGTCAAGGCCGCTCATAGCGTCGAGCCCTTTGGTCTTGAACTGGGCCGCCTTGCGGAAATTCTTCCACGCGGGAAGCACGGCGACAAGGCTCAGAAGCGCCAGCGGATGCAGCCAACCAACTATGACTGAGACGATTATGCACACGAAGGGGATAATCATATAGGCGCAGTAGAGGATGGCGGAAGCCTTCAGGCCTATGAGCATCGCGAAGGTCTTGATGCCGGCGTCGCCGTCGGATTTGGTGTCCACAGTGTTGTTGGCGTGAAGGACGGAGACGGTCACGATGCCGATGGGAACCGACAGGACCAGGGCTTCGGGAAGATATGCTCCCGTGATGGCGAAGGTCGTGCCGAGCACGGTCAGGACTCCGAAGATGATGAATATGTCAAGGTCTCCCAGTGCGTGGAACTTGAAGAAGGAATACAGGATTGTGAGAAGCACTCCGATGCCGCCGGCAATCAGCAGGCCGGGGCCGCAGAGGACCGTCAGGACTATGCCTATGGCAATGCCCACCACGAAGAGTATGATGCTGAATATCAGGTATTCACGTGGCTCGAACTTGTGGAAGACGAGGTTGGGGACGGCGAAGGCGTTTTCGTTGTCGACACCGCTGCGGTAGTCGGCCCAGTCACTCAGGACGTTGCCTGCGCTGTGAAGCACTACGACTCCAAGAAGGGCCAGTGCGAAGATTAAATATGGCATCCATCCGCCGGGGATGAGATCCTTGCTGAAAAGATAGGCGAAAGTGGCCACGACGGGCATAGAGGAAACGGGGAATGACCAGTACCTGGTCACCGCAAACCATTCTTTAATGGAGTGTTTCATATCGTTAATCGAAATTTCTTGAAGCGAAGGGGAGTGACAGACGGAGGCCGAGGTGCCAGTATTCCCAGTTGTGGACGCCGTTGCGCACGCGAAGCTCGCTGTGGACGCCTGCCTGGCGCATCTTGATATGGAAGGCATAGCTCAGGTGCAGCAGGTAGTCGTCGTCGCCGCAGTCCAGGAACCAGGCCACGGTGCGGAGCTTCTCCAGGGTGGCCTCGTCGGCATTGTCGAGGAAATCCAGGGCTGAATGGTCCCGGACGGCCTTACACACGTAGTAGAGCTTGTCCTTGGTCTCTGAGCCGATTTCATCCTGGTTGTCCAGCCAGGCGCTCATCGCGTAGCAGCTGGAGAACATATCGGGATGCCTCTGGCAGTAGACCGTGCTGCCGCCCCCGCCCATCGACAGGCCCATCACAGCGCGCTGGCCTTTGCGGCCGCCGCAGCCATATTTGCCCTCGACGCCGGGGATCAGCTCGGTGAAGAAGAAATCTTCGTAGTTCCAGCCGGGCATATTGAAGTAGCCGTTCCAGATGGTGTGGGGGTCGGGGCCGCCTGCGTTGGGCATAACGATTACCACAGGCTTGATTTCACCCGATGCAATCAGCTCATCCACAACGGTTTGCATATTTCCCCTCTCGACCCAGGCGGTGTAGGTGTCGGTGAGGCCGTGGAGGAGGTATATGACAGGGTAGTGGCGGGGGCTTTCGCCATAGCCGTCGGGAAGATATATATTAAATGTAACGTCGGCACCTAGGACTTTGCTCCGGATGCTGTCAGTGACGACCTTGCCGGCCCTTGCGGGCAGGAAGGCCAGGATTGCCATTGCGGCCAGAAGTATCTTTTTCATATTATTTGACTGGATAGTTGAAGTATGTGTCTTTGTAGGGTTCGTTCCTCAGGGTGAAGTGCCACCATTCGGAGCTGTAGGGCCTGAAGCCGCCTTTAAGCATAGCGCGGCGCAGGATCAGGCGGTTCTCGAACTGCTCGCGGGTGATGCTGCGGCCGGCGGGGCTCTGGCCGGTGTCGCCGGTGTATTCGCCGGTTTCGGGATTGCCGCAGAAGTCGGAGTGGCTCTCGGGACCGAACCAGTCGAAGGTGCCGCCCATATCCACCTCCTTGCCCTTGGCCATGTCGAAAATGGTCAGATCGAGGGTGGAGCCGCGTGTGTGGCCGCTTTTGTGGGCTATATATTCTCTTTTGAAGAGGACGCTCTTGTCAAGGTCGGGGTAGAAATAGGCCTTCATCCGGGTGTCTTCTACCTGGTTGGCCCATCTTGCGAAGTGGTCCACTGCGCACTGGGGGCGGTAGGCGTCATATATCTTCAGGCGGTAGCCCTGGGCAACGAGGTCATCGCTGACTGTCTTCAGGGCCGCTGCCGCTTCCTTGGTGACATAGGCAACCGGGGCCTCGTAGCCGTCTATGCGGTCGCCCACGAAGTTGTAGGTGCTGAAGTAGCGGATTTCGAGGATGGCGTCGGGGACGGCCTCGGAGATGCTGACGAAGGCATCTTCGAAGGCCGGCATCTGGGTGGGGTTGTTTCCGCAGACGACAGCCAGAAGGGCTGACAGTAGCAGGGCTGGTATGTGCTTGAGTTTCATATGCTTATGCGTATTTCTTTCCCGGGATGAAGCAGGAGACCTGCTTGCAGTAGTTCTCATATTCGGGATACTTCCCGCCGCTTATCTCTTCGGCAAGCGCGGAGCTGCCCTGGAAGAGGACCACCAGCAGCAGGGCGCCGATTATGCTCCAGTTGATTATGCCAACGCCGGCTCCGATGGAGAAGATGTAGAACGAGGCCCAGATGGCCTGCTCGGCGAAGTAGTTGGGATGGCGGCTGCGGCTCCACAGGCCGTGGGTGTTGAAGCCTTTGTTGTAGGGGGCGGGGAGAGTCTCGAGGGTCTGGCCGGCCTTGATCATAGCCCACTTGCGGGTCTGGAAGACCCACTGCTGCTCGTCGGCGATGGCTTCATATGCTATGAAACCGAAGGTCAGTACGGCGGCGACGGCATCGACTAGGCCGAAGGGGGCGGTGGACTTCATCGCAACCAGGGCGGGGAAGGTCGTCATCAGCACGAGGGCGTTCTGGTATATGGATATGAAGAACACACAGTTGTACATATCATTTACGAACATGACCGCTGGGGGAAAACTGA
>CACZBP010000090.1 GCA_902779495.1 uncultured Bacteroidia bacterium
TGGCTTCCGAGACCGTGGAAATAACCCTTCTCAAGGGCCTTAAGTTCCGTTCGGTGGAAAGCGTGGGAGGCACGTTCGTGTTCAGCGAGAGCTTCCGCCCCAAATACAACTGGATGCCCAATCCCCTGGCCGAGTCCGAGCGCTGGGCCAGCACGGGCAAATATTTCAGCTACCTGGCGGACAACTACTTCACATATGACGGCAAGTTCGGCCAGCACAGCATCAGCGCCATGGCCGGAAACTCCCTCCAGTGGGGCGACAACTACGGCTTCAGCGGCCAGAAGAAGGGCTTCCAGAGCGACTCTGCCAGCCAGTTCGACAACGGCCTGACGATAGAGAGCCTCGACGGCACCCGCAGCGCCTGGGCCATAGCCTCCTTTATGGGCCGCGTAAACTGGTCATATGCAGACCGTTATATGCTCACCGCGACCTTCCGCGCCGACGGTTCCTCCAAGTTCGGACCCGGCCACAGATGGGGCTTCTTCCCCTCCTTCGCCGGAGCGTGGAGGATAAGCGAGGAGAGCTGGTTCCCCAAGATGGAACAGTTTAACTACCTGAAACTGCGCGTAGGCTATGGAATCACCGGTAACCAGGAGATAGGCGACTACACCTTCGCCTCCGTCTATGGCACCGGCCAGTATTCCTTCAACGGCAACGTCTACAGCTCGCTCGTCGCCAGCAAGCTTTCCAACCCGGACATCCACTGGGAGGAAGTCGAGCAGTACAACGCCGGACTGGACTTCGCATTCTTCTCTTCCCGCCTGCGCCTGAGCATCGACGGATATATCAAGAATACCAACGGAATGCTCGTCCCTATGACCGTGCCCATCAGCACCGGCTATTCGGACACCGACGTCCCCTACACCAACCAGGGCAAGATACGCAACATCGGCCTTGAGGTCACCGTCGGTTCGGACAACTTCGACACGGGCGACTTCTATTGGGGCACGGACTTCAACATCTCCTTCAACCGCAACAGGATCCTGTCGCTGAACGACGTGGAGGCCACCTATTACAACGACTCCGGCTTCGGCCAGTATTTCTGTACGAATATGCTGAACCAGCCCATCGGGGCCTTCATCGGTTGGGAGACCGCCGGCATATTCCAGACCGACGCCGAGGCTAACAGCGGCTCCGTCCAGGCCGGCGCCGAGGCGGGCGACATCCGCTTCAAGGACCAGAACAACGACGGTGTCATCGACGAGAAGGACCGCACCATACTGGGATATCCCCAGCCGGTCTTCACCGCTTCGCTGAGCAACAACTTCCGCTGGAAGAACTTTGACGCCTCCATATACTTCCAGGGCATCTACGGCAACAAGGTCTTCAACGTCACCAAGGTGGATATGACCTCGATGTCGACCATATGCAACCAGTATGACCTCGTCCTTGCCCGCTGGCATGGCGAAGGCACTTCCAACACGATGCCCCGTGCCGTCTATGGCGACCCGAACAACAACACGCGTCCTTCCGACCGCTACATCGAGGACGGAAGCTACCTGCGCCTAAAGAACCTCACCCTGGGCTACACCCTCCCTGCGACCCTCCTGCAGAAGGTGCATATCTCCGGCCTGAGAGTCTATTTCTCCGCCGACAACCTCTTCACCATTTCCAAGTACACGGGCTTCGACCCCGAGGTCGGCAATTCTTCCATTGACTGGGGGACATATCCTGTCACAAGGACCTTCTCCCTTGGCGTTGACCTAAAATTCTAAGCGGCTATGAGAAAGTTTTTTACAATATTGCTTGTGGTTGTTGCAGCGGTTTCCTGCAAGAAATTCCTGGACAAGGCCCCGTATGATTCCGTGGGCACCAGCACAACCCTCACCTCGGACGATGCCGTAGCGCTCGTCAACGCCGCCTACCAGCCCCTCCAGTGGCCCAAGCTCTACAATATGCGCATCTGGTCCACCGACGTGGTGGCCGGTGAGAGCGTCGTTGGAGCCGGCGGCGGAACGGACGGCATAGAGACCGTCCAGCTGTCCAACTTCACGGCCGACGCATCCAACGCCGCCGCAACGGACATCTGGCGCTCTAATCCCGGCATCCTCAGGGCCAACCTCGCCCTGAAGGAACTCCCCAGGACGGAGATGGACGCCACCCTGCGCACCCGCCTTATGGCCGAGTGCTACTTCCTTCGCGCCCACTACCATTTCATCCTCGTGCGCTTCTTCGGCGACATCCCCCTCCGCACGGAGCCTCTCTATGCTACCGACGAGCTGAACGTCGCCCGCACTCCGAAGGACAAGGTCTACGAGAAGATCATAGAGGACTGCAAGGAGGCCATAAAGGGCCTGCCCTACAAGGCCGAGTACAAGAGCTCCGACCTTGGCCGCGCCTGCAAGGAAGCAGCCGAATGTATGCTGGCGAAGGTCTATCTTACCCTCGGCACCAATTATGGCGAGGTGGTTTCCCTTTGCCAGGACATAGAGAACCAGGGCTACGACCTGAGCAAGATGGCATATGCCGACAACTGGTATAACCCCGCCACCGGAAAGCTCAACCAGAACGGCCCCGAATCCCTCTTCGAAATCCAGTACACCGGCGACCCTGCCGCCTGCACCAACTGGCTCAGTGACAACGACAACCAGTCCCAGTGGCTCAACTGCTTCATGGCCCCCCGCAACTCCAATATGGTGGGTGGCGGCGGCTATGGCTGGCAGCACGTGGCGAAGCATTTCGTGGATGCCTACGAGCCCGGCGACCTGCGCAAGGACGTGACCATTTTCTATGAAGGCTGCCCCGATTTCGACGGCATAGAGTATGACCCCTCGTGGTCTTCCACGGGCTACAATGTCCGCAAGTGGTGCGTGCCCGCATCGATCTGCGACAAGGTGGACAACTGCCCCGCCAATACGGTGGTATATCGCTTCGCGGATGTCCTTCTTATGAAGGCCGAGGCCCTCAATGAGCAGAACCAGATGGACGAAGCCATCATCCCGCTGAACAAGGTCCGCGCCCGCGCCGGCCTGGCAGGAATCCCGGAGGGAAAGACCAAGGCCGAGCTCAAGGATATCATCATCCACGAGAGGCGTATGGAACTTGCCTTCGAGGGCCATCGCTGGTTCGATATGATCCGCATCGACGGCGGTGACTATGCCGTCAGCTTCCTCAAGGGCATAGGCAAGAAGAACGTCACCAAGGACCGTCTTCTCTATCCTGTCCCCCAGGTGGAGATCGACGCCAACCCTCTTTTCAAACCACAGAACCCCGGATACTAATTTAACAACCATAATTATGAAAAAGTTTTTGTTCATTCTCGCCGCAGCAGCGGCAATGACCATTTCCTGCAAGAAGGACAATCCTCAGGGTCAGGATGGTAAAGACACCCCCGCAGGCGGCAATACGCCTATCGAGCTGAAAGCCAGCTCCACCACCCCCGCGATGGACACCGACAACCAGAACAACGAGGTCCTCACCCTCACCTGGAACGCCACGACCAATATGGGCACCGGCGCCCGCGTGTCCTATTCCGTCCTCATCGACAAGAAGGGCGGCTCCTTCGAGGCTCCTTATGAGATAGCCCTGGGCCCCAACGTCACCGAACAAGTGTTCACCGCAGGTGAGCTCAACAAGATCATCAAGGAAGATTTCGACGTGGCCAACGGCGAGAGCGTAGAGTTCGACTTCCTGGTGCTCGCGACCATCGCCAGCACCGAGGTTGACGACGTGCTTTCCAACAAGGTCACCATCACACTGAAGGCCTTTGAGCCCAAGCCCACCGACCTGTATATGATAGGCAGCGCCACGGCGGCAGGCTGGGACCTCGCCAACGCCATCGCCATGACCCCCATCGAGGGTGAGGACGGCGGCTTCTCCTGGAGCGGAGAGCTCTTCGGAGGCGAACTGAAGTTCCTGGTCACCCGTGACGGCTGGGTGCCTTCATACGGACGCCTGGACGACACCCACCTTTACCTTCGCGACCACCTGTGGAACGATCCCGACACCGGCGAAAGGGTTGATGACGAGAGCCTTCCCCACGTGGACACTCCCGATGAGAAGTTCATCATCGCCGAGCAGGGCAACTACAAAATAGAACTCAATATCGAGAAACTCACCATCACAATCACCAAGACCGGCGGTCCCAAGTACTTCTCGATGTATATCTTCGGCGGCGGCGTAGAAGGCGCCCCCATAAAGATGTACCGCAGCGGATATGCCTTCTTCACCTTCCTGAAGTCCAACAACGCCTGGATGCACTTCACCGCGGACGTGAACAACAATAAGGACTTCTACTATGCAGTTGAGGAAGAGCAGAGCCTTGACAACAACAAGGTTTCCCAGAGCACCTGGCACGAGTGGCACCTGCCCGAAGGCCTCTATCACGTCAGCCTCTATGCCAAGGAAGGCAAGGAAGCCGCATATTTCGTTCCCTTCACTCCTTACGAGCAGCTCTACCTTATCGGAAGCGCCTGCGATGCCGGCTGGGATATCGCCAATGCCCTTCCTATGACCAAGGCCGGCGCCACCACGCAGACCTGGACCGGCACGCTCAAGGCAGGCGAGCTTAAGTTCACCTGCGACAAGAGCACCGACTGGTTCGGCGCCTGGTATCTCGCCTCTGAGGCCAACAAGGCCCCTACCGGCGAGGAAGAGCCGCTTATCTTCATCGACAAGGCCCGTCCCGAGACCGCAACTATGGGTATCAAGGAACTCGACCAGAAGTGGAACATCACCGAGGAAGGTCAGTATGAAATTACCCTGATGCAGGATAAGGAGACCGTAATCATCAAGAAGAAATAAATGAAACTCAAGCATTTGCTTGTGCCGATAGCGTGCATCCTCATTGCAGGGTGCACGCCCTCGGTACAACCGCAGCCCCAGCCCGCTCCTGGCGGAGACGACGGCCTTGACGGCCTGGCGACATCTACCATCCTCCGCGCGATGACAGTCCACACGGACAAGTCCTGTTATGCCCCGGGGGAGACGGTGACCTTCACCTCCGACAGGGAGCAGAGCGTCGCCGTGCGCTACTGGCATCTTGGCGAAGTTATTGAGCAGCAGATACTTCCGGACTCCAGGTCCTGGACGTGGACTGCCCCCGCCACCGATTTTCGGGGCTATTATGTGGAACTTGTCGGCAAGACCTCGGAAGGCGAAATAAAGACTGTCGGAAGCACCGCCGTGGATGTGTCCAGCGACTGGACCAGGTTCCCCCGATATGGCTTCCTGACCGCTTTCGGGGATATCCCCGCCTCCAAGATGGAAAGCGTGCTGGCCAATCTGCGCAACTACCACATCAACGGGCTTCAGTACTACGACTGGCTCTATGACCACCACCATCCGCTGGCCGGCACCCCGGCGAAGCCTGATTCCGAATGGCCCAGCCTGATAGGCACCACAGTCCAGCTGTCCACGGTGAAAGGATATATTGAAAAGGCGCACACCCTGGGCATAGCCTCGATGTGGTATGACCTGTGCTACGGGGCCCTTTCCTGGGCTGCCGACGACGGCGTGGACGAGAAGTGGTATGCCTTCAAGGACAAGAACCATTCCCGCAAGGACTTCCACGAGCTCAATGCCCCGTTCCGCAGCAGCATATACCTGGTTGACCCGGGCAATGCCGCCTGGCTGGACTATTTCGCAGCCCGTGCGGACGAGGTCTATGACGTCTTCCCCTTCGACGGCTTCCACATCGACCAGCTTGGCAACCGCGGCAGCCTCTACCGCTACGACGGCAGCCAGATCAATATGCCCGAGGGATATGGCAAGTTCATCAGTGCTATGAAGAAGGCCCAGCCCGGCAAGAAGCTGGCTTTCAATGCGGTAAGCCGTTTCGGGCAGAGTTCCATCGCGGCCGCGCCCACCGACTTCCTTTACAACGAAGTGTGGACCACGGCCTATTCGGAGATAAAGACCATCCTGGACGAGAACCGCCGGCTGGCCCCCGGGAAGAATACGGTGATGGCGGCATATATGAACTACAAGCAGAAGGGCAAGTTCAACACAGCGTCCGTCCTGCTTGCCGATGCCGTTATGTTCGCCCTTGGCGGCTCCCACCTGGAGCTGGGCGAGCATATGCTCTGCAACGAGTACTTCCCCGATGCCTCGATGGAGATGGACGTGGACCTGAAGAAGGCCCTCCCCGCATACTACGACTTCCTCACGGGATATGAGAACCTCCTGCGTGACGGAGCCGAGCCTGCCAAGGTGAACGTTTCCGCTTCCGGAGTCAATGCCGCGGAATATGGCCCCGTCAAGGGCAGCGTCAACTACTATGTCACCAAGGTCGGCGAGCGGACGGTTGTCCACCTTCTGAACTTCTCCGACGCCGCCCACCTTGACTGGCGCGACGACGGCCGCACCCAGAAGGAGCCTTCCCTGAAAGAGGCCTTCACGGTCTCCGTGCGCTCCGCCAGGGAGGTCAAGCGCGTCTGGGTCGCGTCCCCGGACATCGACGGCGGCGTCCCCCGCGACGCCAAGTGGAAGGCCTCCGGCCTGAGCATCGCGGTCGACGTCCCCTCCCTCAAGTACTGGACGATGATAGTGATAGAATAAGTACCCCCGGAGGGCCCGCGGACTTCATCTCCCCGCCGACTGGTTTTATTTTGCTATCGCAGACCGCATTTCCACGTGAGCGTAACAGGTCGATTCTCATCGCGTTGACCTGTTACACCGATATTGCCACTGGTGCTGCTGGAAGGCCATTCAGGTGTCACAGGTGGTCAAGCTCAAATTCGACCTGTGACGCTCTCCTCGCCTACTGAGGCTCTGAACGAAAACTGCCGCCTCGGAGGCAACCCCCGGGGCGGCAGAATTGCATGGCGGTGAGAAGGAGGACGGAAGGACATTGACGGGAATGGAGTTGGCCTTGTGCGGGGGCGTGTGTGAGCCTTGTGCAGGGCACGGTCCTGCGTCAGCAGGATGACCGACAGCCGGACTCGAGTTTGTGCGTTGGCTTAACAAACCGGCATCAGCCGGTCGGC
>CACZBP010000091.1 GCA_902779495.1 uncultured Bacteroidia bacterium
GACCGACAGCCGGACTCGAGTTTACGGGCGCAGCCCGTCGAGTTTTGAGGTCAAGTGCCCGGTGCCGCCCATTCCCGGAAGCTGTCCTTCCGTCCTCATCCTCACAGCAGCCATCTCAGGTGCCCAGAACGTGGCATTTCTGCACAGTCGAGCCGAAAAAAAAGCCGGTCGGGGGGACCGGCCGGCTTTGTGAACAATATGCCTGCTGCCTGTTAGAAGGCGTAGCGTGCGGTGAAGAGGAGGTTCCAGGTGGACATCGTGGTCTGGAGAGGGGTCCACTTGGGCTCGGAGAAGGTGTACTTGCCACCCTCGATGGTGAGGATCGTGTCGGAGGAAAGCTTCTGGACATTGCCCCACTTGCTGTTGAGCATGTTGCCGACGTTGTTGATGTCGACTCCGAGGGTGAGGGTCTGGAGCTTGCCTGCGATGCGGAACATCACGTCCTGAGCGACCTTGATGCTGATGCGGTTGTTCCAAGGCATTACGACTGCGCCGCGCTCGCTGTACTGGCCACGGTGGCTGCTGAGGTACTTGTCAGAGGCGAGGAAGGCCTTGTAGGCCGCCTTGTTCTCGTCGCTGGAGAAAGGCATTGCGTCAAGTTCTGCATCGGTGGGAATGTAGACAAGGTTGAGTGCTCCGCCGTCGCCGGTAAGGGAGTTGGTATTCTTGCCGGACTTGGCACCGACGAGGTAGGAATGCCTGGTGTAGGAGTAGGAGTTGCCTACGTAGCCGAGGTTGTAGCCTTCGTAGAAGACACCGATGGTGGTGGCAAGGTTGCGGCCTTCGGGGATCCTGTAGCTGACGTTCGCGATAACACGGTTCGGGGAAACATATGTGCCATAGCCCAGTTCAGGGGTGTGGCTGCCCATCACGTTGTAGGTGTTGGTGTTGAATGCGGAGGAGAGCTGGTCGCCGATACCGTCGGAGAGGGTCTTGCCGCCGCTGCGGGTGTAGGCTGCCATAAGGGAGAGGCCGAATGCGAAGCTCTTCTCGAGTTTGGCAGTCACGCTGTAGTACCAGCCGAGCTTGGAAGGATCGTTGACATTGTACAGGTAGTAAGGAGTGACCTTCTGGCCAGCGCTGTTCTTGATGTTCTCGGAAACCACGTTGGGCCTTGCCTTGGGCTCGCCGGGCCAGGTCACGCCGACACCGTCTTCCTTCTGGCCGAGCTTGTCGACATAGACCTCGCTGAGGTTCTTGTTATATATGCCTTCGAGGGAAGCCTTGATGCCGAGAGGGAGGTTGAAGTCGGCTGCGAGAGAGCTCTTCAGCACGGTGGGCATCTTAAGGTTCTTGGCCAGGATGGTCGTCTGCTGGGGAGCAGGAAGATCCTGGGCTGTGAAGGCGCCGCCATAGATATCGGTGAGGATATCGTTGAGGTTGCTATGGAAGGAAGGAGTGTTTGCTCCGGTGCCGTCGGCGTCGATGTACTGGGCCTGCATGCAGTTGCTGTTACCCACTGCGGAAACGATCCAGACGAAGGGAACGCGGCCGGTGTAGAGGCCTGCTCCACCGCGGAGGACGACGGTCCTGTCGCCGGTGACATCCCAGTTGAAGCCCAGGCGGGGCGAGAAGTTCACGGTCATCTTGGGCATATCGGAGGTCTTCATGCCGGTGATGGAAGTTCCGGCTGCAGCTGCGATATTGGTGAAGTCCTTGTTCTCATTGCCTGCGATGTCGGGATAGATGGGAACTTCCAGACGCAGACCGGCAGTGAGTTTGAAGCGCTCGCTGAACTTCAGTTCATCCTGGAAGTAGAAGGAGGACTGCATATAGGTGAAGGAAGGGAACACCTGCTTGAGGTCGCTGCGGTTGGAGTGGGTGATGGCGAAAGCCGCGGGCTTGCCACCAGCCTTGAACTGCTCCCAGCTGTCATATACGTAGTAGCCCATACCGCCCTGCATATAGCCGTTCTTGGTGAGGTCCCACTCGAACTGGACACCGGCGGTGAAGTTGTTGATTCCCAGACGGTAGGTCATTTCGTCGGTGGCCACGAGGGTGTGGACGTCTCGGAGGTTTCCATAGGTGAAGGGGTCGGGACCGAAGGAGGTCAGGACGGCCTTCGCGGTGGAAGGATTGTTGGCATCGTCAACGATGGGCTTGCCGGAAGCGTCTACGCTGGTAGGGAGGAGGATATCCACCGTAGGGAAGTCGTCACCGACGAAGCTGCGGGGCTCGTTCTGGTGTGACCAGGTCAGACGGAGGAGGTTGTTGAGCTTGCCGTCAAGCAGACGGGAGTTGAGCTCGGCCGCGACGGAGGTGAAGTTCTGCTCCTGGAAGTAGCGGCTGCTCTCGAAGTACTGGGCGAAGATGGAGGTCCTGCCGTAGTTGTTCCTGTCGTAGGGGTTGGGGTTGATGGGGTTGACGGAGCTTGAAGGTGCGGAGGAGTACTTGTTGCTGGTGTGGCTGACACGCACGTTCAGGCGGTTGTCGCTGTCGATATGCCAGTCGATGCGGGCCATAACTTTCCAGTCAGGGGTGCTGAGGGAATAGTTCTGGTAGCGGCCGGGGTTGTAGTTATATTTGCTCTGCAGATACTCGAGAACCTCGTTCATGAATTTCTCCGTAGGACGGGAAACGCTCTTTCCGGTGGGATTGAAGGCATCGGAATCGCTTCCGCGGACAACGACCGTGGAACCGGGAGTCTCGTCGAGGGAATATTCTGCATTGACGAAGAAGAAGAGCTTGTTCTTGATGATAGGGCCACCGACGGTCACGCCTGTGGTGTTGTCCAGAAACTTGGTCTTGTTGATGTCTTCGCCGGCAACCTTGTAACCGGTGACTGCATTGCTCTTATAATAGTTGTATACGGAAGCGTGCCACTCGTTGGTACCGCTCTTGGTGACGGCGTTGATCGCACCGCCGGTGAAGCCGCTCTGGCGAACGTCGTAGGGAGTGATGTTGACGCTCATCTGCTCAATGGCATCCAGGGAGATAGGGGCACCGCCTGCAGGGAGGTTCTGGCCGATACCGAATGCGTTGTTGAAGGCAGCACCGTCAACGGTCACATATGAGGAACGGTAGTTTCCGCCGCCCAGTGCGAGGCCGTTGGTCGTAACGCTGGCCTGAGGGGTGAGACGGAGCACGTCGTTGATGGAACGGCTGGAGGTCGGGAGGCTCTCCATAGTCCTCTGGCTGATGGAGGTACCGGCGCCGGGACGGGTCATACTGGTGCTTCCGAGGCCGTCGGCCACGAATACTGCAGCCTCAAGGCCCATGCTCTCGACTTCGAGGACTGCGTTCACGGTGACATCGTCACCCAGGGTGGCATAGACGCCCTTGGTCTCGTTGACACGGTAGCCGAGCATTTCAACTACGACATTGTAGGGGCCGCCAGGGGTGACGGCGTTGATGCGGTAGTTACCCTTTGCGTCAGTTACTGTGTAATAGTTGGAACCTGAGGGGACGTGGGTTGCGATGACGGGGGCACCGGCAACGGCACCGTCGGCATCAACGACACGACCTGAAATTGAAGATGTGGTCACCTGGGAATAGGCGACGACGCCCGCAATCATCATAACGATGGCGGAAAAGACAAACTTAAGTAAATTCTTCATATTGAAAAATTGATATTTTGATGTACAAAGATAACACAATCCCGCGAATGCAAAAAATTAAAAACGTTAAAATTGTAATTATTTGGGGCCACTGCATTTAAATTTGTCAATTCCCGTTTTTGTGCGTAACTTTGTACACTTTTACGCCCGTGGAAAGATTTGACCGCTTGCAACCACGGTTAACCAAAAAAATGCTAAAAAGATGAACTATCTATTTTCTTCGGAATCAGTTTCCGAAGGTCACCCTGACAAGGTGGCCGACCAGATTTCAGACGCAGTCCTCGATGAATTCCTCCGCCAGGATGCCTCGGCGAAGGTGGCCTGCGAAACCTTCTGCAGCACAGGCCTCGTGGTAGTAGGCGGTGAAGTCCGCTCCGACGACGCCTATGTGGACATCCAGCAGACAGTGCGCCGCGTGATCAACGCAATCGGCTATAACAAAGCCGATTATATGTTCGACGGCAACTCCTGCGGAGTGCTCTCCGCCATTCACGAGCAGAGCCGGGACATCGGCCGCGGCGTGGTGCGCGAGGACCCCGAAGAGCAGGGCGCCGGCGACCAGGGAATGATGTTCGGATATGCCTGCAGGGACACAGCCGAATATATGCCCCTCGCCCTGTCCCTGTCGCACCTGACGCTGCGCATCCTCGCCGACATCCGCAAGAACAGCCCCGAAGTGATGCCCTATCTGCGCCCCGACAGCAAAGCGCAGTACACCATCGAATATGACGGTGCCACCCGCAAGCCCGTGCGCGTGCACACAATAGTGGTATCCACCCAGCACGACGAGTTCGTTCCCTCCTCCCTCGGCCGGATGAGCTATGCCGAAGCGGTGGAGCAATATGGTCAGAACCGCGTGGACAAGGAGATGCACGACCGCATTGAGGCGGATGTGCGCAATATCCTGATCACCAAGGTGAAAGAGCAGCTCCCGGCCGAAACGGCAGCCCTCTTCGACGAGAGTTTCATCCTCCACGTCAACCCCACCGGCAAGTTCGTCATCGGCGGTCCCCACGGCGACACCGGCCTGACCGGCCGCAAGATAATCGTGGACACCTATGGCGGCAAGGGAGCGCACGGCGGCGGAGCATTCTCCGGCAAGGACCCCTCCAAGGTCGACCGCAGCGCGGCATATGCAGCCCGCTACATTGCCAAGAATATGGTAGCCGCCGGCATAGCCGACGAGATGCTGGTCCAGGTGTCATATGCCATAGGCATAGCCCGTCCGGTGAGCATCTTTGTGGACACTTATGGCACTGCTCGCAAAGGCCTGTCCGACAGCGAGATAGCAGTAAAGATCGGGCAGATGTTCGACCTTCGTCCCGCTGCCATAATCCGCAAGTTCGGCCTGGAGAATCCCATCTACGAACCCACCGCAACCTACGGCCACTTCGGCCGCAAGCCCTACACCCGGACGTTGCGCCTGAGGCGCGGCGGGGTCGAAGTCGAAAAAAGCGTCCAGTTCTTCGGCTGGGAAAAACTGGACGCTGTCCAAATGATAAAGCGGGCGTTTTAAACGTCCGCTTTATTCTTTATTCGACGGGCTCTATGATATAGACTCCGAATCCGACGTTAGGAACGGACAGGGCAGCATAGGCTTTGCCTCCGATCACGCGCACGGCAAGGTCGCCGGCTCCGTTGGCGCTGGTCTCACCGACGCCGCCTTCCTGGAAGATACATTTGACGAGGTTGCCCTCATCGGCGAAAGTCTCCTGGAAGGAACCGTTCTTCTTGAAGACATTCAGCACTGCGTTGTTCTCCTGCTCCTCGGATTTAATCCTGATGTGGACATAGGCGATGTACTCCTGGCCACCGATCGTGAAGAATGACACGCCGTGGTTGAAGCTGGTCAGAGGATAATCCATATATCCGCCGCCGATCCAGGGCTGGCAGATGTAATTGTCACCGTCGGCAACGTAAGGGATGATGGCGCTCCATCCTGACATAAAGCCGCTGTCCTTGGTGTAAGGATAATAAGCTGACACTGAGCCATATTTCCATCCTTCAGGAATTGCGCTCAGGCGTTTGAGGCTCGGGGTGGGATCGACCACACCGTTCTTCAGGGTGAAGACATATACGACATCAGCATAATTCTCTTGACCTTCTTCAGGCCAATTATAGTTCTTGTAGAAGATAAGACCGTCATTCCAGTCACCATAGACTTCGAACTTGTCACCGAGACGGGGCTTGATATCGGAAGGGATAGGGAAAGACAGTATCTGTTCGGGAGCACCATCGAAGCTCTTCCATACGTAGAGCTTCAATGTCTTAGTGTCATTAGGCCCCATCCATTTACCGTCGAAGGAGAGGTTGCCGGCAAGGATATAGGTCTTGTCGCCGTCGGCAATGGTGCGGACGCAGTTGGTGAAGAAGGTTCCTCCCTCGATGCCGTCCACGTTCAGAGGAATGACGTTGGTAGGATCGCCGATTTCAATCGCATAGATGCCTGCAGCGGTCTTGGAAGATGCGGAGACATACACGTACGTGTCGTCCATCGCCACGTTGCGGTACCAGTCCTTGGCCCAGGGATCACCTGTGGCGACTTCAGGGACGTAGGAGCCGAACCACTCGTCGCCGTGAACCTTGGTCCAGAGGGGTTTGATGGTTGCGAAAGCCGCGGCGGGTTGTGCGTTGCTGACGGGGAGCTCTTTGTAGGGCTCTATGGTAGTATTCGTCATAGCGCCGTCAACCTTGTTCTTGTATTCCTCGCTATATGTATTGTCGTCCGTGGTGCCATATCCGAAGATCACGCGGCTGTCCGCGAGGTTGTTCAGGTGGACGGCGGTTTTAATATCGCTGTCGGAGACGAAACTGTTTTCGGTCAGCTGGACATCGGCTCCGCTTTCTCCAATCCTGATACCATAGCTGGAATAAGGCGTATCAATGATATTGCCCCTGAGGACCATCCTGGCTCCGTAGAGCTGCATCACGCGCTCGCCGGCACCGAATATTTTGCAGGATTCGATTATATCGTAATTCTTCGCTTCGGCTGCAAAGGCGAAGATGGCGGTGCCGTTCTTGCCCTTGATGCCGGTCATATCGATGTAGACATCGTCGAGGACCGCGCCGTGGCCGCCATTGTTGATACGGACGGCATAAGGATATGCATCCCAGCCGGTTGCGCCTTCCTGAACTACGCTGCCGTCAGGCTCGATGGTGAGGGTCTTGATTGCTGCGGCACAGCCGGTTATCTCTATGGAACCGGTAAGAACCACATTTTCATTGCCCTGGATGACAACGTCCTTGGCGATCTTGATATTCTGGATCAGGAGCCTTCCGGCATTTCCGGCACCGATGACCATGACCTTGCAGCATCGACGGCTTCCTGGATGGTGTCGAACTGTTTGTCACCTATTGAAACCGCACCGGGCTCGATGGAAGGATCCTCGGAGATCTCTTCGCTGGGATCGGTTTCGTCGCTGGGGTCAGTCGTCTCGGCGGAAGGATCGACCGTGGGTTCCTCGCTTGCATCCTTTGAAGGATCTGCGGAAGGACTCTTGGAAGGCTCCTCGGTGGTGTCTTTGGAAGGATCAGGTTTGGGCTGCTCCTTGGGAGTACAGGCGACAAGCGCGAGCATTGCCGCCATCACAAGATAAATAAGAAATCTTTTCATAGTGTTATAATATGGTATAATTTGCTTTCAGTCCCGCAAAAATATAAAAGAAAGTTTTCATATCCAAAAAAAGGGCCTGCCTTTTGGGCAGACCCTGATACTTCCATCAAGAAAAATTACTTCTTGATAGCGTCCTTTGCGGCCTCGGCTGCAGCGTTGATACCTTCGCTGGCAACATCCTTGGCAGCCTCGACAGCCTGGTCCTTAAGATCCTTTGCTGCCTCTTCGGCCTTGGTCTCTGCTTTCTTCTCGCAGCACTCGGCCTTGTCACATTCCTTAGCCTCTTCGGCCTTCTTGTTGCTGCAGGTGCAAGATGCTGCTGCAACCATCATCGCTACGATGGCGACGCTCATCAAAACTTTCTTCATAATAGTATTGTTTTAAAGTTGTTTTTCAAATTCGCACGCAAAAATACTCCACATTTACGACAAATGCAAAAAATGTTACTAAAATTTTACATTTTCACCCTCTTGGCAGCTTAAACACCTCCATATCACGCACTTTGCCACCATCAATATGAAAGCGAAGTGCTGTGCGGAAGACCTGCCAGCCCTGCAATCCGGCCGCTCCCGGGTTGATAGTCAGGACGTTGTAGAGGGGATCGTGCATCACTTTGAGGATATGCGAATGCCCGCAGACGAAGATGTCCGGCTTATGGCGGTCCAGCATAGCCAGCACATTATGGGGGTAATGCCCCGGATACCCGCCTATATGGGTCATCAGCACCTTGAGGCCCTCGCAGTTCCACAGTTGCACAACCGGGCACTCGAAGCGTATCTCCTGGGCGTCGCAGTTGCCGCAGACACCCACCAGCGGCTTGAAGGCCGAGAATTTGTGGACAAAATCTATCCCTCCGCCGAAATCCCCGGCGTGCCATATCTCGTCCACGGGAGCGAGGAACTCCCTGAACTCGTCGCTGAACACCCCGTGGGTGTCCGATATAACTCCTATAAACATATCCTTTACCGTAACAGGTCGAATTTCAGGTCGACCACCTGTAACACTGATAATGCCTTCCAGTGGCCTGTGTGGCCTATTCGGTGTCACAGGTCAACGACCTTAAATTCGACCTGTGACGCTCCGGCGCTTTCCGCAGCAGCCTTCTCTCAGACCCCCAGCCTCAGGTACACCGCGGTGGCGGCGGTCAGGGCGGCGGTCTCCGTGCGCAGGCGGGACGGGCCCAGATGGATGGGCACGAAGCCGTGCTCCAGGGCCAGGGCCGCCTCCCCCGGAGAGAAGTCTCCCTCGGGCCCGATCAGGATGGCGATGTCCCCGCCCGTTTCGGCCGAGGCTGCCAGCGCTTCGGTCACCCCCTGGCGCGGACGCTCACCCTCGAAGCAGTAGGCGATGAGCTTCACCGGGGCGTCGCATCCCTTGATGGAGTC
Source organism: uncultured Bacteroidia bacterium (assembly GCA_902779495.1). Classification (GTDB taxonomy): domain Bacteria; phylum Bacteroidota; class Bacteroidia; order Bacteroidales; family UBA932; genus Cryptobacteroides. The sequence continues at coordinate 8,556 of CACZBP010000091.1, forward strand.
CCTGACACTCAGGGGCTCAGCAACCTCGGGCACGGCCGCCTTCAGCGACTGCTTCGCGGCTGATACGAGGATGCGACGGAGCCTGTCGGTCTTGAAAACCTTGCGCTCGGAGCGCTCCCCTATCACGGGCACGATGCAGTCCACGCCCACCTCCGTGGCCTTCTCGGCGAACCACTCGTAGCGGTCCGCATTCTTCGTGGGGCACACGGCCATAGAGAGCCGGTAGGGGTGCGAGCCCCAGCCGTGATTGGCCTTCAGCACCTGGGCCACCACGGCCCGCGGGTTGTCGTCGCAAATCCTGCACTCATACATCGTCCCCAGGCCGTCGATCACGTTGATCTCGTCCCCGCAGCGATGCCGCAACACCCGTGCGCAGTGCCCCGACTCCTCGCCGTCCAGCCTGCACACCCCCGCATCAATATCCTGACTATAAAACAGTTCCATATAACCACATAGAGAGATGTACTATCTATTCCAAAAACCCATGGCCACCCTCGGCCGCGAAACCCCAAAAATCACAGATTTTCGGGGACCCCAAATCCAACCCTTCGAGGGGCCCAAACTTGTTTGGGAGGGATGGAGGAGCGAAGCTCCGGAAGGTTTTTGGAGTAGATAGTACATCTCTCGTTATTAATAGTGGAGTCCTTGTCGAAACGGGGAGGGACGATGTAGTCCACCGCGTCCTTGATTTCCTGGGGGATGTCGCGCAGCATCGAGGGCGACGGCTGGCCGGAGATGTTGGCCGAAGTGGAGACCACGGGGCGGCCCAGCTTGAAGGCCATATCTCGGCAGAACTCGTGCAGGGGCACTCGGATCCCCACGCTGCCATCCTCGGCAACGACGTTCCAGGCAAGGAAGTGCCGGTCGGCGGGAAAGTCGGGGCCGCGGAATATGGCACCGGGATATATCACCGTCATCGGACTGTCGTTGACCTCGACAAGCTGGATCGCGGCATCGGGAATCTCCTTGACGTATTTGGCAACCATATCCAGGCTGGAGGCAAGCAACACAAGGGCCTTGCTGTCAGAACGCTTCTTGATGGAATATATCCTCGCAACGGCGTCAGGGTTCGTGGCGTCGCAGCCAAGGCCCCACAAAGTGTCTGTGGGATAAAGGATTACGCCTCCCTCACGGAGGACTTGGACGGTTTGGTTGAGAACTTCGTTCATAAAGCGAATTCAGCTTTTACTGGATAATGGTCGGAAAAATTCTTCTTCTGCACGCTGTGCGAAACCCGCCTGAAAGCCTCGGGATAGAGGACATAGTCTATCCTCAGCAGAGGCCACAGCGAGCGGAACGTAGCGCCCGCTCCCCTGCCGGACTCCGTAAAGGAATCCTTGCGGCCGCGGCAGAGGCGCCAGTAGGTGTAGGACAAGGGATTGTCGTTGAAATCCCCGCAGACAAGGGAGGCCACGGGAGACTGCTCGATATGCCTTATCACCGCCTCGACCTGCCTGGGGCGTGTCGTTATCCCCGTGCGCATCTTCTCCTCGGTGTCACGGAAAGTCTTGCGGTAGTCGCCGGCTATGGACTTCACCAGGCGGGAAAGGGATATGTTATAGCTCTGGAAATGGCAGTTGTAGACCCGAAGGCGCGTGCCGCCGGCATCATATTCTGTCCATATGGCAAGGTTGGAGCTCTTGCCGAAATCCACCTTGCCCTTGTCCAGGGCGGGGAAACGGCTCAGGGTGACGTTGCCATAGCAGCCGGACTTATCAGTGTAGACGAAATACTCTGCGCCATATCCCTTGAAATTCCTTGACAGCCAGCTCTTTACGGCCTTCGGGTCCCTGTGGTGGAATTCCTGCAGGCATATGATGTCAGCATCGCTGCCGCGAAGGAAGGCGGCCACCGAATCGGCACACTGCTGCTCGGCCAGGCCAGACCCCATCGCGAAGCGACCGACGTTGTAGGATACGACCTTGATGCCGTCCTCCGCCTGGGGTTCGCCTGCCTTCAGCTGCACATAGCGTCCAAGCACGAACAGCGACGGAAGCAGGGCGATAAACGGAATCAATATGGCTCCGGAACGCCTCACTGCCGCCCAGACCAGAAGGAAAAGGTTCAGCAGCAGGAGAGGGATGAACAGGAGACCGAATATGGTCATTATCCACGCCGTGGCCGGGTTGAAGAACACCGACAGGTAGCTCAGCCACAGGAGGAGGGCCGCCGCGAGCATCATAGCCCGGGAGGTCAGGCCCAGAAGGAGGGGGCGTTTCTTCCTATATCCAGTTGTCCCTTTCATATATCCTGCCCGTGCGTTTCCACCAGAGCATCAGCAGCCAGCCGAAGAGCATACCTCCCAGATGGGCGAAATGGGCCACGCTGGTGATGCTGCCGGTCACTCCGAAGAGCAGCTCGATGGCAGCGAATATCAGCACGAACCACTTGGCTTTCAGCGAGATAGGAGGGAATATCAGGGTGAGGACGCTGTCGGGATACATCATCGCATAGCCGATGAGGATGCCGTAGATGGCACCCGATGCGCCGACCGTCGGGGTGTATATTATGGCCGCAAGGGCGTCGGAATTGATTCCTGTGCCCCAGCCGTGGATTTCAAGATACTGCACGCCGGTGTGGAGGGCCACTGCGCCCAGGCCGGTGATGAAGTAGAACACCAGGAACTTCTTCGAGCCTATGGCGCGTTCGAGCACCAGGCCGAATATGAACAGGGTGTACATATTGAAGAATATATGCCAGAAGCCCCCGTGCATGAACATATGAGTGACTATCTGCCAGGGATGGAAGAAGGGGGATCCCGGGTAGAACATCGCGAAAGTCTTTATCATAAACTGCTCGTTCACCAGGGTAAACAGGAACATTATAATATTGACCAGCAGCAGGTTGCGCGTCACTATCGGCAACCCGTACCACCAGTATCCCATTCGGGTGTCCTTGAATTGGCTCATTGAAGTAATCTGTCTATTTCGTCCAGTGGCAGGACGGTTATTATCCTGTGTCCCCTGGGGGTGAACTCCGGGCTGTCGCAGCTCAGCAGAGTGTCTATCAGGCGCTGGGCCTGGATGGGGGACGTCATATTCTTGCCCGAAGCAGCTCCTGCACGGGCGAATTTCTCCGCCAGGCCGCTTTCAAGCACGCCCGGCAGGGAGGTGTGGTCGGTGGAGAGGATGTCAAGAATCTCGTGGACAAGGGCTTCCACCTTGGTTTCGTCGCAGGAGAAGCCGTCGGGGACTCCGTTCACCACTACGGTGTCATTACCGAAGGGGGTGATGTCGAAACCGAGGGTCTCCAGAAGGGCGGAGTGCTCGTCGAGAAGGAGCCTGTTTTGGGCTCCGACGGTGACCTTCACCGGCAGGAGCGCCGCCTGGCTGACGTGACCGCCGCTGGAGACGGCCTTGAGGAAGCGCTCATAGAGGATACGCTCGAGGGCCCTGCGTATGCTCACTATCATCAGGCCGTCCTTTGCAGCCGAGACTGCGAAACGGCCGTCCAGGACAAACACCTGCGAGAGCGGAACCGTCTGGTTTTCAAACAGTTTGCCATAATCCTCGCGGGAGTCCACATAGGAGCCCGGATTCTTGAAGGAGTCCGGGGCCTTGTAGGAATCCACCGTGGCGGGGGTTTCGAAGGGGTTATAGTCCGTCTCGAGGGATTGGGACGGGTTATAGTCGGCCGGACGGTAGCTGTCGAAATTGCGGCTGATCACCGGCATCTGCGGGGCGTCCGCGGCCTCGAAATCCATCCCCGCGCCGAAGGAATTCCTTCCGAGGGCCTCCTTAACGCAGGCCATAAGCACCTGGAAGACAATGGCTTCGTCTTCGAACTTGATCTCGGTCTTGGTGGGGTGGATGTTGACGTCTATCGAGTGGGGGTCGGTCTGAAGATATATGAAATAGGACGGCACGGCTCCTTCGGGGATGAGGCCTTCGTAGGCGCGCATCACGGCTTTGTGGAGATAGGGGCTGCGGAAATATCGGCCGTTGACGAAGAAGAACTGGCTGCCGGCGGTCTTGCGGGCAAGGTCCGGGCGGCAGGTGAAGCCCTCCACTCTGAGGACCGTCGTTTCGGCCTGCACGTCCACCATCCTGTCGGACTCGTTCTTGCCCAGCAGGTCCTGTATCCTGAATTTCAGGGACTTGGCGGGGTGGAGGACATATATGTCCCGGTCGTTGTGGATGAGGGTGAAGGCCACGTCGGGGCGGGTCAGGGCCACGCGGGTGAATTCTTCCACGATATGCTTCAGCTCGACGGCGTCGGACTTTAGGAACTTGCGGCGGGCGGGGACGTTGTAGAAGAGGTTGCGGATGGCGAAGTTGCTGCCTGCCGGACACGAGGTTTCGACCGTGGACATATGCCGTGAGCCGGCGAATTCCACCTGGCAGCCTACGCTGTCCTCTTCCCTGCGGGTGCGGAGGGTCACTTCGGCCACTGCGGCAATCGATGCGAGGGCTTCTCCGCGGAAGCCGAAGGTGGATATGCTTTCAAGGTCTTCGGCGGAGGCGATCTTCGAGGTGGCGTGGCGCTCGAAGCACAGGACGGCCTCGTCGGGGCTCATCCCGCAGCCGTCGTCGATGACCTGGATGAGGGTGCGGCCGGCATCCTTTATGACCACCGTCACCTTGGCCGCACCGGCGTCCAAAGCATTCTCCATCAGCTCCTTGACGGCCGAGCAGGGGCGCTGGACGACCTCGCCTGCGGCTATGAGGTTCGCTATATTTGCTGGCAGTATCCTAATGTCCATTACAGCATCATATAGAATTTCGCGATATAGATGAGTATCACCACGACGAGCACAAGGCCGACCAGGCCTATTATGGACTGGGCCTTGGAGGCGCCGCGCCTGCGGGCGTAGTTGCCGTCGCGGAAGGAGCCCTGGATGATGGTGCCGGGGGTATATCCTTCCTTGTCACCATCCTTTCCGGCAGAGCCGTCGACGCTGCCAAAGAGGCGTTTGCGCTCTTCCTTGTCGGGGTCGTAGTATCTCGGCTTGTAGTTGAACACGCGGTGTTCCTGGTCGCCGAACCATCCGAAACTTGCCATATCGATATATATTAATTAGCAAAAATAAGCAAAATTTTGTTACTTTGCAGAAAATCCAGGAGCAATATGGCAAATAACATACCTTTCAGGGTCGGAAACGGTTTTGACGTGCACGCTGTGGCGGAAGGACTGCCAATGTGGCTGGGCGGTGTCAGGATAGACTCCCCCGTGGGCTTCGTGGCGCACTCCGACGGCGACGTGGCCATCCACGCCCTGTGTGACGCCATCCTCGGCGCCCTCGCCCTGGGCGACATCGGCAAGCACTTCCCGGACAACGACCCCGCCTGGAAAGGCATCGACAGCAAGCAGCTCCTCGCCCGCGTTGCCGAAATGGCGCGCTCCGAGGGCTGGGAAGTCGCCAACGCCGACATCACCATCGCCCTCCAGGCCCCGAAGATCGGCCCCTACGTGCCCCAGATGCGCACCACCCTCGCCTCCGTGCTCGGCATCAGCCCCGACCGCGTCTCGGTCAAGGCCACGACGACCGAACGCCTCGGCTTCGTCGGCCGCGCCGAAGGCTGCGCCGTCTGGGCCACCGCCCTCCTCGCCTCCCAGGCCTAGCGCCCGCCCCCTGACCTCCCACCCTCCCACATTTGCGCATAATGGTACATTTCGACTGTTTTTTTCGAGCCCGGCTTATTACCCCGTTCCGCAGCATGTTAGCCCATTCCGGTATAGACGCAAAAAAGGTGGCCGGTTAGGGTCACCTTTTTTGTGGGTAGCGAGAGTGGGGCATGATCCCACGACCTCCGGATTATGAATCCGACGCTCTAACCAGCTGAGCTACCTCGCCATCGCGTTTCAAAATAAAAACCAGCTCTGAGGGCTGATTTTTGGTTGAGATAGAAGGATTCGAACCCTCACTGACAGAGCCAGAATCTGTAGTGCTACCATTACACCATATCTCAATGGGACTGCAAATCTACAGAAGTTTTTTGAATCTGCAAAATTTTTTTTCAAAAACTGCTCCTCCCGCGCCCCCTGCAGGGTAAATAGAAGGCGCCAGCCGGGAAAGAAATCACAGTGCCCCTCCCGTTGCCTCAACCGACAAACGCCGCCCCCTACCGCTGCCGCGATCGGCAACCGCCACCCCCTACGCACTTCCGCAAAAAGTGCCACACAGGCCTGTAGATGGAAGGTCGGGATGGAAGTGCGCGCACTTGCAAAGCCGGAATGCACCCCCGAAGGGCAGCCGAGAGCACATTTTGGGCGGTTTTTGTTCGCTCAGATGCCCCAGAGTGCGGCCGAGAGTACACTTTGGGCGGTTTTTGTTCGCTCAGATGCCCCCAAGGGCAGCCGAGAGTACACTTTGGGCGGTTTTTGTTCGCTCAGATGCCCCAGAGTGCGGCCGAGAGTACACTTTGGGC
>CACZBP010000092.1 GCA_902779495.1 uncultured Bacteroidia bacterium
CAGCACGGAGCCGATGAGAAGGAACAGCAGGATGGTGCCGTAGTTGGTCTTGAAACTTGCGAAGAAGTCCACGACCGCAGGCTTGCTCGAAAGGTCCATCTCCACACCGGTGGTCTTTAGCATACCGAGGGCGAAGAGCAGGAAGCTCAGTCCGAAGAGGAAGTCGCCGAAGTAGCGGTATTTCCCGGTCTGGATCAATATGATACCAATGAGGAAGGCCGGCCAGACGAGCATCGTCACGTTGAACGAGAAGCCGGCGGACATAATCCACGCGCTCATCGTCGTTCCGATGTTGGCTCCCATTATTATGGAAATTGCCTGTCCCAGGGTGAGGAGGGCGGCGTTGACGAAGGACACTGTCATAACCGTCGTTGCGGCGGATGACTGGACTGCGACGGTGACAAGGGCACCGGTTGCAACTCCTGAGAAACGGTTGGAGGTCATTGCTCCGAGCAGGTGACGCAGCTGCGGACCCGCCATCTTCTGCAGGGCCTCGCTCATCACCTTCATACCATATATGAGCAGGGCGATGGACCCCAGCAACTTAAAAGCTATCAGCATAAACACGAATTTTACCACTACAAAGGTAATATAAAATATTGAGTGATAAAAGCGGCCGGGGCAGATTCTTCACCTTGTGAAAAAAATTTTTGCTATTCCGTAAAGAATTGCTAAATTTGCAGTCCCAAATCGAGAACGGGACTTTAGCTCAGTCGGTTCAGAGCGCTTCCTTCACACGGAAGAGGTCAGCAGTTCGAATCTGCTAAGTCCCACAAGTGACCTATTCAAATGAGATCACGCGCAACGTTTCACGGCTCACCGTGAAACGTATTTGTTTATTGCCGTAGGCAAGGCCGTAGATGCGGGAGGGGTCGGAGTGGTACTGAGGGCGGGGGTCCTGGCGGAGGATCTCGATGGCTGCCTCGGGGAGCTCAATTCCCTCTGGGACAATTACTTGGAGTTCTTTCCAGGCGGAGCGGTCCACAAAGCCGGCGGCGGAGCCGGGGTGGCTGTCGGCATAGGGGATATACGGCTTCACATCATATATGGGCGTGCCGTCCATAAGGTCTGCGCCGGAGACCTCGAGGAGGTCTTCCGAAATGCCTTCTAGGCGCACGCAGGACATGCCGAGCGGATTGGGACGGTAGGGGGAGCGGGTGGCGAATACGCCCACGCGGGTGTTGCCGCCAAGACGCGGCGGGCGCACTGTCGGCTCCCAGTCCGGGAGCTCCTTGTTGGCGCTGAATCCCCAGATGAGCCATATCCGGTCGAACTCTTCCAAACCCTTGAGGGCCAGGGGATTGTCATATGGATGGATGAACTCCACCGTGCCGCGAAGCGACGGGGCCAGCCCGCTTTGGCGCGGCACGCCGAACTTCTCGCCCAAAGGGCAGTGGTAATATGCTATTGGCTTCAGCGTCATATCTTGAATGGATTAGGGTCGGAAGATGGATTCCCGCTGTCGTCATTCCCGAAGGTGATTTCCCGGATAGGAAGCTTTATGGAAATCTTCTCGCAGCTCATTACCCCTATGAAGCCGTCGGCGCCCTCGACGTTGTCCGGGATGGCGATGGGCTCCATAAAGTCCGAGAAGAAAAAGCCCGAGGCGCGTATCCCTATGGCTTTGAGGTAGTTGTATTCTTCCAGCGGCAGGCCGTAGAGGTTAACGTCCAACGTGGCTGCTAGCGTCAGGCCGTCATACATATACTTCGTGCTGCCGTCGGGATTGGATTCAGCCGGGGGGATATTCAGGAACTGCGTGTTGAATATGTCGTTGTAGTCGATCTTGAACGAGGCTTCCCCCACGGCGCCCTCAAAGAGGGTGTCGCTGAAGATGTGGAAAGCGTTCGTGGAGAGGGTTCCGAACAGCTCCTCGTTGGAGATGACGACGCCTTCGCTTAGGATCGGGTCGTCGCCGGAGTCGATTTTAGGGGAGCGGGTGTCGCTTATTTCCTTGTCCGGATGGCCCTCGGCGTGCATAGTGATGTCATAGCGGGCAAGGACATTGAGCATATACCAGTTCTCGCCTTTGGGATCGTCGACGCTGACCTTGAACCTCAGGTGCTTGGATTCGACCTTCGGCTGCCAAAGGTTCTTTGTCCTGACGGTGACGGTGTCCACCTTGGAGAGTGTCGGTAGCGGCGGGATGGTGGATTCTGTCGTGGCGGAGAACTGACCGTCGGCCGTGCGCGCGCTTATCCTTACCACATCTCCCGGAGCGAGGGCCCCGTCAAAAGTGTATTTCCTCCAGGGCTCCCTCAAGAGGCCGTCTTCTTTCGAGACGACTTCCCTCGTGAGCGTAATGTCCTTGCCGCCGACAGTGCACACCATCTCCAGCTCGGGGGCAGGCTTGACCGTGTGGTTGTTGCCTACGGCGGCATAGACGGCGTGGGTGCTTTCCGAACTCTTGAGCTGGGCGGTGAGCAGCAGCTGGTCCGGAAGGCTCTCCATCACGAACTCCATCTTGTTAGTGCAGGAGACCAGGGCGAGGACTGTAAGGATATGGAGGAATCTCTTCATAGGCTCAGAAACTATAGGTGTAACCCACTGAAGGGATGATGGGCAGGATGGTCAGCTTGGTGAGTTCGACCTGCTTGACGTAGGAGCCGGAAGCAGGGTCGTACCTTTGGGTCAGATTCTTGAACACGAAGTTGGGGTTCATCCTGTTGTAGACATTGTAAACGCTTATGTTCCAGATGCTTTCACCGCGGCGGTGCTTGCGGTGGAAGTTGGCGCTCAGGTTCAGGTGGTGGCTCGCCGGCAGGCGGTAGTTGTTGCGGTGGCTTATCATATCCGTCTGCTTTACCTGCCCACCAGGATCCGCCGTTATGGCCTGGCGCTCTGGCATCGTGGTCGTGCCGCCGGTGCAGAATGACCAGGTGGCGCCAAGGTCGATGTTGTCGGTAAGATGGTGATTTACAACTATATTAAGGTTATGCCTGCGGTCATACCGGTAGGGGAACCACTGACCGAAGGATATGGACCCGCCGGGGAAGCGCCGTTCGCTCTTGGCGAGGGTATATCCCAGCCAGCCGGTCGTCTTTCCTGTGGTCTTTTCGACGTAGAGTTCAAGCCCGTAGGCCCTTCCGACGCCCATTTCCACCTTGTTTTCCCAGTTGGAGGTGCCGACCATAAAGTTGACGCCGTCCTTGTATTCCAGCACGCCGTCCACCCATTTGAAATATCCCTCCAGGGAGAATTCCCAGCCCTTGAGGCCGTCGAAATAGACTCCCAGCGAGCCCTGGTCGCTCTTTTCCGGCCGTATGTCCTTGGTAATCGGCACCCACAGGTCCATAGGCAGGGACATCTGCGAGGAGGAGAGCAAGTGGACATATTGCGACATCCTTGAATATGCGGCCTTGACGGCTATTCCGGCTGGGGTGGAATACTTCAGCGACAGGCGGGGCTCCAGCGAGAAGTAGGCTTTGCCTTCGGTCGCGAACAGGGTCGCGTGCAGGCCGGGATTGACGGAGAAATATTCCCCCAGGGCCATATCGTCCTCGAAGAAGAGGGAGGCGTCGTGGCCGTAATGGCGCACGCCTTCGCCGCCATAGTCCTTGTCAAGGCCGTTGCCGCTTCCGTCCGAAGCCATCAGCAGGGCCACCGTCTCGGGCACGAAACGATGGAAGATATATTCCCCTCCGAAGCGGATAAGGTGCTGTGGCACAGGCGTATAGTCGAAATCCGTCTTGAAGCTCCAGTCGCGCATTCCGGAGTGGTAGTCGAAGGTGACGTCCTGCATCATAGAGGTGCCGTCGCCGTAGAATCCCTTGGCGTGCACGTCGGTGCCCATCACCATCTTGTAGCGGTTGTAGGCGAGGGTGGTGTTGGAGAAGAGCTTGCTGCTGAATATATGGTTCCACCTCAGGGCGGTGACGAGGTTGCCCCAGCGGACGCTGAGGCGGGTGTTGGCCGTGGTTTCCTGGTCGGCCTGCTCGTCCTTGTAGTAGAACTCGTCGAGGCCGTTGTAGAAGTTGAGGAAGAGGCGGTCCTTGCCGCCGCGGAAGCGGTGGGTCACCTTGCCGTGGAGGTCGTAGAAATAGTAGTTCGCGGGGCTGCCGAAAGCGTGTATCAGCCTGTCAAACAGGATGGTATGCATTCCGCGGGCGCTGGCGGAGAAGGAGGTTCGGTCCTTGATGATGGGGCCTTCTATGTGCAGCTTGTCGCTGATGGCGGAGACGCCCACGCAGCCGTGGTATTCCTTCATATTGCCGTCGTTGGTGCGCACGTCTATTATGCTGGAGATCCTGCCGCCGTAGCGGGCGGGGAAGGAGCCTTTGTAGAGGGTCACCTTCTTGACGGCTTCGCTTTGGAAGACAGAGAATATGCCAAGCATATGCTCGGCGTTATAGATGGATATGCCGTCCAGCAGGAGGAGGTTCTCGTCCGGGCCGCCTCCGCGCACATACAATCCCGAGAAACCTTCCGAGCCGGACTGCACTCCGGGCATCATCTGGATGACCTTCAGCACGTCCGCTTCGCCGAAGAGGACGGGGGTGTTCTTGATGGCATTGATGGGCACTTCCAGCACGCCCATCCTGGTGGACTTGATGCCGGCGTCCTTCTGGGCGGAGACCATCGCGGCCTGTAGCGTCTCGGAGGCCTGAAGCTGGATATTTATCGTCGTATCCTTTTGAAGGTCAAGGGATTGCGTAATGGGCTTGTAGCCTATGTAGGACCAGGTTATTTCGGTTTTGCCGCCGGGGATCGTCAGGGTGTAGAAGCCATATTCGTTCGTCACCGCTCCCAGCCTGCCGCTAAGGATGCCGGCCCCCAGAAGGGTCTCGCCCGTGGCGCAGTCGGTGACCATTCCGCTGACCGTGACGCGCCGCTGCGCAGCGGCTTGAAATACGGCCAGAGAAAGAAATATTCCCAAAACAATCCGTTTCATCCTTGCAAAGATACGGCATAATTCGTATATTTGAAAATTATGAGAAAAACAATCTTTACTGCTATTGCATTGCTCCTGCTCGTCCCTTCCTGCAAGCTGTTCCATCGCAAGGGAGGAGAGGAACCCGTGGAAGTCAAGAAAGACACCGTGTATCCGCTGGGATTCTGCACGGATTCGCTGGAGATGGTCTCCGGCACCGTCAAGAACGGAGAGGTTTTCACCGGCCTTATGACCCGCCTGGGAATGTCCGGCAAGGCGGCATATGACCTTGCAGTTGCCTGCGACAGCGTTTTCGACGTGCGCAAGATGCGGGCCGGCAACCAGTGGGAAGCCTACTACGAGCGCGACACGACCCTCGACAGGCCTCTTAAGTATGTGGTCTACAGGAACAACAAGGTGGATATGACGGTCTTCCGCTGCTCGGATTCCCTTGCCGTCTGGAAGGTCTCCAAGCCCGTTATGGTCCAGAAGAAATATGCCGATGTCACCATAGAATCCTCGCTGTGGAACGATATGCTCTCGGCCGGAGTCTCGCCCCTTATGATAGTGGAACTCTCAGAAATATATGCCTGGACCGTGGACTTCTTCGGCCTTCAGAAAGGCGACCGTTTCCAGGCGCTCTACGAGCAGACCGTCTGCGAAGGCGACGTGATAGGCATTTCCGGCGTGGACTATGCCGTTTTCACCCGTGACGGTAAGCAGCTTCCCGCCATTATGTTCGACCAGGGCGACGGCGGCAACCGCTACTGGAACGACAAGGGAGAGAGTATGCGCAAGGCCTTCCTCAAGGCCCCGCTGAAGTTCACCCGCGTCAGCTCCGGCTTCTCCTACCACCGCAAGCATCCCGTCCACGGCACGGTCCGCCCCCACACGGGCGTTGACTATGCCGCCCCCACCGGCACGCCGGTTATGTCCATAGGCGACGGCACCGTCATCAGCAAAGGCTGGGGCGGCGGAGGCGGCAACACCGTGAAAATCAGGCACAACTCAGTCTATACGACGGCCTACCTGCATCTTTCCCGCTATGCCGCCGGCCTCAAGCAGGGCGACCGCGTCCGCCAGGGCCAGGTGATAGGCTATGTGGGAGCCACCGGCACGGCCACCGGCCCCCACCTGGATTTCCGCGTGTGGAAAAACGGCACGCCCATCAATCCGCTCAAGATGGAATCGCCCTCGGCGGAGCCCATCAAGGCTGAGAATCTCCCTGCCCTGGATTCGCTGGGCAGGCACTTTGCTGCCGTAATAGACAGTCTTTCAAGGAATTAGAACGAGACTTCGAAACCGACGGTGACGGACCACTTCTGGCGGGCCGTCTCGCGGTGCGTCAGACGCCAGTTGAAATCCACCCGCAGGAGGCGGAGGATGTTGGTGATGCCTGCGTGGACTTCGACATAGGGAGTCCTGATGGGGGACATATAGTGGACATCGCCGGTCTTGTCATTCACCCAGGTGACGGGGAAGAGCATAGGGGCGGAATATGCCGTCTGGGTGCCCGGAGTGCCGTTATTGCCGTCCGAGAGCAGGCCCCAGGTGGCTTTCACGCCGAAGACTTCGCGCAGCTCGAGCTTCTTCAGCAGGGGAATCTTGCCGAATATGAATCCTCCCATATTGTACTCTGCGAATAGGGTGGCCCAGGTGTCGGAGGCGAACTCATAGTAGTCCATACAGGCGAAGGCGGTCTTGTCAAGGCCATATGTGCCGTTGCCTTCGTGGAGCTTGAGCAGGGGATAGGGAACTTTGCCCCAGATCTTGCCCCCGTTCAGGATGAAGCGGATGTTGCCAGCCGGAGGGACGGGCAGCTTGTAGTTGACCGTCATCTCGGTGCGAAGGAAAGAATAGTGGCTCATAAGGCCCTGCAGGGCACCGGCAACGTCCAGGACCACGATTGGATATTTCGTGTGGGCATATGTCTTGAGGAAGTGGCCGCGTAGGACGG
>CACZBP010000093.1 GCA_902779495.1 uncultured Bacteroidia bacterium
CCGAGGGGTCCTTGGGCTGCTTGCGGATATAGCGGTCGAAATCTTCGACGGCCTTGTCGAACTGCTGGGAGAGGAAATAGGTGACGCCGCGGCTGAAGTACAGGCCTTCATAGCCGGGGCGCAGCGAGATGGCCTTCTCGATGTCTTCGAGGGCCTGCTCATAGTCGCCGTAGCGGCTCTTGGTGATGGCACGGTAGTGATAGCCCGACGTGAAGACGGGGTTGAGGCGCACGGAGCGGTCGAAGTCGACCCTGGCGCCGCGTATGTCGCCGAGGTTGTATTTCGCTATGCCCCTGAAGAAGAAGGCCCAGTGGTCGGTGGTGTCCAGGCGGACGAAGGTGTTGAAGTTGTCGATGGCGGTGGCATATTTGCCGTCCTGCAGGGCCTGCCTGCCCCTGAAGAAGAATACGTCCTTGTCATATTGGGCCGAGGCCGGCAGCGCAAAAAGCACCGCAGCGAGCACAATGAGGGCGTATTTTTTTACCATCTTCAATAATTATTAGTACATTTGCACAACAAAATACAAATATAATCAATATTTATCACTAATATTATGCCTGCACGGCAGAAAAGGAGCAATTTTTTTGTGGTCGCCGCCCTCGCTGCAGCGATGCTCATCCCTTTTCCCGTCCTTGCCAAGGTCATCAAGGCGGCCGGTAACGAATTCACCCACAAGGCAGTGACCGAGGCGCGCCTGCGCAGCCAGGTGGAGTTTCTAAGCGGAGCGCAGTGTGCCGGCAGGATGATGGGCACGGAGGGGTCGGAAAAGGCTGCGGAGTGGATTGCAGAGGAGCTCTCCCAAAGGGGAGTGCTGCCTATGGGCGAGTCCTGGTTCCACGGCTTCACGACGGAGAGCGGCGCCCGCGGCAATAACATAATCGGCTTTCTCCCAGGCACTTCCAAGTCTTCCTATATGATAGTCGCCGCCCATTACGACGGGCTCGGCATCCGCGAAGGCAAGCTCTACCCGGGAGCCGACAGCGACGCCTCCGGCGTGGCCGGGATGCTGGGCGTCGCCGCGATGATGAAGGAGATGGTCCGCATAGGGAAGAACTACCGCAAGAACATCATATTCGTCGCCCTGGACGGCAAGTTTGCCGACCTGGCCGGTTCGAAGGCCCTGTGGAAAATGCTCTGTGACGGCACGCTGACCAACCCCCAGACGGGCGAGGCGGTAAAGCAGGAACAGGTGACCCTGATGGTGAACATAGACCAGATAGGCTGCACGCTGAGCCCCCTGAAATCGGGCCGCCTGGACTACCTCATCCTCCTTTCCAATCCCGCCTCGGACTATCACCGCGGCTCCCTTCGCGTTATGAACGAGAAGTATGGGATAGGCCTCTGCCTGGGCTATGACTACTACGGCAGCAAGGATTTCACCCGCCTGTTCTACGAGAGGGTAAGCGACCAGCGTCCCTTCGTCGAAAACGGCCGTCCCGCGGTGATGTTCACTTCCGGGATAACCCTCAACAACAACAAGGACCGCGACACTGCCGACACCCTGGACTATACCGTTATGAAAAAACGCATCTGGCTGATTTTTCATTGGATAGAAAGGGTTATTTAGCTATATTTGCAATTTATGAAGCAGTTTTGGAAAATACTTAAGCGCTACGCCTCACCCTACCGCGGCTACCTCGGCGGCGCAGTAGGGCTGAATATCCTTTCGGCGGTGTTCAACATATTCTCCTTCTCGCTTATCATCCCCATCCTCAATATGCTCTTCAAGCTGGATGACAAGGTCTACACCTTCATCCCCTGGGATGCCGACGCGGGCATAAAGGAGAAGGCCCTGAACAATGCTTATTATTATGTGAGTCAGCTGATTGCCAGCATCGGCCCTTCCCAGACGCTGCTGCTCCTGGGATTGTTCCTCATAGTCACGACGGCCCTCAAGACCGGGTGCTACTTCGGCTCCTCGGCCATTATGGTCCCCATCCACACCGGCATAGTCCGCGACCTGAGGATGCAGATGTATGACAAGATCCTCTCCCTGCCGCTGGGCTTCTTCACCCAGGAGCGCCGCGGCGACATCGTGGCCAGGATAAGCGGCGACGTGAACGAAGTGGAAGCCTCCATCCTGGCCGTGCTGGATATGCTCATCAAGAACCCCATCCTGATCCTCATCTACTTCTCCACCCTGGTGTTCATAAGCTGGGAGCTCACCCTCTTCACCCTTGTGGTGGTTCCTGTCCTGGGATGGATTATGGGCGCGATAGGCAAGTCCCTCAAGCGCGACAGCAAGGAGGTCCAGGAAAAGTGGAGCGACACGATGTCCCAGGTCGAAGAGACCCTCGGCGGCCTCCGTGTCATCAAGGCGTTCATCGCCGAGAAGGCTATGTCCTCACGCTTTTTCAAGGTGACCGACGATATGCGCCGCGGCCTGGCGAAAGTGCTTACCCGTCAATGTCTTGCGCATCCTATGAGCGAGTTTCTCGGCACGGGCCTCATAATGATAGTCCTGTGGTTCGGCGGCACCCTTATCCTGAGCGAAAGGGCCCCTATCGACGCCCCGACCTTCATCTTCTATATGGTCATCCTCTACAGCCTGATCAACCCCCTGAAGGAGTTCTCCCGCGCCAGCTACAGCATTCCCAAAGGCCTGGCTTCGATGGAAAGGATAGACAAGATCCTCTCCACGGAGAACACCATAAGGGAGGTCTCTTCACCCCTTCCCCTGGACGGCTTCGAAGACAGGATTGAGTTCAGCGGCGTGGGCTTCTGCTATGAAAGCGGCCGCCAGGTCCTTTCGGGCATAGACCTCGTCGTCCCCAAGGGCAAAACCATCGCCCTTGTCGGTGAATCGGGTGCCGGAAAGTCCACCCTGGTGGACCTGATTCCCCGTTTCTATGACGTGACCCGCGGCTCCATAACGATAGACGGAAAGGATATCCGCCAGGTGAGCCTGCACGACCTGCGCAGCCTCATCGGCTATGTCAACCAGGAGCCCATCCTCTTCAACGACACGATTTTCAACAACATAGCCTTCGGCAGCAAGGGAGTGACCCGCGAGCAGGTCGAGGAAGCCGCCAGGATAGCCAATGCCCACGATTTCATAATGGAGAAGGAGCAGGGCTACGACACCAACATCGGCGACCGCGGAGCCAAGCTCTCCGGCGGCCAGCGCCAGCGCATATCCATCGCCAGGGCCATCCTCAAGAACCCTCCCATCCTCATCCTCGACGAGGCCACGGCCTCCCTCGACACCGAGTCCGAGCGCCTGGTCCAGGAAGCCCTGGACCGCCTGATGTCTTCCAGGACGACCATAGCCATAGCGCACAGGCTTTCCACGATCAAGAATTCCGACGAGATCCTGGTGATGAAGGAAGGGGAGATAGTGGAGCGCGGCACTCACGACGACCTCCTCGCTCTGGGCGGATATTACAAGAAACTCAACGATATGCAAAGCTTATGAAACAGATGGAAGTACCCTGTATCCCCGGTCTGGGAAAGATGACCGATGAGGAAGTTATCGTCGCCCTCGAGGAGCGCGGAGCAAAGTTCGCGGTAGACCACGTCTGCTGGCCCGGGGAATATCCCTACAAACCCCTGTGCGCCGGCACCATAGCCCACACGGGCGATTCCATCGCCATCCTCTTCCACGTGAGGGGACTGGACCTGCGGAGCGTGAACCTCTCCGACAACGGCCGCCAGTGGGAAGACAGCACCTGCGAGTTCTTCGTGGCCGACCCCCACGACGGCACCTACTATAATTTCGAGACCAACTGCATCGCCACGACCCTTGGCGCCAAGGGCGTAGGCCTGTTCCGNNNTCTCGTCCGTGCCGATTCTGACATCGCCTCCATCCGCCGCTGGTCTTCTCTGCCGCGCGTGGCAAGGGAAGAGAACGGCCAGGTGGCCGAGTGGACCATATTCGAGATCATTCCTTTCCGCCTTATCGGCATCCCCGAAGGCGAGCTGCCCGTCAAGCTCCTTGGCAACTTCTATAAGTGTGCGGACCTGACTGCGCATCCCCATTATCTTAGCTGGAGCCCCGTAGGCTGCCCCAACCCCGATTTCCACCGTCCGGAATATTTCGGCGAGCTTATCCTCGGCAGGGTATGACAAGCCGTCTTCGCATAACCTTCAGGATACTGCTGGCACTCTACCTGCTGGCAATAGTCGTGTTATGCTTCGGCCATTTCAAGAGCAGTCCGGACATCCCCAAGATGCTCTTCGGCCTGCCCATAGACAAGGTGGTGCATTTCTGTATGTTCCTCCCTTTCCCCGTGCTGGTGTTCCTTGCCGTCGATAAGTACACGACGAAGGCCTGGCACAGCGTCCTCTTTGCGGTCGGCCTGTTCGTGGTCGGGTGTGCAATCGCGGCCGCGACTGAGCTGGGGCAGGGCCTCACCTCCTGGCGCTCGGCAGACCCCAAGGATTTCTGGGCCGATGCCGCCGCATTGGCAGTCAGTTCGTTGGCAGTGTTCATAATAGATATTTCCAAGCAGCACAAGTGAAAAGGGTATTAATCATTCTCCTGTCCCTGCTGGCCCTGGTCCCCGCCCGGTCGCAGGGACGCCTGGCCTCGCAGCTCAAACCGGTCACCGATTCCCTTGCGGTCCTCCTTCAGGAAAGGACCTCTGTTAAGGGCATAATCCAGATAAAGTCCGTCCTCAAGAGGGGGAACGAACTGGATTTCTATTTCACCCAGAACCTGGGGGATTTCCCCTGGAGCGAGGCTTCAGTGAAATGGTTCCGCAAGGCCCTTGAGGATTTCCTCCCGAAGGAGTATTCTTCCTACAAGGTGGGCGAGATTTATTCGAAGAACGTCAATCTCGAAGACCTTCCCGTGGCCTCCCTCCACAAGGATGGCAAGGTGCACACTTCCAGGTATGCAAAGAAGGATCCCGGCCGGGTCCGTTTCGTGGCCGAGGAGGGCTCCCGTCGCTATGGCAAAGGCCTCACAGGCAGGAACATAGCCCTGTGGCAGAGCCACGGCTATTATTATGAGCAGAAGCTCCATTCCTGGCGCTGGCAGAGGGCCAAGAACTTCACCACGGTGGAGGATATGTACACCCAAAGCTACGTGCTGCCTTTCCTTATACCCATGCTTGAAAACGCGGGGGCATATGTGATGACTCCGCGTGAGCGCGATACCCAGCGGATGGAGATAGTCTGCGACAATGACAAGTCCTTCGACGCTCCCCGCGAGGGCACCCTGCGTCGCAAGGGTTCCTATTACGAAAACGGCTCCTGGGAAAGCTGCGGAGCCGGTTTTGCCGACAGGAAAGAGTTCTACACGGGTAACGACAATCCCTTCACTATGGGCACCGCCAGGCAGACCCGTTCCGGCCGCGCCACCTGGACGGCGGATGTCCCGCAGAGGGGCTCATATGCCGTCTATGTGTCCTACAAGACCATTCCAGGCAGCACTGAGGCTGCACGCTACACCGTCCGGCATATGGGCGGACTGACTTCCTTCACCGTCAACCAGAAGATGGGCGGCGGTACGTGGATATACCTCGGCACCTTCTCCTTCGACGGCAGGGCGGAGGTCTCCGTGGCCAATGCCGGCAAGGGCATCCTCACGGCCGATGCCGTCCGCTTCGGCGGCGGAATGGGCAAGGTCGCCAGGGGAGACGATGATGTTCCCGTGGATGAGTGGACCATATCCGGTATGCCTTCATATGTCGAAGGCGCCCTGTACAATATGCAGTGGGCCGGCATCGACAGCACCGTAACCCGCTCCTGGGCAGATGATTACACCCAGGACTATGCCAGCCGCGGAGCCTGGGTGCGCCACCTCAGCGGAGGTTCTGCCCTCAATCCCGACGAGCCCGGCCTCGGCATCCCGTTCGACCTTTCGCTGGCCTTCCATTCGGATGCCGGCGTCACGCCCAACGACTCGATAGTCGGCACCCTGGCCATATATACCCTCCTGTGCGACGGCAAGAAGAAATACCCCGACGGCAGCGAGCGTATGGCCGCGAGGGAATATACCTCCTATATCCAGGAGCAGGTCGTGGGCGATATCCGCGCCCTGCATAACCCGGAGTGGTCCCGCCGCCAGATCTGGGACCGTTCCTACAGCGAGTGCCGCACCACCGGAGTACCGGGCCTTATTCTGGAAATCCTTGCCCATCAGAACTTTGCGGATATGAAGTACGGCCTCGACCCTTCTTTCCGCTTCACCGTTTCCCGGGCGGTCTATAAGGGGATGCTCAAGTTTCTGTCGAACTACTACGGCTGTCCATATGCCGTCCAGCCCCTCCCTGTGAACTCCTTCTCCGTCACCTTCGACAGCCCCAATACTGCGCTTCTGAAGTGGAAGCCTACCACCGATGAGCTGGAGCCCACGGCAAAGCCCACGGGCTATATCCTCTATACCCGCAAAGGAGACGGAGTCTTCGACAGGGGAGTGGTCCTGAAGACCTTTAAGGAGGGCGATTATATCTGCACGACCGTTCCGCTCCATAGCGGTGAGCTGTGCAGCTTCCGCGTCGCGGCGTTCAACGAGGGCGGGGTCAGCTTCCCTTCCGAGACTCTCTGCATATGCTCGGGCTCTGACAAGAAAGTGCTGATAGTCAATAATTTCGACAGGGTGTCAGCCCCCGCCTGGTTCGACACTCCGACCTATGCCGGCTTCGACTGCAGGCTCGACGGGGGAGTGCCGTATATGTATGACATAACATACATCGGCGATATGTACCAGTTCCGCCGCCAGCTCCCTTGGACCGACGACGAGAATGCCGGCTTCGGCTCGTCCTTTACCGACGAGGCCGGGACGCAGACCGCGGGCAACACCTTCGATTTCCCGTATGTCCACGCCCGTGCGATGGAGGGCTACAGCGTCTGCTCGGCTTCCGCCGCTGCCTTCGCCGCCGATTCGACCCTTCGCAGCGGAGCCTTCCTGGCTGATATCATATGCGGCAAGCAGGTGACGACTCCCGGCGGCATCGAAGAGCGTTTCACAGTGTTCCCCGCCGCTTTGCAGGAGGCCATAGGCTCCTTCTGCCGTGCTGGAGGCAACGTGCTGATCTCCGGCTCAAACATCGGCACCGACGTGTGGGATATGGTCTATCCCGTCGCCTATGACAGCACGTTCCGCGCATCGACCAAGGAGTTCATCAAGGAGTATCTTGGCTACACCTGGCTCACCGGCTATGCCAGCCGTACCGGCGTCGTGAAGGGTATGCGCGGTTCCGCCGTGGATGTGCGCGGCCTTCCCGCCTTCAGCTACTGCAACACCCGCCGTCCCGACATCTACTGCGTCGAGACCCCGGACGGCCTCAATCCCGGCCGCACCGGCGCCAAGACCTTCCTCCGCTACGGAGACACCAACGTCTCCGCCGCCGTCTGCTGCGACTTCGGGGCCTGGAAGAGCGTCAGCCTCGGCTTCCCGCTGGAGACTGTCACCGACGAGGGGGCCCTCAAGGAGCTGATGAACAGGATATTGAATTATTATCAATAAAGAAAAAACTTCCGAATTCGGAAGCTTTTTTAACCTGTAACCGTAAGAGATTATTTCTGACGGTTCTTGTATCTCTGATAGAATTTGTCCACGCGGCCGGCGGTGTCGACGAGCTTGACCTTGCCGGTGTAGAAGGGGTGAGATGTGTTGGAAATCTCAACCTTCACTACGGGGTATTCAACACCGTCAACTTCCAGGGTCTCCTTGGTGGTGGCGCAGGAACGGGTGATGAAAACCGTCTCATTGGACATATCCTTGAAAGCTACAAGTCGGTAGGTTTCGGGATGTATTCCTTTTTTCATTGCCTTAAATATTTAAGTTAACTATATAGTTTTCCTTTTGAGCCTGCAAATATACGACATTTCCTCCGCATTCACAACTTTTTCTTATGATACTTGCACCTTTTCCCAGGGAACCCGCAACAAAACCGGCCAAAACCATGCGTGTTCCCCTCTCTCCCCATCGCCCATAGACTGTCATCCTGAGGAGACCTTCACCGCTCCTTATAATTCAGCAGATTAGACAGTCGATCCTAAATGCTATTGCTCCCAATCTTGAACTTCCAATCCTGGGACTACTTCGAAATGCTTTAAGTTATGGGTTATTACGGTTAATCCGTTCTCAATTGCTGTTGCGCTGATAAGAAGGTCAAGACTGTCAATAGGAGTTCCATTATCAAGCAGTTCCGCTCTCAGCCTGCCAAATGTTTCTATGGCGGGGGAGACTGGCAATATATTGAATCTGGACTTGAGAAATTCGATCTCGTGCGCGTGTCGGTCATATCCACCCCTATAAGCCCCGGTGACTATCTCACCATAAGAGATCTCACTGATTGCACAATTCTCAATGCCGGCTTTTAAGATGGCTTTACGTATGCCATGTTGACCTCTGAACATTGAGATGAGTACGTTTGTATCAAGCAGATATTTCATAACTCTTCGATATCCCTGTCATTAATCCTTGATTTATGGAGGTCGTCAGATATGGCGTGAGAGTCTCTGGGATCATCATACCAGCCACCTTTAGATATGGCTTCAAATGGATCTCTCTCTCTGGAAATGACCACTCTTCCAGCCTCGTAAGAGATACGTACCGTATCCTTCATCTTCAGGTCCATTCTTTTAAGAATTCGTGAAGGAATAATTACTCCGCTACTATTGCCTATTTTAATAATACTGGTTGTCATAATCGTACGTTTTTGCAAAAGTAATAACAATAATTCTAAAAAACAAATAATGTTATAACTTTATTCCTTATAATCCACCCTCACGACTTTGCTCATGGCGTCCCAGTAGGGGAGGTTGTCGTGGCGGAGTTGGAGGATGAAGTAGAGGACGAAAAGGCCGAGGATGGTCGAGGGGATTGTGATGTAGTTGGAGTAGGAGGGAGAGAAGGGAGCAATTACTATTAATGAGGCAATCGACACTATCTGGGACACCAGGATGACGAAGAAGCCGGCTTTCCTCCAGTCCAGCAGCATGATGTATCCGACAAACACGGCTGCAGTGCTGACAACGATGAGAATACGGAGCCAAAGCTGGCTGTTGGCCAGGGGCAATATCCCGTCTGTCAGGAAGAGGGCCCATATGAACAATAATGTTCCCAGTCCGTTAAGGATAGTGCAGAACCAAAGCCAGAATGTAATGAAACCGTGTCGTTTCGCCTCTTTCATAATATATACTAAATGTCTACGGCAAATTTAGCAACAATGTGCCGATATTGCAAATGTTATCAAATACTTGCTTTTGTTATCAAAATGTTATATCTTTGCCAAAAATGGTAACACGTGGATAATGTGACGCAACCAAGTTTTTTAACGAAGAGGAGTTTTTAGAGGGTTGAATAATCATAGACTTCAACTTTATCGTTAAAATCTTTGTATTATTTGGAATATTATTTAACTTTGTCGTGAATAATAAGGTGGAGGCGATTAAACCGGAAGATGTTAAATCCTTCCTTGATCGGTTCATTGTCAAGGCCAGAGTGTTTGGGATTCTATTCAGGGATGACCGGCCAAAAAACAGAGATGCTCTGTTGTTGTTTGGCATGTCATCTTATCAGCGTGAACAGATTGTCAAAAGCCTTGTATTGAACGATTATGTGGAAGGCCCGATTGCTGATGTACTGAACGAGCAGGGAGAGATGTGGGTCTTCGGGAAGATTTTGAAAGGACACGAGGTCTATATCAAGATTACACTGGGCAATGATAATGACCGTGCCGTCTGTATATCGTTCCATATTGCTGATCACCCGTTAACTTATCCATTTAAGACAAGGAATAAATGAAAACGCCGAACAGTCCTTTTTCTGGAAAGCCCATGCGATTGGTGTATGAGCCGGACAATGTTGAATTCAGGGGAGAGAAGTATGATTTTACATATATTTCTTTCAGGGATGATGACAAGGGGGAAAGTTATACTACTACTGAAAGTGATGCCGTCTGGTTTAATCAAGTGACGAACCAGTATCGTGAGAAGCACGGTATCCCTTACACTGATGAAATCATAGCTTTGCGACAGAGATATGGCGTCAGCGCAGCAAAAATGTCATTGATTCTTGGCTTTGGAACCAATCAGTACCGTCTTTACGAGGAAGGTGAGGTTCCAAGCGAGAGTAACGGAAAAATGATTCTTGGTGCAATGAATCCGCATGTTTTCATGGAGTTGGTGAAGAGTTCACGACACAGGCTATCGGATAAAGAGTATTTGAAAATAATAACACGGGTCGAGGAAGTCGCCAATATGTCAGAAGAACTGAATGACGAAAAGCGGGCGACCGAACGGCTATTCCGTAGTAGCCGTGGACTGGCGAATGGTTTTGCTCCACAGTCTACATGTCGGCTGAAGAATCTATTGTTGTATTTGTTGGAACAAATGGGTGACACATTCCAAACAAAGATGAACAAGGTCCTGTTCTATATCGATTTCCTTTCCTATCGTGAACGCGGTATGGCAATTACAGGCTTGGTTTACAATGCGTTGGAGTTTGGCCCTGTGCCTCAGCGCTGGGGGAGGGTATATAGCGCATTTGACGAGATTGAAGAAGTACCTCGATTGGTTCAGGGCCAAGAGTGTTTTTTTGTCAGGAGCAGTAGCGGTAGTATTACCTTTGTTAATTAATTTTTATTTAACTT
>CACZBP010000094.1 GCA_902779495.1 uncultured Bacteroidia bacterium
ATTCCGTCGAGGGGGTTGCCGAGAGGGTCCACAACGCGGCCGACCATCTCCTCGCCGACTCCGATCGATGCTATCCTTCCGGTGCGCTTAACCGTCATTCCTTCCTTCACCAGGTCGGTCTGGCCGAGCAGCACCGCTCCCACATTGTCCTCTTCCAGGTTCATCACCACGGCCATCACGCCGTTTTCGAACTCAAGCAGTTCCCCGGCCTCCGCGTTGACGAGGCCATATATGCGTGCAACGCCGTCGCTGACCTGCAGGACGGTGCCCACTTCCTCGTAACGGACGGAGATGTCTATTGAGCGGAGCTGGTCGAGCAGCACCTGGGATATTTCGCTGGGCTTTATGGTGTTCATACTATACGTTTATTCCTTTGTGTGAATTCTTTGCGCAGGGTGGCAAGCTGGCCGGCTACGCTGGCATCAAGCCTTATGCCGTCGAGGCGTATGACAGTGCCGCCTATTATCGACGGGTCGGTCTCGGCGCTGAGGACCACCTCGCCGTGGACTGCTTTCTCCATCGAGGCGCCGATGCGCTCCATCAGCCTGGCCGGAGCTGGGACCGCCGTCGTGACGGAGGCGAAACTGATGCCGCGGCTCTTGTAATATATGACCGTGAAGGTGTGGAGGATGAAGCGGAGCTCGTGTTCACGCCTGTTGTGAAGGACAAGGCCGAGGAAGCGTTCCATAGTGAGGGACATCTCGCCGGAGCGAAGTGCCGAGCGCAGGATCGTCATCTTCTCCGTGTCGGACACCGCGGCAGGGTCGGTCACAATCTTCTGGATCTCAGGAACTTCCCTTATCGCACTCTCCAGGACCTGGGCCTCACGGCACACCCTGTCCGCTTCGCCGTTAATGTCGGCGAAGGCAAGGAGCGCCCTGGCATAGCGCGATGATATCAGTCCCTGTGTCACGTCCTCTTCTGCTTGGTCACGAATTCGTCAATGAGACGGTCTATATACAGCACCTGCTCCTTGTCCGATGAGAGCTTCTCGCGCATAACCTTTTCAGCCACGTCCACGGAAAGCAGGGCCACTTCCTTGCGGATATCCCTCAGGGCGCTTTCCTTCTCGGCCGCGATCTCGGTCTTGGCCTTGGCAAGCAGCATAGCCGCTTCCTCGGACGCTTCCGTCTTGGCCTCGGCGATTATGTGCTCCTTGGTCTTGGCCGCCTCGTGGAGGATGCGGGTCTGTTCCTTACGGGTGTCTTCCAGGAGCTTTTCCTGCTCCTTGGCGAGGCTGTTCATCCTCTCCTCCGCCTCCCGGGCGAGCCTCAGGGACTCGTCAATATGGCGGTTCCGCTTCTCCACCATCCCCGTGATTATCGGAAAACCGAAGCGGGCGAGAATGAAGAAAAGAAGCAGGAAGATCAGCGTCATCCAGAAAAGGAGTCCGCCGTCGGGAGTAACGAGGTTCATATCAGCCTACGAACAGGACAAGCACACAGACGATGATTGCAAAAAGGGCCGCGCCCTCTATCATACCGGCCGCGATGATCATCGCGGTGCGGAGGTTGCCTGCGGACTCGGGCTGGCGAGCGATGGATTCCATCGTGGACTTGCCTATCATGCCGATGCCGAAAGCTGCTGCGAAGGCCGCGATGGCTGCTCCGAAGGCTGCTCCGATTTTGCTGAGCGCTACGCTCTGAAGAATGATGATTGCTAACATAACTGAGTGGATATTAATTGTTTATTTTTCTCTTGAAAGGCCTATATAGATTGATGACAACATAGTGAAGACATATGCCTGGATGAATGCCACAAGGCACTCCAGCAGGTCCATGAAGAGGCCGAACAGCACCGAAATCACGGTCATCGAGCCGAAGAGAACGGGGCCGAACTTGTACATTATGAATATTATGCACACCAGGCTGAGGATGAGGATATGGCCTGCGAGCATATTGGCGAAAAGCCTGATGGTCAGGGAGATGGGCTTCACCAGGGCGCTGAAGACCTCGATGACCGGCATTATGGGCTTGAGGAAAGCCGGGACATCGGGCCAGAATATCTCCTTATAGTAGTGCTTCGTGCCGAAGAGGTTGACAGTCAGGAAGGTGCAAAGGGCGAGGACCATAGTCACGGCGATGTTTCCGGTGAGGTTGGCTCCGCCCGGGAAGAAGGGCACGATGCCGAGGAAGTTGTTCAGCAGGATAAAGAAGAAGGCCGTGCAAAGGAATGGCGAATAGCGCTTGTAGTCTTCGCCGATATTCTCCTTTGCCATATTGTGGACCATCAGCACCAGCGGTTCCAGCAGGGCGGCAAGGCCCGAAGGAGCCTCGTTCTCCACGTCGTGGCGGCGGTACCACCTGGCGGCAAGAAGCACCAGGACGGCCAGCAGTATGCTGCTCAGAATCAGAGAGAGGACATTCTTGGTGATGGATATATCAAAAGGCTTAACCTCCTGCCCATCAACAATTTCCACAACTTTGCCGCTTTCGCGGGATATGCGGAAGCCTTCATATTCTTCCCCCGCCTCGAGATGCTTCGAACTGAAGACGTGCCAGCCGGAGGTCTTGCTGCGGACTATGACGGGAAGATGAATCGCAACCGCCCTTTCGCCCGCGCCCCACAGGTGCCACTCATACGAATCTCCTATGTGCTCGAAGATGATTTCGGACACTTCGAAATCCTCGGCCGCAGCTGCAAGCGGGCAGAGGATAAGGAGCAATATGAGGGCCAGCCTTCTCATTCAATGCATACGGTGACGGTGTCGTTTTCGACCTTGGCAAAGCCGGAGGATATCTCCACCGCCTGCAGGCCGTCATTGCCCAGATAGCTGACGACGCCCTTCTCCAGGGCGGCCACTATGGGTGCGTGGCCGTGGAGGACCTGGAAGGGGCCCTGCACGCTGGGGAGGGTGACATTGTGCACCTGCTCGTGGACAAGCGTCCGCTCCGGGGACAGTATGATGAGGTCTATCATTTCGCGCGTGAGAGAATTTCCTCTCCTTTCTTTATTGCATCTTCGATCGTGCCGACGTTGAGGAAGGCCTGCTCAGGCAGGTGGTCCACTTCGCCGTCAAGGATCATGTCAAAGCCTTTTATGGTGTCTTCTATGTCCACCATCACTCCGGGAACGCCGGTGAACTGCTCGGCCACGAAGAAGGGCTGCGAAAGGAAACGCTGTACCCTGCGGGCGCGGTTCACGGTGAGCTTGTCTTCGTCGGAGAGTTCGTCCATACCCAGGATGGAGATTATGTCCTGGAGCTCTTTGTTGCGCTGAAGGATCTGCTTCACCCTCTGGGCGGTGTCGTAGTGATGCTTCCCGACCACGTTGGGGTCGAGGATGCGGGAGGTGGAGTCCAGCGGGTCCACGGCGGGATATATGCCCAGCTCGGCTATCTTTCGGCTCAGGACGGTCGTTGCGTCCAGGTGGGAGAAGGTCGTTGCCGGGGCGGGGTCCGTGAGGTCGTCCGCGGGGACGTAAACTGCTTGCACAGAGGTGATTGAGCCGTTCTTGGTGGAGGTGATGCGCTCCTGCATCTGACCCATTTCGCTGGCCAGTGTGGGTTGGTAGCCCACGGCGGAGGGCATACGGCCAAGGAGGGCGGAGACCTCGCTTCCGGCCTGGGTAAAACGGAATATGTTGTCTATGAAGAACAGGATATCCCTGGGGCCTTCGCCGGTGTCGCTGTCGCGGAAGGACTCTGCCATCGTCAGGCCGGAGAGGGCCACGCTGGAGCGGGCTCCCGGCGGCTCGTTCATCTGGCCGAACACCATAGCCACCTGGGACTTGCGGAGCTCGTCCTTGTCGACCTTGGATAGGTCCCATTTGCCTTCTTCCATCCCTTTGACGAACTCGTCGCCATAGCGGATGACGCCGGATTCTATCATCTCGCGCAGGAGGTCGTTGCCTTCGCGGGTGCGCTCGCCTACGCCGGCGAATATCGAGAAGCCGTTGTGGCGCTTGGCGATATTGTTAATTAACTCCTTGATAAGCACGGTCTTGCCCACGCCGGCGCCTCCGAAAAGGCCGATCTTTCCGCCTTTCAGATAGGGCTCCAGCAGGTCTATGACCTTGATGCCGGTGAAGAGGACTTCCTGCGAGGTCGTGAGGTCCTCGAACTTGGGAGGGTCACGGTGTATGGGGAGGGCGCCTTCGTCGGACAGGCCTCCGAGGCCGTCGATGGCATCGCCGGTCACGTTCAGCACGCGGCCGCGGATCTGCGCCCCGACGGGCATCGAGATGGGCGAAGCGAGGCTCACGGCCTCCATCCCGCGGCGCAGGCCGTCGGTGGAGTCCATCGCCACGCAGCGCACCGTGTCCTCGCCGACGTGCTGCTGCACCTCGACCACGAGCTGCCTTCCGTCCGCGCGGGCAATCCTCAGCGCATCGTGGATGCGCGGCAACTCCTTCTGCTCCTGGCCCTCCAGGTCGAAATGCACATCGACCACCGGCCCTATTATCTGCGAAATACGTCCCTTGAGTTCAGACATATCAGTTCAGGTTTTTGCTTAGAGTACAAATATAGTCAAAAGACGGGAATATTCCTACTGCACAATTCTAATCCTTGACCGGACGTATGTAAAACTCATGATGCCGAGGGTCGTCACTTATTCTGGGGTCCTCTAGATTACTATAAAATTTCGGGAATTGTAAAGTAACCGCGTTTTCCGGAAATAAAATATCTGTAAAAATAGAAGCTGTCCAATATCTTGTCCCGCCTTGGGTCCTCTCCCCATATGTGTCTGGAGAATTGACATAAAAAGCAATAGATTTACCGGTTGTTTTACTTGTCGCAACCCAATATAATACCGATGAATATGATTTAGGTTTCTCCCAATAACACCCTGAAATGAGGTCTTCTACTTCTTTTTGCGTAGGTGTGCGCCAACCATCGCCCAATAACACAGTGGCAGCGTCATCTTCAGGATCAAGGAATACTTTTTTATCGGTTCCATTGTACTTGGTAATTGTTTTAGTAGTTGTATCATACCAGATATAACCTGCCCATGAACTTGAACCTGGAGTATAGGTACCGCCCCAGTGAAATCTTTTTCCTCCTTCTCTATATGTATCTGTCCCGAGATTGACTGCCGCCCATTTGACAGAAAGCCCCATATCAACAGCACCGGAAGTTTCTATCTTTTTTGAAACGGACACTTTGAAGGAATAGCTATATCCATTCCCGCTAATCGTTATTGATGCTTCCCCTGAATCCACGGCCAATAGCGTTCCATTATCGTCGACAATGGCTACCTCGTTATCACTCGATGAATACTTAATATCGAATTCAGGGAACACAGTAGTTTCAATCTGAACCTTATCCCCTTGCACGAGCTTCATATCACCAGGGCCCTTTATTCCAACCACTTTACACTCACATTCTGCCTTGAAAGCCTCGTCCAAAGTCCTTACACTGATAGTAGCTGTGCCAGGCGTACTGCCAAGGATTGTAATAGTCCCTGTTGCCTTGTCATTTTTAACGAGTGAAATGGCATCCGAACCATTAAAAGACCAGGTTATATCCTTATGTGAAGCATCTGCAGGTAGGATGGTAGCGGTGAGAGTCGTTTTCTGGTTAAATTCAATCTGTAAAGAACTAGCACTTAGTGTTAGGCTTTCTACGCCTATAGCAGGGGTATAAAACTCTTTGACATCACCGTCGTAACTGACGCCATCGACGGTCACTGTTGCATAGCATTCGTGCTTTTGATTTGAGGCGAGTTGTTTCCGGACAGAAATAATCCCCGTCTCATAATCTATATTTGCAGGAACATACCCGTGGTTAAGCATAAATCCATGGGTAATCGTTAAATGTTTCTTGTCATCAGCAGATATGTTTGCTTTTCCTTTAAGGACAGCATTCCTAGAAGTAACCTCTTCTGGTTCAAGAGTTTCAATAATTGGGTACAAGGTCTGAAAGGATTTGATTTCACCATAGGTATCAACTCCCCCTTGAGATATATAACTTCGATAATAGTAAGTCGCTCCTGGCTCCAAACCGCCGTAATAAATGGAATATGTGTAATCTGCACCTATCTCTTCAGCCACGACCTTAGTCGAATTTGTCGGAAGCATTCCTGCGGATGTGGATATCATCATCCCCAGGACAAGATCGGAAGACATAGTCGAGCCGAGATTTGCCTTTCCTGCCAGTATTGCGCCAATTGCGGAAACGCTAGATGCATCATATGTCACGGAAGGTTCTTCACTCGGAATCACTGTCACGGAGCAAACCGCCGACTGTCCAAAAGCAAGACTTGTTACTGTAACTGTTGCTTTACCCGCACGCATAGCGTAAACTGTACCGTCAGTAACCATTGCTACACCAATATCACTACTTTTCCATGACACCTCCTGATTTGCCGACAGCGGATAAACTGTCGCTGCTAAAACCGCTGTCTGGCCCTCCTTGAGCTGAAGTGTCGACTGACTGATCTCTATTCTTTCGCTCTCTTTTTGGGTGATAGGGTCTTCAGACTGAGTCAGAGAAGGCTCCGACTTTTCGGTTGAAGGATTGCATGAAACCAGAAAGACGAGGATTAACGCTACTACAGGATAATAGAATCTCATAATTAAATGATGTTTAATTTACAAATATATGCAAAAAACCCCAACATACCGTCAAGGAACGTCATAAAAAAATGATTCTTACCGGACTCGGAGCTCTGTCGGCCGGGCAGTAAGGGCCTGAGTGAATTGACGGGAATGGAAGGGGCTTTGTGCGGGGGCGTGCGTGAGCCTTGTGCAGGGCACGGTCCTGCGTCAGCAGGATGACCGACAGCCGGACTCGAGTTTACGGGCGCAGCCCGTCGAGTTCTGTCCGGCCTTTGTGGGGACCTCGTTCAAAAACGCCCCAAAAAGTGCAAGGTACCCCCTCCCACACCGGGGACCTCGTTCAAAAACACCTCAAAAAGTGCAAGGTACCCCCTCCCACACCGGGGACCTCGTTCAAAAACGCCCCAAAAAGTGCAAGGTACCCCCACCACTCAAAGGGACCTGCCATCAGGAGGCCGTTTTTCTGGCAGGTCCAGGCAATCTGCCGGGCAGTAAGGGCCTTTGTGGGGTCGGCGGAACGCAAAAAGGCGGCCGGGGGGAATCCGGCGGGGGACGCAAAAAGCCGGCCGAGGGGGTCCCGGGCCGGCTTTTCAGGGGGGCGAGGCTGTTAGCGAAGCTTCTTGTAGCCGTAGCGGGCCTCTTCGCCGAGATCGAGTTCGATCTTCATCAGGCGGTTGTACTTCGCGATGCGGTCGGTGCGGCTGAGGGAACCGGTCTTGATCTGGCCGCTGTTGGTTGCTACAGCGATGTCAGCGATGGTGGTGTCCTCGGTCTCGCCGGAACGGTGGGAAGTGACGGTGGTGTAGCCGTGACGGTGGGCCATCTCGATGGCGTCGAGGGTTTCGGTGAGGGAACCGATCTGGTTCACCTTGATGAGGATGGAGTTGCCTGCACCCATCTCGATACCCTTCTGCAGATACTTGACGTTGGTCACGAAGAGGTCGTCACCCACGAGCTGGCAGCGGTCGCCGATGGCCTTGGTGAGCTTCACCCAGCCTTCCCAGTCTTCTTCGCTGAGGCCGTCCTCGATGGAGTCGATAGGGTACTTGGTGATGAGCTGCTCGAGGTAGGCTATCTGCTCCTCGGTGGTGAGCTTCTTGCCGTTGGGGTCCTTCTTCTTTCCGCCCTTGAGCTGCTTGTAGTCATAGTAGAAGGTGTCACCTTCCTTGAAGCAGAACTCGGAAGCGGCGCAGTCCATAGCGATGGTGACATCCTTTCCGGGCTCGTAGCCGGCGTTCTTGATGGCTGCGATGATGCAGTCGAGAGCGTCGTCAATGCCGTTCAGTGAAGGAGCGAAACCGCCTTCGTCGCCGACTGCGGTGCTCAGGCCGCGGCCTTTGAGCACTTTCTGCAGGGCGTGGAAGACCTCGGCGCCGATGCGCACTGCCTCAGCCTCTGAGGAAGCGCCCACGGGACGGATCATGAACTCCTGGAAAGCGATGGGGGCGTCAGAATGTGCTCCGCCGTTGATGATGTTCATCATAGGGACAGGGAGGACATAGGCATTGGTGCCGCCGATATACCTGTAAAGGGGAATGCCGAGATATTCGGCTGCTGCCTTTGCCACTGCCAGGGAGACGCCAAGGATGGCGTTTGCTCCGAGATTGCTCTTGGTGGGGGTGCCGTCAAGCTCGATCATGGCCTTGTCAATGGCCCTCTGGTCGATTGCGCACATACCGACGATTGCGGGAGCAATCTTGTCGTTGATGTTGGCAACTGCCTTGAGGACGCCCTTGCCGCCATAGCGCTTGGGGTCGCCGTCACGAAGCTCGAGAGCCTCGTTTTCACCTGTGGATGCTCCTGAAGGAACTGCTGCTACACCGATAACACCGGATTCGAGGAGGACTTCCGCCTCAATGGTGGGATTTCCCCTGGAGTCGAGGATTTCCCTACCTGTCACTTGAAGAATTCTCATTTTTATAAATAAAGTTTAAGATTTGCAAAATTGCAGCGCAAAGTTAGTAAAAAACCCTACAAATTCAAAGTGGCGCGCTGCTCAATTATAAGGTCGACGAGGGAACGGGCCTGGGAGGCTTCCTTGAGGCCTTCGGCTTCGGCTGCCTTGAACAGGGTCCTGGCTCCTTCGAAGTCCTCGGAGAGGGCCTTGAAGACACCCTTGGTGTACTTGGCCACGGTGCTGTCACCCATACGGTTAATGTACCTTTCGGCGGCCTTGAGGTCCTTGGAGGCCATAAAGGCGTTGGCAGCGTTGATGTTGGCTATCTCGTCGAAGGGGAAGACCTTGGCAGCGGTCGCGAAGACATTGTTGAACTCGGCCGTACCGGGCTTGAGGTCCTTGGCGGCGAGGAAGAATTCCTCTATGCTGAGGTTCCAGGGCTTGGTGCGGAGGATCTGGCGGACTTCCTCGACGGTGGTATAGCTGCGGACCGTGAAGTTCACCTTGTAG
The DNA here is from genome assembly GCA_902779495.1 of uncultured Bacteroidia bacterium. GTDB lineage: Bacteria > Bacteroidota > Bacteroidia > Bacteroidales > UBA932 > Cryptobacteroides. The sequence goes on from CACZBP010000094.1 coordinate 8,906, forward strand.
TCGGTGCGGCGCAGGGTCGGGAATATCTTGGTGGATATGTACTTATAGTCCTTGGGGAAGTTGGCCTTCAGGCGGGCTTCCTTCTTGTCGGGGGCTGCATCAGAGTCGATCAGGGCAAGGATCTTCTCCTTGGAACCGATCTGGTCGGACTCCTCGACAGCCTTGCGCAGGCCTTCCCAGTTCTCGGCTACAAATTCCGTGGCCCAGATGTCGTCGGGCATAGGATAGAGGCCGGAGACATATTCCTTCAGGGTCTCGGTGCGCTGCTTGGCGAACTTCTCGTTGTTGGCATACTTGCCGTCGGGAGAGGAATAGCCGCGCAGGGTGACCTTGGTGATCATTATGTCGTTGTCCATACGGACGGAGTCGATGGTGGCCTTGATCTTGTCGAGTTCGGCCTGGTTGTTCTCATAGCCGGGCTCGAGGTTGGTCTTTCCGGAACGGAAGATGACGAATGCCTCGCCGGAGACGGAACGCTCCTTGGCCTGGACATTGGCGTCGGGCTGGACATAGATGTAGTTCGGGACGAACTCTATGATGACGGGGGCCGGAGGTTCGGGTTCTACATATTCCGCAAGGATATAGCCTGTCTCGGTCTCCTGGGGCTTGTCGCAGCAGCCGGTGATGCGGGCGTCTATCCTCAGGCGGGAACCGTCCATCCAATCCTCGTAAGGAATAACGTCCTTATATTTGAGGGCGGTGGGAGCCTTGGAGTCGAGATATTTCAGCTCCTCTGCGGCAAAGGGTTCGCTGGTGCGGGCGGCACGGGCGATGGAATAGAAACGGCCGCGGCTGTAGACGCCCATAGGCTTGAGCTCTGCAGCGGTCTCGCCCTTGAAGATGATGGGGACGAGGGTTACGGCTGTGTTGGAATAAGGGAGGACGGTGGAGAGGTCAACAGTCATCTGGACCGTCATATCATAGCCTTCGTGGGTCATTGTCACATCCGTCACGCCGAGGTTGGCAAGGACCTGTGCGCTGGCAGTGAATCCCAGTGCAAGGGAAAGAGCGATAATCAATATCTTTTTCATAGTGCAGCCTTTTTAGAATATATACATGACGGTTAAGGCAAGCTTGGTCGGGATGGGGCCGGGGAAGAGGTAAGCACCTGTGTAATAGGGCTTCTCGGGCTTGGAAAGAGTGCCGTCGACATTCTTTATCATCTCGTAGTCGCTGCCATAGATGTAGGCATAGCCCAGGCCGAGCTCGAACTCGAGGTTCCAGTGGCGGGAGAGGACTACGTCATAACCTAATCCCAGACCGCCGCCGATGAACCAGGGCTCCACCAGATAGGTGTTGAGGTCCACTCCGCCGGGGAGCTTGGAGAAGTCCAGGGGGAAACAACCCACGGAGGCGGAACCGCCCACAGCGTGAAGGTCGAGGAAGAAGCCCTGATAACGCTCGCAGAGCCAGTACTTGATTTCAGGCTGGACCGCCCAGTGCGCCAGGCGCACGTTGCCAAGCTTGAGCTGCTCGGGATGGAAACTGCCGGAAATCTCAATGGACCACTTGGGCGCGAATGCATATTCAATTGCAAGGTTCGCTGACAGAGTGGCATCGTGAAGGAGGTTGGTCTTGAGAGCCCACTTGTTCTGGGCGCCGACCGTCCAGGAGGCAAACACTAATGTAGCGGCCACCAGGAATAGTTTCAGGAATTTAGGTTTCATACCTTCTCTAGTGTTATTTCCACAAAAATAACAAAATTTCCTGAATTCAAGAGAACTTTTTCGGATATCTTAAAAGAATCGACAAAACAGCAACCACGGCCAGCACCGCGGGGTAATAAAGATACTTGGTTATGGCGAATGCAGACACGCCTGCAAGGCCCGAGGCCATAAGCATCTGGGCGCCATAGGGAATGACGCACTGGACTATGCAGGAGAAGGTGTCGAGGATGCTCGCGACCTTCCTGGGGTCAAGGCCGTAACGGGAGGCTATCTCCCTGGACATCTGGCCAGTGGAGATAATCGCTACCGTGTTGTTGGCCGTGCACAGGTTCGCAAGGCTCACCAGGCCGGCGATGCCCGCTTCCGCTCCCCTCTTGCCCTTAACCCTGCGGCCGAAAAGGCGCATAAGGTACTCAAGGCCACCGTTATAGCGTATGACTTCCAGCATTCCGCCGGCAAGCATCGTCACTATTATAAGGTCGCCCATCGAGGCTATTCCCCCGCCTATGGAATTCAGGAAGCCAAGCCAGTCGAAATGCCCGCCGACAAAGCCAATCAGCATATTGGCCAGGATGCCCGCGGTCAGGACCAGCAGCACATTGATTCCGCACACCGACAGGACGATGACCAGCAGGTACGGCAGGGTCTTCACCCATTCTATGGCCCCGGGGGTGGCTGCGGCGTCCATATTGAATCCTAAGAATATATATATGACAAACACCGCGACGGCGGCAGGGCCGGCTATCCATATGTTGGCCTTGAACTTGTCGGACATCGAGCAGCCGAGCAGCTTGGTGGCCGCTATGGTCGTGTCGGATATGAAGGAAAGGTTGTCCCCGAAGAAGGCGCCGCCCACGATTACGGCAGTCACCATTGCGGGAGGCATACCGCTTCCGGAGGCTATGCCCGAGGCAATCGGCACCAGGGCCACTATCGTACCCACGCTGCTTCCCACGGCCATCGAGACAAGGCAGGCTGCAAGGAACAGGCCGGCGAGGATCATCTTTCCGGGGAGAAGGTGAAGGGTGAGATTCACCGTGGCGTCTATCGCCCCTATATCCTTTGCGGTCGAAGCGAAGGCTCCGGCAAGGACGAAGATCCACAGCATCAGCAGCACGGTCTTGTTGCCGGCCCCCTCAGAGAACACCGCGACCCGGTCATCCAGGGAACCGCCCTTGCTGATGCACAGGGCATAGACCGATGCGACCAGGAAGGCGGCGGCGACAGGGACCTTGTAGAAGTCGCCCGCAACAAGCGAAGATACCAGGTAAACAACAAGGAAAACCGCGAGGGGGCTCAGCGCCAGGATTCCTCCCGTGTGCCCTCCCGCAGACATCTTGCTGTGGATATCTTCCAGATATTTTTTCGGCGTAACTGACATAACCGCGGCAAAGTTAGTCAATATTCAAAAAAATTGCACAATATTTGTTGGAAATCAAAAATCTTTATTACCTTTGCAGTGTATTAGTAAACTATCACACTATGCTGATTGAGCTGAGGGACATCAACAAGACCTACGAAGGCGCGCAGCCGCTGCACGTCCTCAAAGGCGTCAACCTGGACATCGACAAGGGAGAATTCGTCTCGATAATGGGCGCATCCGGCTCGGGAAAGTCCACCCTGCTGAACATCCTGGGCATATTGGACAACTACGACAGCGGCACCTACCACCTTGACGGCAGGCTCATAAAGGACCTGAGCGAAAAGGAGGCGGCGGTCTACCGCAACGCCAAGATAGGCTTCATCTTCCAGTCCTTCAACCTGATTGCCTTCAAGACGGCGGTGGAGAACGTGGAGCTGCCCCTTTTCTACCAGGGCATCTCCCGCCACAAGCGCCACACTATGGCGATGGAATACCTTGAACGTCTTGGACTTAAGGAGTGGGCGGGCCACTATCCCAACGAGATGTCCGGCGGCCAGAAGCAGCGCGTTGCCATAGCACGCGCGCTCATCACGCGACCATCTATTATACTGGCCGACGAGCCCACCGGCGCCCTCGACTCCAGGACCAGCCTCGAGGTGATGCAGCTGCTGACTGACCTCAACCGCGATGAAGGGATGACCATAATCGTGGTGACCCACGAAAGCGGCGTGGCCAACTCCACCAGGCGCATAATACATATAAAAGACGGTATAATCGGCGGAGAGGAAATCCCCGGCAACTCCCCCTTCGGGGCCAGCACCATAATGAAATGATACGCGACCTTTTCACAGAGATATGGGAATCGGTGCGGCGCAACAAGATGCGCGTCGCGCTGACGGGTTTCGCCGTAGCCTGGGGCATATTTATGCTCATCGTCCTGCTGGGCGCAGG